>JANOAH010000295.1:0-3761 GCA_031411075.1 Erythrobacteraceae bacterium
CGGCTCGACGCCAAGGGTCTGTCGATGACGCTCAAGCAGGCCAAGAAGTGGGTCGAGAAGGAGCGCAAGGAAGTCTGGGACATCCTCGACGAGGTGATCCGCGAACATCCGGTGCTGCTGAACCGCGCGCCGACGCTCCACCGTCTGGGCATCCAGGCGTTCGAGCCGGTGCTGATCGAAGGCAAGGCGATCCAGCTGCACCCGCTGGTCTGCTCGGCGTTCAACGCCGACTTCGACGGTGACCAGATGGCCGTCCACGTCCCGCTGAGCCTCGAAGCCCAGCTCGAAGCGCGCGTGCTGATGATGTCGACCAACAACATCCTGTCGCCCGCCAACGGCAAGCCGATCATCGTGCCCTCGCAGGACATGGTGTTGGGGCTTTACTACCTGACCATGGACCGCGAAGGCGAGCCCGGAGAAGGCAAGATCCTGGGCGACATCAGCGAGGTCCACCAGGCGCTGCATGTCGGCGCGGTCACGTTGCACTCGAAGATCACCACCCGAGTCCCGCAGACCGACGAGAAGGGCAACGAGTTCATGCGCCGGGTCGATACCACGCCCGGCCGCATGCTGATCGGCGAATGCCTGCCCAAGAGCCACACCGTGCCGTTCGAGACGGTCAACAAGCTCCTCACCAAGAAGGAGATCGGCGACGTTATCGACACCGTCTATCGCCACACCGGGCAGAAGGACACGGTGCTGTTCGCCGACGCGATCATGTCGCTGGGCTTCCGCCATGCGTTCAAGGCCGGCATCAGCTTCGGCAAGGATGACATGATCATCCCCGATTCGAAGGATGGCCTGGTCGATGAGACCAAGAAGCTGGTCGCCGATTACGAGCAGCAGTACCAGGACGGCTTCATCACCCAGCAGGAAAAGTACAACAAGGTGATCGACGCCTGGAGCCGCTGCGGCGACCAGGTGGCGAACGCCATGATGGACGAAATCCGTGCTGCGCCCAAGGACGAGGACGGCCGCCAGAAGCAGGTCAACTCGATCTACATGATGAGCCATTCGGGCGCGCGCGGTTCGCCGGCGCAGATGAAGCAGCTCGCCGGCATGCGCGGACTTATGGCCAAGCCTTCGGGCGAGATCATCGAAACCCCGATCATCTCCAACTTCAAGGAAGGCCTGACCGTCCTTGAATACTTCAACTCGACCCACGGCGCCCGCAAGGGCCTGGCCGACACCGCGCTCAAGACGGCGAACTCGGGCTACCTGACCCGCCGCCTGGTCGACGTCAGCCAGGATTGCGTGGTGATCGAGGAGGATTGCGGCACCGAACGCGCGCTCGAGATGCGCGCGATCATCCAGGGCGGCGCGGTCATCGCCTCGCTCGGCGAACGCATTCTCGGCCGCACCACCGCCGAAGATCTGGTCAACGCCAAGACCAGCGAAGTCATCGTCAAATCGGGCACGCTGCTCGACGAACCGATGGTCAAGGCGATCGAGGAAGCCGAAGTCCAGTCGGCCAAGATCCGCTCACCTCTGGTGTGCGAGGCCGAACAGGGCGTCTGCGCCAAGTGCTATGGGCGCGATCTGGCGCGCGGTACCCCGGTCAACATCGGCGAAGCGGTCGGCGTGATCGCGGCGCAGTCGATCGGCGAGCCCGGCACCCAGCTGACGATGCGGACTTTCCACATCGGCGGCGCGGCGCAGGTCAACGAAACCAGCCACCTCGAATCGATCTCGGACGGCACGATCCATTATCGTGACATGCCGACGATCGTCGACAAGCGCGGCCGCCGCCTCAGCCTCGCCCGCACCGGCGAGATGGCGGTGATCGACGCCGAGGGCCGTGAACGCGCGATCCACCGTGTGCCTTACGGTACGGTCCTGATGTTCGAGGACGGCGCCAAGGTGAAGGAAGGCGAACGGCTGGCCGAATGGGATCCGTTCACGCTGCCGATCATCACCGAAACCAGCGGCACCGTGCGCTTCCAAGACCTGGCCGACGGCAAGACCATGGAAGAACGCGTCGACGATGCCACCGGCATCGCCCAGCGCGTGGTCACCGAATATCGCGCCACCGGCCGCTCGAAAAAGGAAGACCTGCGGCCGCGGCTCACCCTGCTCGGCGCCGAAGGCGGCAAGAAGGGCGAAGAGACCGAGGCGGCGCGCTACATGCTCGCCCCGGGCACCGCGCTGTCGGTCGAAGACGGGCAGCAGGTCGAAGCCGGCGACATCCTCGCCCGCGCTTCGCGTGAAGCCGCCAAGACTCGCGACATCACCGGCGGTCTGCCGCGGGTGGCCGAGCTGTTCGAAGCGCGCATGCCCAAGGACGTGGCGACGATCGCCAAGATCAGCGGGCGGATCGAGTTCGTCCGCGACTACAAGGCCAAGCGCAAGATCGCGATCATCCCGGACGAGGGCGATCCGGTCGAATACCTGGTGCCCAAGACCAAGGTCATCGACGTCCAGGAAGGCGACCACGTCAAGAAGGGCGACACGCTGATTTCGGGAAGCCCCAACCCGCACGACATTCTGGAAGTGCTGGGGGTCGAGGCGTTGGCCGAGTACCTGGTGGCGGAGATTCAGGAAGTCTATCGGCTCCAGGGCGTCAAGATCAACGACAAGCACATCGAGGTGATCGTTCGCCAGATGCTGCAGAAGGTCGAGATCACCGACGGCGGCGACACCACCTTGCTGCCGGGCGAACAGCTCGACCGCGAGGAAATGGACGAGATGAACGCCAAACTGACCAAGGGCCAGGCCAAGGCGGAAGGCACCCCCGTGCTGCTCGGCATCACCAAGGCCTCGCTGCAGACCCGTTCGTTCATCTCGGCGGCGAGCTTCCAGGAGACCACCCGGGTGCTGACGCAAGCCGCGGTCGAAGGGAAGAAGGACACGCTGATCGGGCTCAAGGAGAACGTGATCGTCGGCCGCCTGATCCCCGCCGGCACCGGCGCGGGCATGAACCGCCTCAGGGTCACCGCCAACAGCCGCGACGCCGCGATCCGCGCGCAGTGGAAGAAGGCGCAGGAGCACCTGATCATGGCCAACACCGCCGCCGAAGAGCACGCTGCCGAGCTCGAACAGGGTCCGGAAGCGGCGGTCTTCGCCGATCCTCTGGCCATGGTCGAAGGCGAAACCCACGGCACCGATGCCGACGCGGGTGATTACCTCCAGCAGAGCGACGAGGGTGCGGTCGAAGCGCCCGAGGCGGTCGAAGAGGAAAGCCCTGCCGAAGGGGAGTAAGTCCTTAACGCGGCAAGATTGGCCCCGCCGGCGTGCCCCTGCTTTCACAGGAGCAGGCCGGCGGGGCTTTTCCTTAGTCGCCGGACCGCGCATCCGGATCATCATGCGCCGATCGGTGTGCCTTACCTTGCTGCTCGCCGCAGCCGCGTGCCGCCAAGGCGGTCCGGCGCCGGCCGAACGGTCCGAAGCCGAGGCTTCATCCCCGTCTGCCGTCACCCCCGCACCATCGCCGTCGCTCGCGCCGGTCGCCGGCCTGGCGGGTGAATGGCGCGTCGCCGGGATCGATGGACGCGATTTTAACGAGCCCTACGCCATCGCCCTCTCGGGAAACACGGCCGAGCTATGGTGGGAACCGCGCTGTGCCGGGCTGGTGCGCGGCTATCGCATCGACGGGGCGGCGATCGTCTTCGGTCCGCCTTCCAGCGCCGCCACCCCAAGGCCCGGCGCCCCGCCGCCACCGGTTTGCGCGATTGCCGTTCCCGAGCGGCTCGACGATGTCGCGCGCGCCATCGATGCCGCCACGACCATCGGCCGCACCGGCGCCAACGGCGTGCTGATCGCCG
>JANOAH010000296.1:0-18904 GCA_031411075.1 Erythrobacteraceae bacterium
AGGCGCCGGCCCACGCCGGTGCGGACCGTAGTCGTCGTCATCATCGGCGACGCCGTAGCCGCCGGGGTGATCGGCATAGTAGCGGGCCATGAAGTCCTCGCACCAATCGGGCCCGCGGCGATCGCCTCCATCCGCCACCGCGCCGCCCACCGCAGCCCCGGCCAGCGCGCCCACGCCGGCGCCGATCAGCGTACCGGCGGTCCGATCGCCGCGCCCGGCGATGCGATTGCCGGCCACCCCGCCGAACACTGCGCCGACCCCGGCGCCGATCGCCTCGCCGCGAATTTCGCGGCGGTCGTCACGGTTCTCTCGGCAGTCCTCGAGCCAATCGATTTGTTCGGGCAAATAGCCCGGCGTCGGGTAATAGTCGGCGCCGTCGGCACCCGGACCGCCGTGACGCATGATGCGCACTTGCCGCCGAATCGGTCCGTCCGGGCCCGGCGCGGCTTCGTCCCACCCGCCGATTTCGGGCAGCGGCGGCGGGCCATCGTCGTGGTGCTGGGCCAGCGCGGGCGTGGCGAGGCCAGCGAAGGCGGCAGCGGCAAGCAGCAAGGCGGCGCGATGGGTCATGGTCCGAATTCCCTGTTCACCGGCGCCTCGACCGCGCCCGGCGTTAACCCGGTGTTGACTATCGTGTGGCGCGCCAATCAAAAGCTTTTCGCGCGCGCTGTCCCAAACAGGGGCGTTCAGATGCGCGTGGCGACCAGTGCGGCGAGCGCCTCGATCCCGGCCTGGTCGTCGGCGTCGAACCGGGCGGCAAGCGGGCTGTCGAGATCGATCACCGCGATCACTGCCCCATCGCGGATCACCGGCACGACCAGTTCGGAACGGCTGTCGGCATCGCAGGCAATGTGTCCGGGAAAAGCGTGGACATCGGCGACACATTGGCTCTCGCTGCTCGCCGCCGCCGTGCCGCACACCCCCTGGCCGAGCGCGATGCGGATACACGCCGGCTTGCCGCAGAACGGGCCGAGCACCAGCTCGCCGGACACCAGGCGATAAAACCCCGCCCAGTTGAGATCGGGGACAAGCTGCCAGATCAAGGCGGCGACATTGGCCATGTTGGCCACCGCGTCAGGCTCCCCCGCGGTCAGAGCATCGGCGGCGGAGGCCAGCTCACGATAGCGTTCGGCCTTGTGCAGCATCGGATCGGTGGCAAAGGCGTGCATGGCACGGGGCCTAGCGCGACAAGGCGTTGCCGCAAAGCCGCGCTTGGCCTATTTCACGGCTCATGCGCATCCTCAAGAAAATCGCCATCGCCCTCGTCGTTCTCGTCCTCGTGCTGGCGGTGGCCGGCTGGTGGATCGTGCGCGGCGATCCTGCCGAACACAGCCTGGCCGACGTGACCGGCACCGATCCGCTGCTCGCCGAGCCCGATCCGCAGACCATCCCGACGGTCGACGTGGCCAAGCCGATCGGCTGGGCCGATGGCGCCGCGCCCGAAGCGGCGGCGGGGCTGCAGGTGACGCGCTTCGCCGAGGGACTCGAGCATCCGCGGACGATGTACACGATGCCCAACGGCGATGTGCTGGTGTCCGAAAGCAATGCCCCGGCGCGGGTCGTGACCGGTGGCAACCCGATCACTAACTGGATCGCCGGAATGCTGTTCAGCCGCGCCGGCGCCGCCGTGCCGTCGCCCGACAAGCTCGTGCTGTTGCGCGACGCGAATGGCGACGGAGTGGCCGAGGAACGGCACGAGCTGCGCAGTGGCCTCGCCTCGCCTTCGGGCCTCGCCTGGTCCGACGGCAAGCTTTACGTCACCAACCACGACGCGGTGCTGCGTTTCGATTATCCCGCAGGCGCCACCACGCTCAGCGGTGAGCCGACCAAGCTGATGGACCTGCCGGCAGCCGGCAATCACTGGATGCGCAACCTGCTGCTCAGCGAAGACGGCACCAAGCTTTACATCGCGGTCGGCTCAGCCTCCAACATTGGCGATGGCGGAATGGAGATCGAGGAAGGCCGCGCGGCGATCCACGAGCTCGACCTCGCCAGTAACCGCTCCCGCATCTTCGGTGGCGGGCTGCGCAATCCCAATGGCCTCGCCTGGAACCCGTGGAGCAGCGAACTGTGGACCACGGTCAACGAACGCGACCAGCTCGGCAGCGACCTGGTGCCCGATTATCTGACCAACGTGCCGATCGGCGTGACTTACGGCTGGCCATGGTTCTACTGGGGCGAGAACGTCGATGCCCGCGTCGATCATCCGATGCCCAATGGGCTGGTCGATTACAGCCGCACGCCCGAATACGCGCTCGGCCCGCATGTCGCTGCGCTCGGGCTCGCGTTCACCAAGGAAGGGACCACGCTCGGCGACGCCTTCGGGCAGGGCGCGGTGATTGCCCGCCACGGCTCGTGGAACCGCAAGCCCGCGGCCGGTTACGACGTGGTGTTCGTGCGCTTCGATGCGCGCGGCAACCCGGTCGGCAAGCCGCTCTCGGTGCTCAAGAGCTTCCTTGCCGGCAATGGCGAGACGCACGGCCGGCCGACCTGGGTGGCGTGGGACAAGACCGGCGCACTTCTGGTCAGCGACGATACCGCCAATATCATCTGGCGCGTCACCGCCCCGGGCGCCCGGCCAAGCGCCGCCCCGCAGCGGGCCACCGGCGAGAGACTGCCGCCGCAGCGCGAGCTGCGCGGCGATCCGCGCCGCGCGTTCGAGGAAGGCGCGGTCGACTGAGGCGCTACAGCGCCTGGCCGGCGCGCCCGGCCAGTTCGGTGATGAAATGCCAGGCCACCCGGCCCGAGCGGGCGCCGCGGCGCTTGGCCCATTCGAGCGCGTCCGCCTCGTCCCAGCCGAGCCCGTGGTCGGCCGCGTAGCCGGCGACAATGGCCAGGTATTCGTCCTGCGAGCAGGCATGGAAGCCGAGCGACAGCCCGAATCGGTCGGCCAGTGCCAACTGGTCGTCGAGCGCGTCGCGCGGATTGAGCGGCCCAAGCGAACCACTTACCTGCTCGTTCGCCTCGCGATCCACGATGGCGCGGCGGTTCGAGGTGACCGCCAGCCGCACGTTGCCCGGCCGCGCTTCGACTCCGCCGTCGAGCCAGCTGCGCAAATGACGCGGGCCCATGGCATCGCCCGGCGCGAAGCCCAGATCGTCGATGAAAACGATGAATTGGCGCGGCTGCGCGATGAGCGCGATGAACAGCGCGCCGAGCGACGCCACGGCGTCGGTCGCCACCTGGACCAGCGCGATCCGGCCAGGCTCGACCTCCTGCGCCGTCGCCACGGCCGAGCGGACCAGCGCCGACTTGCCCATCCCCCGCGCGCCCCACAGCAGCATGTCGTGCGCGGCATGGCCGCGGGCAAGGCGCAGCACGTTCTCGGCCGCGGCCGCTTTCTGCTGGTCGATTCCGCGCAGCAGCGCCAGTCGCGGTGCCTCGATCCGCGCCACCGCGCGCGCCATGGCCCCGGTCCAGACATAGGCTGGGGCGGCGGTCCACTCCGCTCCGGAGCTTGGTTCGGCACAAGCTTGGTCTTTCATCGCCCGCTCGCCTATAGGCCCGCGCGATGGGCGGCAAGGAGACCGAACGGCTGCAGGCCGATCAGGCGGGGCTGACGCGGGCCGCCACGCTGCTGCAAGCCGGCGAACTTGTCGCGGTGCCGACCGAGACCGTCTATGGCCTCGCCGGCCGCGCCGACAGCGAAGCGGCGGTGGCGGCGATCTATCGCGCCAAGGGCCGGCCCGATTTCAACCCGCTGATCATCCATGTCGCCTCGCTGGCCATCGCGCGTACCTTGGCCGAGCTCGATGCGCGGGCGGAAGCCTTGGCGGCACGGTTCTGGCCCGGTCCGCTGACGCTGGTCCTGCCGATGAAGCCCGGTGCGGGCATCGCCCCAGCGGTGACCGCCGGACTGGGCACCGTCGCGCTCAGGATGCCCGACCATCCGGCCACGCGCCGCTTGCTCGAGCTAACCGCGTTGCCGCTCGCCGCGCCTTCGGCCAACCCCAGCGGCGCGGTCAGCCCGACCACGCCCGATCATGTCTCTGCCGGGCTCGATGGGCGGATCGCCGCGATCCTCGATGGCGGGGCCTGCCCGCGCGGGCTCGAATCGACCATCGTCGCGGTGCGGCCGGGCGGCGGCTGGGCGCTGCTGCGGCAGGGGCCGATCGACGCAGACGAACTGCGCGTCGCGCTCGGCCCGGCGGACGCCGTGGCGGACGATCGGATCGAGGCCCCCGGGCAGATGCTGCGGCATTACTCGCCCGGAAAGCCGTTGCGGCTGGATGCAAACCGGGCGGCCGAGGACGAGTATCTGATCGGTTTCGGCCCGGGCCCGGGCGACTGTTCGCTGTCGGAAAGCGGCGACCTCGCGCTGGCGGCCGCGCGGCTTTACGCCTGCCTGCATCGGGCGGCAGCTTCGGACCGGCCGCGGATCGCCGTGGCACCGATTCCCGATATCGGCATCGGCGCGGCGATCAACGATCGGCTGCGGCGCGCGGCGGCCTAGCGGGGCGCTGGCTCGACCGGCAGACCCGGCAACAACTGCTGGATTTCGGCATAGGTAACGCGCGCGTCGTCGCAGGCGCGGCGCACGCCTTCGCTGCAGCGCGCAATCTGGCGATCGTAATCGCGCTGCAGTTCGCCCACGCGTTGTTCGCGGCGGCGAATGTCGCGCCCACGCTTCTGGTCGGCTTCGGACTGGCTGGTGGTCACCGCGTCGAGCCCGGCGCCGGCCACCTTGACCGGCAGGGTGACGACATCGACCGCGGTCTGCGCCAGGCACCCTTGCAGCGCCAGGGCCGCGATACCGGCGGACAGAATTCGCATAGCATGACCCATCGTGGCTCTCCTCGCCCTGCGCCATAGGCGCGGCTGCCTTGCCGGCGAGTGAACCTTACCCGACCGGGCCGTCGCAGCGCACTTCGCCCCCGCCGACCTTGTTGATCTCGCAGCGCGCGCCGCCGCTTATCTCGACATCGCCGCTGCCGACAATCGAGATCTCGGCGCTGCGCGAGACATTGAGCGCGACATCGCCCGACCCGGCGATTTCGACCGAGGCGGTCTCGCTGGTGAGGCCATTGCCATCGATCTCGCCCGAGCCGCCGATCTCGACCATGGTGCGCCGGGACGAGCCTTGCGCCCGGATGGCCCCCGATCCGCCGATCGCGAAGGTGGATTGGTCGACTGCCATGTGCCCGATCGACAGATCGCCCGATCCGGCGATGGTCCCTGTGAATTCGCCGTTCTCGATCCGGTCGATCGACATGTTGCCCGATCCGGCCAGCGCCACGCCGATGAGCCTGGGCACGGTGATGACGAAGGTCACGCCCTCGAGCGCGTCGCGGTCGAACTGATCGCGCCCGCTCTTCGGCCGAATAACCAGCTCGCCGTCCTCGACCACCACTTCGAACGCCGCGAGGGCTGCGGTCGACCCCTCCGAACGCACCGTCGCCCGTTCGCCGAGCTGGATGATCACTTCTTGCGGGCCGACGCTGGAAATTTCGTCGAACGCGGCGACCTGGTAAGTGAGGCTGCCTTCAACGCTGCTTTCGGTCCGGGCCGCCTCGCCGTCGCCGATGCTGTCGGACAGGATCGCCGCGGCCGTGCCGGCGGCCAGAGCCCCGGCGCCGAGGGCCAAGGCGATTTCGCGCTTGCGCAGGCGCGGGCGAGAGGCGGGCGGGCGCATCAGGCGCCGCCGCTAACAAGCGCGCGCGGGCTTGGCCAGCCCCCGTCCGCCAAACCCTGATCGGGCCCCGGCAATTCGGGCGAAACGCCGCGGCTAATCGGCGCTCTCCCTCGCGCGCTCGCAGGTCACCGTGCCCGAGCCCATCGAGTGGACGCTGCAGCGCGCCGAGCCACGCACGATCACATTGCCCGACCCCATCAGGTGCGCGGACACTTCGCCGTTGCAGGTGAAGATCGCATCGCCCGACCCGGCGATGTGGACCGCGGCCTGCTCGGCCACCAGACCTTCGGCGTCGCAGCTGCCACTGCCGGCGATCGACAGTTCGAGATTGTCGACCCGGCCATCGGCGGCCAGGCGGCCGCTGCCGGCGATGCTGGCCTTGAGCGATCCGCCATCGACCGCGGCAATCTCCAGCCGGCCGGAACCCGCCACCGAAACCTCACCGCCCGCCACCAGCCGTTCCACCGTCAGGCGCCCCGATCCGGCCACCGCAACCCTCGCCACGGCGGGCAGGGCGACATGGATGACCGCCGAGCCGTCACCGCCGGTAATGCTCAGCCGCGCGTCACTGGCGTTGAAACGCACCTCGTCGCCGGCGGCGCCAGGTTCGACGTCGATGCGAAACACCTCGCCCACGCTGACGAACACCTGGGCCGGGCCGAGCAGCGAGACTTCGCTGGGCGCCGGCCCGGTCAGGTCGAGCTGGTCGAGTGGCACGCCCTGAAACGCCGCTTCGCGCACCTGGGCGCCGATCGTACCGGCGATAGTGCCGAGATTCTTGAACAGCTCGTCGAGTCGCATGGCGAGAAGCCTCCTGTGTTTGTGTATTAGCACAATAATACAGGATGGTCAGCGGCTCAATCGCATTCGTCGGGCCGCGACGGCGTTTCGGCGAGATCATGCGGCGCAAGGAAAAGGCCGCCCAGGTTGCCCCGGGCGCCCCTTTGCCAACCAGCGACGCCGATCAGGCGTCTTCGGTGGTCGATTCGTAGTATTGCGGCGCGTACGTCTTGAGCACGTCGAGGATCTTGGTGAGCGCGGTCGGCTCGTCGGTCTTTTCCATCGCCGCCAGCTCGCGCGCCAGCCGGCTCGACGCGGCTTCGAAGATCTGCCGCTCGGAATAGCTCTGCTCGGGCTGGTCCTCGGGGCGGAACAGGTCGCGCGTCACTTCGGCGATCGATACCAGGTCGCCCGAATTGATCTTGGCTTCGTATTCCTGCGCCCGGCGGCTCCACATCGTGCGCTTGACCTTGGGCTTGCCCTTGAGCGTTTCCATGGCCTCTTTCAGCGTCTTGTCGCTCGACAGCTTGCGCATGCCGATCGCTTCGACCTTGTTGACGGGAACGCGCAGCGTCATGCGCTCCTTCTCGAAGCGCAGCACATAAAGTTCGAGCTTCATGCCGGCGATTTCCTCGCTCTGCAGCTCGACCACCCGGCCGACCCCATGCTTGGGATAGACCACGTAATCACCGACATCGAATGCGGGGGCATTCACAGCCATCGAAAGTCCTTTCGCTCAGGCCAGGCTCTTGTTTTTGACGCGCCGCAGGAACCGGACCGCACGACCCATCGGCGGCCTGACCTGCCTTGAACATGACGCGATTGGCGGAAAGCCTGCCTTCTCTGGATCGAGCACCGCCCTGGCCAACCAAGAGCGGTTCGCCCGATTATATAGCAGATTCGCAATAAAATTACCAGCCCCGCCTAAGCGACGGAGGCATCGAGACAATTTTGCCTTGGATCGCTGTCCCGCGACGGGACGGCGACTCAGTCGCCTTCGCCGGGCTCCGGTGTAAAGAACTGGTCGTATTTGCCCGCTTCGCCCTTGTGATCGTCGGCGTCGGCCGGCGGATCCTTCTTCTGGGTGATGTTGGGCCATTCGGCCGAGAACTTGGCGTTCAGCTCGAGCCATTGTTCGAGCCCGCCTTCGGTATCGGGCAGGATCGCCTCGGCCGGACATTCGGGCTCGCACACCCCGCAGTCGATGCATTCGCTGGGATTGATCACCAGCATCGTTTCGCCTTCGTAGAAGCAGTCGACCGGGCAGACCTCGACGCAATCGGTGTACTTGCACTTGATGCAGGCGTCGGTGACGACGTAGGTCATGGCTCAGCAATCCCCTTCTGGCGGCCCGCTCTGGCCTAGAGTCTTTGCCGCGCCAGCGTCAAGCGGGCGATAGCAGGCGCGCGCTTCGGCTGCCGGGCCGCGCCGGGCGGGCAGGGCTAGCAATTCGATCACCAGGACGCCCGTTTTCAGCGGCAGCGTCAGCACATCGCCCACCGCGACCGGCTGATCCTGTCGCGTCACGCGCTCGCCGTTGCGGCGGATATGATGCTCGGCGATCCAGCGCTGCGCCAGCGTCCGGGTCTTGGCGAAGCGCAAGGCGTGGAGCAGACGGTCGATGCGCAAATCAGGGCACCAGACCGGCGAGCGCGGCAAACGCGCCTTCGCGCACCGGTTCGCTCGCGGTGCGTTCGGGCAGCCGGTCCTTGCGCGGCGGGCGCCACGACCACAGCACCGGGGCCGGCGGTCCAAAGGCGCCCTCGGGCAGCGGACGTGATTGGCCTGGGCGGAACCCGGCTTCGCGCAGCAGGTGGCGCAAATTGTCGGCGGTCAGCCCCATCGAGGTGCCGAGCGCTGTTTCGAGCCGGAAAGCCTTCCCCCGGGCGTTGACCCGCTGGTCGTGAGCGGCGCGGAACAGCTTTTCGGCCAGGTCGATCCGCACCGCCTGGCTGCCGGCGCGGCGGTATCCGGCGGGCAGCTCGCGGCTGCCGGCGATGACTGCGGCCATGGCTTCGCTCAACGGACGGCGGTCGGCACCGATGGCGCGCAGCACGCGGCGCGGCGCCGGCTTGAGCAGCGCGGGCGAAAACACATCGAGCGCGCCGATGACGACGCCAAGCCGTCGCAGCAACGCCCTCTTTTCCTTGGGAACATGCGCCAGGCCCGTGGCTTCGCGGGCCATCGCGCCGTGGCCATCGGCCAGAGTCAGGAGCAAGGCGCGCACTTCGCTTCCGGCCTCGGGCGCCCGCGCCGCCCGCTCGAGCTCGCGCAACGGGGCGAGCGATGCCAGTTCGCCTTCGAGCCACACGCCGAGCGCCTCGGCCAGTCGCGCCGTGTGCGCCGGCCCGAGCACGCCGAGCTCCTTGCCCAGCGAGAGCCGGGGCCGCGACGCCGTCTTGCCGCGCTCGAGCCGGGCGATGGTGCGGCCCGCGCTGCGGATTTCACCGGCCTCGATGGTAAGCTCGCCGAGTTGGTCGCGGATCAGCGCCTGCGCTTTCAACGCCAGCAGGTGCGGCAAATGTTTTTCGGCCGCCGCCAGCATCAGCTTGCGGTCCTCGTGGTTGGCATCGGCATCGACCACGAAGCGGAATCCGTCGAGATGGCCGATCGGCTGGTCTTCGACCAGCACCTGTCCGCGCTCGCCCAGCGCCACCCGCAGCAGGCCGGCGTCCTTGTCCAGCGTCTTCATCAGGATCGCGGTCCGGCGGTTGACGAAGCGTTCGGTCAGTCGCTGGTGCAGCGCGTCGGACAGGCGCCGCTCGGCGTCGCGGGCGCGGGCGCCCATCTCGTCACGCGCCAGCACCCAGTCGGGCCGTTGGCAGATGTAGGACCAGCTGCGGATTGAGGCGATGCGGCCTTGCAGCGTGTCGATATCGCCATCGGCGTTGCCGAGCTCGGCGACCCGCGCGGCGACGTAATCGGCCCCGAGATGGCCGTGGCTCAAGTCCTGCCACAGCCGGGCGACGAAGCGGGCGTGCATATCGGGGCCCTGATGGCGGAAATCGGGCAGCTGGCAGACCTCCCACAGCCGCCGCACCTGTGCGGGCGAGGTGACGGCCGCGGTGATCGCGGGGTCTTCGGCCAGCCGTTTGAGCACGGCGAGGTCGATCGCTTCGGGCGCGGCGGCCAGTTGCGGTTCGTCCGGGCGCATCTCCAGCGTGTCGATCAAGGCATTGATCGTGTCGAACGAAGGGTCCGAACAGCGCCAGAACAGCCGCGTCAGCGGGGCGAAGCGGTGCTGCTCGATCGCATAGACCTCGTCATCGGTGAAAGTCACCGCACCGCTCTCGCCACCGCTCAGCGTGCCGAAGCTGCCGTCCTGCTGGTGGCGGCCGGCGCGCCCAGCGATCTGCGCCATTTCGGCCGGGCTCAGTCGCCGCTGGCGGACCCCGTCGAACTTGGACAGCGAAGCGAAGGCGACATGGCTGACATCGAGGTTCAAACCCATGCCGATCGCATCGGTGGCGACGATGTAATCGACCTCGCCCGACTGGAACAGTTCGACCTGGCGGTTGCGCGTTTCCGGGCTCAGCCCGCCCATCACCACCGCCGCGCCGCCACGAAACCGGCGCAGCATTTCGGCCACCGCGTAAACCTGCTCGACCGAGAACGCGACGACGGCGGAGCGCGGCGGCAGGCGCGACAGCTTGGCGGTTCCGGCATAGTTCAGCGTGGAGAAGCGCGGCCGTTGCTCGATCTCGATCCCGGGCAGCAGCGCCTTGACCAGCGGCGCGATCGTGGCCGAACCGAGCAGCATCGTCTCCTCGCGGCCTCGCGCGTGGAGCAGCCGGTCGGTGAAGATGTGGCCGCGTTCGCGATCGGCGGCGAGTTGGGCTTCGTCGAGCGCGATGAAGGCGAGACTGTCGCTACTTCGCGGCATGGCTTCGGCAGTGCACAGGAAGTAGCGCGCCTGCGGCGGCTCGATCCGCTCTTCGCCGGTGATCAGCGCCACCTTGGCGTCGCCCTTGAGCTCGCGGACCTTGTCATAAACCTCGCGCGCCAGCAGCCGCAGCGGAAAGCCGATCGCGCCGCTCGAATGGCCGCACATCCGCTCGATCGCGAGATGGGTCTTGCCGGTGTTGGTCGGGCCAAGCACCGCGCGCAGGCGGCTGTCGGAACGGGATGCGATCACGGTCTGCCCAATGTGGCTGGCGCGGGCGCGCGGCGCAAGTTCAGCCATTTGAAGAAGGAAGGGTTTCGCGCAGAGGCGCAGAGGACCGCAGAGGCGCAGAGATGCTGCGCTGGCGGCGGAGCCGCTTTCAACCCGCAATCGTTGCGTCTTCCGCAGCATCTGGGAAAGAGGATGAGCCTTCGGCTCGGACCGACCTTTCTCTGCGACCTCCTTTCCTCTGCGGCCTCTGCGCGAAACCAGCAGCCCCACGGCCGACACATGCGCTGCGCTGGCCGAGTCAAAACCGCGGTTCCCGCACGCGGACTCGGCTCGCCGCAAGGCGGACTCGGCTCGCCTCGATTTAGGACAAATTAACTTTATGGCGGCAGTGCTGTTTGCCAGTGACGTGGCCGGGATCGGGTCGCGCCTTCTTCCGCACGGATCGGCGGAAGGAGCGCGCGCCGCACTGGAGGGCGCTCTTGTTCGAGTACAGCGGTAGCGCAGCGTGCGACAGCACTGGCGACGGCAATTGGCCGCTCGCGGCGGCGGCTGCCATTGCGGCGCCGACGCCTGAAGTCCGCAGCCTCGCCACCCGCTACACCCGCTGGCGCGAGCGCGTTTCGCGCCGCTTCGCCACCATCGACCTCGTTCCCGACCTCGCCGAAGACATCGGCTCGGGCCGTTGGCTGCGCGGGGCCGGAACGCTGATCGCCCTGTCCGCCATCGCGCTCGCCGGCTGGCCGGGGTTTGCCCCGGTCGAAGCCGCGCCGGTGATGAAAATCGACGATCCGGTGCGCGATGAATTCCGCAGTCAGATGATCATGCCGCTGGCGCTCGGCGCTGATTCCGGCCGGCACATGGGCGCGACCGCGGTAGTCTCGCCGCTCAGGAGCGCACCCGATCGTCCGCGGCTCGATCTCGAGGCGACGCTGGCGCGCGGCGACAGTTTCTCGCGCATGCTCGAACGCGCCGGGGTCGGCGGGGCCGAGGCCGACTATATCGCCTCGCTGGTCGCGGGCCAGGTGCCGCTCGGCCAGATCGAGCCCGGGACCAAGATCGACATCACGCTTGGCCGCCGTCCGACGCCGGGTGCCGCGCGTCCGCTCGATGCGCTGTCGTTCCGCGCTCGCTTCGATCTCCAGCTCGGCGTCGAACGCCAGGGCGGCCGGCTCGCGCTCGATCCGCGACCGATCAAGGTCGATTCGACACCGCTGCGGATTCGCGGCCAGGTCGGCCCCAGTCTATACCGTTCCGCCCGCGCCGCCGGCGCGCCGGCCAGCTCGGTGCAGCAGTACTTGCGCGCGCTGGGCAACGAAGTCGATCTCGACAGCGGTATCGGCAGCAACGACGAATTCGACCTGGTGGTCGAATATCGCCGCGCCGCCACCGGCGAAATCGAAGTCGGTAAGCTGCTCTATGCGGGGCTGCTGCGCGACGGCAAGCCGCGCAAGCAATTGCTGCGCTGGGGTAGCAACGGCACATTCTACGAAGCGTCGGGCGTGGGCGAACAGCGTTCGGGACTGCTGATGCCGGTCAATGGCCGCGTCTCGTCGAACTACGGCCGGCGACGCCACCCGATCCTCGGCTACACCCGGATGCACGCCGGGATGGATTTCGCCGCGCGTTCGGGCAGCCCGATCTATGCCGTCACCGATGGCGTGGTCCAGTTCGCCGGCCGCCACGGCGGGCACGGCAATTACGTCAAGCTGGCGCACGGCGGGGGCCTTGGCACCGGCTATGGCCATATGAGCCGCATCGCGGTGGCGAGCGGCCAGCGGGTCAGCCGCGGCCAGGTGATCGGCTATGTCGGCTCGACCGGGCTCTCGACCGGCCCGCACCTGCACTACGAGATGTATCGCAACGGTGCGACGGTGAACCCGGCCGGCGTGCAGTTCGTCCTGCGCGCGCAGCTCGCCGGGGCCGAGCTGACACAGTTCCGCGCTCGCCTTGCCGAGCTGCAGCGGGTCACGCCCGGCGCGTCGCTGGCCAAGCTCGCGCCCGATAGCGCCGCATCGACCGGACCGGTGCGCGAGATCGACCGGCTCGGCGCCGAGGCCCTTCGCTAACCCCGCCTGATTGCCCGCCCGCGCGTTTTGCGGCAGGAGGCGGCCCGCGATGACCGGCTCCTATCCCAACTTGCGCCTTCGCCGCACCCGCGCCACCGCGTGGAGCCGTGCCTTGCATCGCGAAACCGTGCTGACCCCGGCGGACCTGATCTGGCCGCTGTTCGTCACCGACGGCAGCGGGGTCGAAACCCCGATCGCCAGCCTGCCCGGCGTGTCGCGCTGGTCGGTCGACCATATCGCCGCGCGGGCGAAAGAAGCGGTGGCACTGGGGATCCCGTGCGTGGCGCTGTTCCCCAATACGCCCGCCGGCCGGCGCAGCGACGATGGGGCCGAAGCGCTCAACCCCGACAATCTGATGTGCCGCGCGATCCGCGCGATCAAGGATGCCTGCGGCGCCGATCTCGGCGTGCTCACCGACGTCGCGCTCGACCCTTATACCAGTCACGGCCAGGACGGGCTGGTCGATGCCGCCGGCTATGTCGTCAACGACGATACGGTGGCGGTGCTGGTCGACCAGGCGCTCAACCAGGCCGCGGCCGGCGCCGATGTGATCGCCCCGTCGGACATGATGGACGGCCGCGTCCGGGCGATCCGCATGGCGCTTGAAATGGCTGGCCACCCCAACGTTCAGATCATGGCCTACGCCGCCAAGTACGCCAGCGCGTTCTACGGCCCGTTCCGTGACGCGGTCGGCTCGGGCGGGCTGCTGAAGGGCGACAAGGCTAGCTACCAGATGGACCCGGCCAACGGCGAAGAGGCGCTGCGCGAAGTCGCGCTCGACCTCGCCGAAGGGGCCGACAGCGTGATGGTCAAGCCCGGGCTCCCGTATCTCGACATCGTGCGCCGGGTGAAGGAGCGGTTCGACGTGCCGGTGTTCGCCTACCAGGTGAGCGGCGAATACGCGATGCTCGAAGCCGCGGCGGCGGCCGGCGCCGGGGAACGCAACGCGCTGGTGCTCGAAACGCTCACCGCGTTCAAGCGCGCCGGCTGTGCGGGCGTGCTGACTTATCATGCGCCGCTGGCGGCGCGGTTGCTCGGTGGCTGACGTCCTGTTCGCAACGCCGCGACTGGTGCTGCGCCGGTTTCGCGACAGTGACCTCGACGCCTGGCACAGGCACATGAATACGCCCGCGGTGCGCGCCCACCTCGGGGGCGTCACCTCGGTGGAAGAGAGCACCGCCCGCTTCCGCCGCCAGCAGGCCAGCTGGACCGATGAGGGCGGCGGCTGGCTGGCGATCGAGCGCGCGGCCGACCAGGCGTTTCTCGGCAATTGCGGGTTCGGCCCGATCAAGGGCGACGCTGCGCCCGGTGGCTTGCGCGGTCAGCCCGAGATCGGCTGGGGCCTGCGCGCCGATGGCTGGGGCCAGGGCTATGCCACCGAAGCGGCGGCCGCGCTGATGGCGGCGATGTTCGAACGCTGGGGCTTCGCCACGGTGTTCGCGCAAACCTCCGAAGCCAATCGCCCGTCATGGCGAGTGATGGAGCGGCTGGGGATGGAGCGACTGGCCCATCTCGATTACCACGACCCGCTCTATCCGCCGGACGAGAACCCGACCAAGATCTATGGCCTCGCGCGTGCCTGAATTCCGCCACGAAACCGATCGGCTGGTGCTGCGCGACTGGCGCGAGAGCGATTTCGCGCCGTTTTTCGAGCACACCAACACACCGGCGGTGATGGAGCACATCGCCCCAGTGATGGACGACCGGGGCAAGGCGCGGTTTCGCCGGCGCGTGCTCGAACGCGCGGCGGAGCACGGCCACACCTTGTGGGTGATGGAGCGCAAGGCCGATGGCGCGGTGCTCGGCTTCTGCGGGCTCAAGCGTTGCGATCTCGAAGGCGGCCCGATCGGCGATTGCGAGATCGGCTGGCGGCTGCGCGAGGATTGCTGGGGGCAGGGCTATGCCAAGGAGGCCGCGCTGGCAGCGCGCGACCTTGCCTTCACGCAGTTCGATGCGCCGCACATCGTCGCCCTCACCGTCAAGGCAAACCCGCGCAGCTGGGGGCTGATGCAGCGCATCGGCATGGCCCGGCGGCCCGACCTCGATTTCATCGATCCGACTTACGATCTCGATGGCGGCCGCATCATCCTTTACGGGCTCGATCGCGCGGACTGGCATAGACTCGCCGCATGAGCGCCGAGCGCTTCCCCTGGGCCACGGTCCTGCCGTTTGAGGGCAAGGTGCCCGCCATCCACGAAACCGCTTTCATCGCTCCGGGCGCGCGGATCATCGGCGATGTCACGGTCGGGCCGCAGGCCAGCGTTTGGTACAACTGCGTGCTGCGCGGCGACATCCACCGCATCGAAGTGGGCGCGCGGTCCAACGTGCAGGACGGCAGCGTCTTTCATGTCGAAGGCCCGCGCCCCGATACCGACGGCGCGCCGACGCTGGTCGGCGAAGACTGCGTGATCGGCCACATGGCGGTGGTGCACGGCGCGGTGCTCGAAGACCGCGCGTTCGTGGGCATGGGCGCGGTGGCGATGGACCAATGCCGCATCGGCAGCGGCGCGATGCTCGGCGCCGGCGCGCTGCTCAGCCCAGGCAAGCTCATTCCGGCGCGGCAAATATGGGTCGGCCGCCCAGCCAAATTCCTGAAATCGCAAAGCGAAGCGCAAGTCGAGAAAATCGCCTTCCAGACCGAACGCTACTGCCGCCTCGCCGAACGCCACCACGCCGAACTCCGCCGCGCCTGGTCGTTGGGCTGACGCCAAGACGGCGACAGTTGCGTTGCGCGACTAGGCCGTGGCCGCGCCTTCGTTGAGGTGGGCCCAGACGTGGCTGATCGCCACCGAGCCTTCGCCGACGGCCGAGGCGACGCGTTTGACCGACCCTGCCCGCACATCGCCGACCGCGAATAGCCCGGGCACCGAGGTGGCGTAATCGCTCGCCGCGCCGGCCGCGGCGCCGGTCTGGACGAAGCCCTTGTCGTCGAGCGCAATGCAGGAGCCGAGCCAGCCGGTGTTGGGCGCCGCGCCGACCATCACGAACAACGCGCGCACACCCAGCCGCTCGGTGCCATCGGGACGCGCCAGATCGATCGCTTCGAGCCGGGGCTCGCCATGCAACGCCGCCACCGCGGTTTCGTAGTGGATGGTTATCGCCGGGTTGGCTTCGAGCCGGCTCGACAGGTATTGCGACATTGACGCGGCGAGCGACTTCGAGCGCACCAGCAGGTGGACGTGCCGGGCGTGGCGGCTTATGTACATCGCCGCCTGTCCGGCCGAATTGCCGCCGCCGATGATCGCCACTTCGGCCTCGCGGCAGAAGCGCGCTTCCATGTCGGTGGCGGCGTAGAACACGCCGACGCCTTCGAGGTCCTGGAGCCGGTCGAGCGACAGCCGGCGGTACTGCACGCCGGTCGCCACGATAACCGCGCGAGTGCAGACCTGGCGGCCGCAATCGAGCGTGACGCAGAACCCGCCGTCGTTTTCGGCGATGGCGGTGGCGCGGGTCGGCATGGCGAAGCGGGTGCCGAACTTCATCGCCTGCACTTCGCCGCGCCAGACCAGGTCGGCGCCCGAAATGCCCGTCGGGAAGCCGAGGTAGTTCTCGATCCGGCTCGACGTGCCGGCCTGGCCGCCGATCGAGGTATCCTCGACCACCAGCGCGCACAGCCCCTCGGCCCCGGCATAGACCGCGGCCGCCACCCCCGCCGGGCCGCCGCCGACGATGATCACATCGTAGGTGACGCTGGCATCGAGCGGCAATTGCAGGCCGAGTCGCCCGGCGACCGCGGCGGGCGAACGGTCGCTCACCTCGTCCGTTCCCCACAGCACCGCGGCGCGATCGGCGCCGATGCCCGCTGCGCTCGCCGCCGCGCGCGCCTCGTCGCTGCCGCGCGTCAGCAACTTGAACGGCAGCCGATTGCGGCTGGCGAAGCTGGCCAGCCGCATGATCTCGCCGTCGCCATCGTCGCCGATCAGGAGCAGGCTGGCGTCGCTGGCTTCGAGCTGGCGGCGGATGCGCGCGGCGAACACGGTGATGACGATGTCCGACAGTTCGGGCACTTCGCGCATCAGCGCCAGCATCGCCTCACGCTCGACTTCGAGCGTGGTCAGCGCACCCAAGGCTCTGAGCGGCAGCGGAAACACCCCGCCGGCCAGAAACGCGATGTCGCCGGCGAATTGGGCCGGACCCAGGTCGTGCGGCAGAAACCGCTCGCGGGTGAGCGGGTCGAGCGGCTCGAGATGTCCGTCGAGGATGTAGATGAACCGGTCCATCGCATCGCCGGCTTCGGCCACGATGGCCCCGTCACGATAGCGGCGCTCGGTCCCGATCGCGCGCATCGCCGCGATGTGTTCGGGCAGCAGCGGCGTGCGGGTCATCTCGGCAAGATTGGCGGCGAGGCTTTCCATCGCTTCAATCCTTGATCATCGCGCGCACGCTGTCCATTCGGTCGGCCTCGTGCGCGGGTTTGTCCCAGCGGATGCGGCTGATGCGGGGGAAGCGCATGGCGACGCCTGACTTGTGGCGCTTGCTAGCGTGGATCGAATCGAACGCGACTTCGAACACCAGGCTCTTGTCGGTTTCGCGCACCGGGCCGAAGCGATTGACGGTGTGGGTGCGGACGTGGCGGTCGAGCTGTTTGAGCTCTTCGTCGGTGAAGCCGAAATAGGCCTTGCCGACCGGCACCAGATCGGCGCCCTGGTCGGGATCGCCGTCCCAGCAGCCGAAGGTATAGTCCGAATAGAAGCTCGACCGTTTGCCGCTGCCGCGCTGGGCGTACATCAGCACGCAATCGATCAGCAGCGGATCGCGCTTCCACTTGTACCACAGCCCGGTGCGGCGGCCGGCGACATAGGGCGAATCTCGGCGCTTGAGCATCAAGCCCTCGATCGCGTCGTCGCGCGAGCGGCTGCGGATTTCGCCCAAGTGCTCGAAGTGGTTGGCATCGACCACGGCGCTGAGATCGAAGCGGTCGGCTGGCAGGCGCGCCATCAGCGCTTCGAGCCGGGCGCGGCGTTCGGTCCACGGCAATTCGCGCAAGTCCTCGCCGTCGAGGATCAGCACATCGTAAAGCCGCACGAAGGCCGGGTAATCGACCAGCATCGCTTTCGACACGGTCTTGCGGCCGAGCCGCTGCTGCAGCGCGTTGAAACTGGCCGCGCCGCCCGCCTCACCCCCCTGATGCGCCCCGCGGACCAGCAGTTCGCCGTCGAGCACCGCCGGGATGGTCAACGCGGCAGCCATTTCGGGGAAGCTGGCGCTGATGTCGTCGCCGGTGCGCGAATAGAGACGCGTTTCGCCGCCGGCATGCACGAGCTGCATGCGGATGCCGTCCCACTTCCATTCGGCGACATAGTCGGTGAGGTCGAGCACCATGTCCTCGAGCGGGTGCGCGAGCATGAACGGGCGAAACAGCGGCATCGCTTCGGTGTCGGGCGGCGGTGCGCCCTCGGCGGCCCAGGCGAACAGCTCGGCATAAGGCGGGGCGAGCGCGTGCCAGTATTCCTCGACTTCCTCGACGCTTACCGCGAACGCCTGCGCGAACGCGGTCTTGGCCAGCCGCGCCGAGACGCCGACCCGCATCGCCCCGGTGGCGAGCTTGATCAGGGCATAGCGTCCATCGGCGCTGAGCCGGTCGAGCAGGCGCGGCAGTTCGACAAGGACCGAGGTGCGCGTCATCGCCTGGAGCAGCGCCACCGCCTCGCTCACCGTCGGCGGCGGCGCGACCTCGCCGAGCGGCTCGGGCCATAGCAGGCTGGTCGTTTCCGCGGTGTCGCCGACGAAATCGCGGCTCAGCGTCCACAGCACCGGGTCGACCCGCTCCATCATCAGTCCGCGGACCGTGCCGCCTTTCACCGCCAGGAAGCTGAGCGAATCGGTGAGCCCGGCGAGCGCCCAGCCGCGATCGGGGTCGGGCGTGCCTCGCAAGTATTCCGCGATCAGCCGCAGCTTCTCGTTGCGACTGCGCGTATAGACCAGCGCATCGACCAAGGCAGCGAAGGTTTCCACGCTACGGCTGACGTTCGGCCTGCGCCGCAGGAAAGAAGAAAAGAGGTTTCACGCAGAGGCCGCAGAGGAGCAGAGGGCGCAGAGGGGTTGCACCAAGATCTCTGCGATCTCTGCTCCTCTGCAATCTCTGCGCCAAACAATACAGCGCCTTCGGCGCAGGCTGGGAAACCTCAGTCATCCTCATCCTCGTACCCGACCAGCGCGAGCGCCCGCGCCCGCCGCTGGTGGAGCTGGCACCAGCGCAGCAGCGCTTCCTCGCGGCCGTGGGTAATCCACGATTCGGCCGGGTTCACTTCCTCGATGGTGCGGGTCAGTTCGGTCCAGTCGGCGTGGTCGGAGATGACCAGCGGCAGTTCG
>JANOAH010000297.1:0-1721 GCA_031411075.1 Erythrobacteraceae bacterium
TCCCGCGTACGCGGGAACCCAGTCGGCTCTTGCGGCTCTACGCTTCCCTGGGTCCCGCGTTCGCGGGGATAACGAAAAGGGGATTGGTGTGCGCGAAGGAGTGCGGCGATGAGCGAACCAGTAGTCCACCCGGTTCCGCAGCCATGGGCCGACAACGCGTTGATCGACGCCGCCGCCTATGCGCTCAAATACCGCGCCTCGATCGACGATCCGGACAACTTCTGGCGCGGCGAGGCGCGGCGGATCGACTGGATTCACCCCTTTACCGAGGTCAAGGACACGAGCTTCGCCGAGGCCGACTTCCGCATCCGCTGGTTCGCCGACGGGACGCTCAACCTCGCAGCCAACTGCCTCGACCGCCACCTTGCTACGCGTGGCGACCAGGTAGCGATCATCTGGGAACCGGACGATCCGGCCAACCCGGTCCGCGCGCTCACCTACCGCGAGCTGCACGCGGCCGTCTGCCGTTTCGCCAACCTGCTCAAGGCTGAAGGTGTGGCGCGCGGCGACCGCGTCACCCTGTACTTGCCGATGGTGCCCGAAGCGGCCGTGGCGATGCTCGCCTGCGCGCGGATTGGCGCGGTGCATTCGATCGTCTTTGCCGGTTTCTCGCCCGACGCGCTCGGCAGCCGGATTGTCGATTGCGACAGCGATGTCGTGATAACCGCCGACGAAGGCCTGCGCGGCGGCAAGCGCATTCCCTTGAAGGCCAATGTCGACGCCGCGCTCGAACGCTATGGCAAAGTCCGCCGGGTGATCATCCTCGCCCACACCGGCGCCGAGGTGCCGATGGTGGAGGGCCGCGACCTCGACTGGGCCAGCGCCGCCGCCGCGCAGCCCGCCGACTGCGAGCCGGAGGAGATGGGCGCCGAGGACCCGTTGTTCATTCTCTACACCAGCGGCAGCACCGGCAAGCCCAAGGGCGTGCTCCACACCACTGGCGGCTATGCGGTGTGGGTGGCGATGACCCACGAATACACCTTCGACTACCGCGCCGGCGCCGACGGCACGATGCCGGTGTACTGGTGCGCGGCGGATATCGGCTGGGTCACCGGGCACAGCTATGTCGTCTATGGCCCGCTGCTCAACGGCGCGACCACGGTGATGTTCGAAGGGGTGCCGAATTACCCCGATTTCGGCCGCTTCTGGCAGGTGGTCGACAAGCACCAGGTCGAAATCTTCTACGCCGCTCCCACCGCGCTGCGCGCGCTGATGCGCGAAGGCGATGAGTGGGTCACGCGGACCAGCCGCGCTTCGCTGCGCCTGCTCGGCAGCGTGGGCGAACCGATCAATCCCGAAGCGTGGGAATGGTATCACCGCGTGGTCGGCGGCACCCGCTGCCCGATCGTCGATACCTGGTGGCAGACCGAAACCGGCGGCCACATGATAACGCCCTTGCCCGGCGCGACCGATTTGAAGCCCGGCAGCGCGACGAAGCCGATGTTCGGCGTCCAGCCGGCGCTGGTCGATCCGGCCAACGGCGCGGTGCTCGAAGGCGCGGCAGAGGGCGCGCTGGTCATCACCGACTCATGGCCCGGCCAGATGCGCACCGTCTATGGCGACCACCAGCGGTTCTTCGACACCTACTTCAGCCAGTACCCGGGCACCTACTTCACCGGCGACGGCTGCCGCCGGGACGCCGACGGCTATTACTGGATCACCGGCCGCATCGACGACGTGATCAACGTCTCCGGCCACCGCATGGGCACCGCCGAGGTCGA
>JANOAH010000298.1:0-7860 GCA_031411075.1 Erythrobacteraceae bacterium
AGACGCTGACCCGGATCGCCAGCCGCGCGAGCAGCAGCGCGAGCGCGATAACCACCAGCGCCACCAGCACGGTCCACAACGACAGGCGCGTGCCGGCAAGATCGAAGCCCCAGCTGTCGAGCGTATCGACCACGCGCCACAGGTCGCTGCCGGGCTCGAGGTGAGCGGCAAACGCCGGCGGGCCGCTCATGCCGCGCTGAGGGCGGCGAAACCGCGTTCGAGATCGCGCATCAGGTCTTGGGGATCCTCGAGGCCGATCGAAAGCCGGATGCCGAGCTTGTCGGCCCGATCCCACTCCGCCGGCGGCCAGGCGGCCGCGCTGCGGCGGGGATCGAACGGGATCACCAGGCTTTCGAACCCGCCCCACGAAAAGCCGATCCCGAACAGCTCGAGCGCGTCGATGAAGCGGGCGCGCCCGGCGGCGTCGGCGCCCTTGAGCACGAAGCTGAACAGCCCGCAGCCGCCGGTGAAATCGCGTTGCCACAGGTCATGGCCCGGCGCGCCGGGCAGCATCGGGCACAGCACCTGCGCCACTTCGGGCCGGGTCGCGAGCCATTGCGCGATGGCCGATGCGCTGGCCGTTTCGCGCTCGAGCCGCACCCCCAAGGTACGCAGGCCACGTAGCGCCATCGCCGCATCGTCGGGCGCGACGACCTGGCCGAGCGCCTGGCTCTTGGCGCGTAGCCGGCCATAAAGCGCCTCGCCGGCGCTGACCGAGCCCATCATCAGGTCCGAATGCCCTCCGACATGCTTGGTCAGGCTCATTATGCTGGCGTCGCAACCGTGAACAAGGGCGGCAAAGCCGAGCGGCCCAGCCCAGGTGTTGTCGAGCAAGCTTACCGCGCCATGTTCGCGTGCCACGGCGGCGAGCGCGGGGACGTCGCACAACTCCATCGTCAGGCTGCCCGGGCTTTCAAGCAGCACGGCTTTCACTGTCCCGTCGAATTGGGCTGCGAAACCGGCAAGATCGAGGGGATCGAAGAACCGCGTGGCGATGCCGAGCGGCTCGAGCAGCGATTTGGCCATCGCGCGGCTCGGTTCATAGGCGTTGTCGGTGACCAGCAGCGTATCGCCGCTGCCGAGTACCGCCAGCAGCGCGCCTGCGATTGCCGCCACCCCGCTGGGGTAAAGGACGGTGCCCGCCGCGCCCTGTTCGAGTTCGGTCAGCGCCTCGGCCAGCGCCCATTGTGTCGGCGCGCCACGGCGGCCGTAGTAGAATTCGCCGTCCTTGTTCGGGCGGCCGCGGGCGAGGTCGGCGCTGTCGGCATAAAGATGCGTGCTGCCGCGCCACACCGGCGGATTGACCATCGCCCCGGTCCACTCCGCGCGCCGCCCGGCCGAAACGAGGCGGGTGGCGGGGCTGCGGGGCGTATCCTTCACCCGGCCGCCCCGGTGGCTTTGGGCGTGGCCGGATCGGCGCCCCACTCGCTCCAGCTGCCGTCGTAGAGCGCGGTATCATCCTTGCCGAGCAGGTGCATCGCGAACAGCAACACCGCGGCGGTCACCCCGCTGCCGCAAGTGGTGACCACGGGTTTGTCGAGGTCGATTCCGGCTTCGGCGAAAGCGGCGCGCAGCCCGACCTCGTCGCGGAAAGTGCCGTCGGGCTTGAGCAGCCGGCCGAACGGCAGGTTGCGCGCGCCGGGGATATGCCCGCTCGGCATGCCGGGGCGGATTTCGGACTCTTCACCGGTGAAGCGGCCGGCCCCGCGTGCATCGAGTACCTGCTCGGCCTCGCTGGCGATATTGGCTAGCATATCGGCCTTGGTGCGGAGCGCGCCGGGACCGGGGTGAGGGGCGAAATGCCCGGACCCAGCGGCCGTTTCGCCGGCTTCGAGGAGGCGGCCCTCGGCGCGCCATTTGGCCAAACCCCCGTCGAGCAGAGCGACCTGGGCCACGCCATGCTGGCGAAAGATGTACCAGGCGCGCGCGCCGGTCTTCACCGCGCTGTCGTCATAGATCACCACCCGGTCGCCGTCGCTAACGCCGATCGCCGCCATCCGCGCGGCGAATTGCGCCGCGGTGGGCAAGGCGGCCGGCACGTCGCTGGCGGCATCCTTGAGCGTGTCGAGGTCGAGGAAGCGCGCGCCCGGGATATGCGCGGCGGCGAATTCGGCGCGGGGATCGCGCCCGGCATCGGGCAAGTGCGCCGACGCGTCGATCACCACCAGGCCGGGTTGCCCAAGGTGCTGCGCCAGCCAGGCGGTCGAGACGAGACTGTCCATGCGCCGAACGGTTAACCGCTCTGGCCGCAAACTCAAGCGAACGCGTGCTGGGCGAGGTTGGGATAGATGCGCGGGCCCAGGTCGAGCCGGAACGGCTGCAGGTTGGTGCCCGCGCCGGGCTGGCCGACCACGAAGGTGCGCACCAGCGGTTCGGCGCCGTCGGCGGTGACGCGGAAGCGGGCGAGCGGCAAGAGCAGCGCGGCGTCGCCCTGACGGATCGGCACGATCTGGGTGAACGGCACGCGGAATTCGCCTTCGACCAGCCGGGTCTCGCCCGGTTCGATCCGTGCGATCTGCTCGACGATCGCGCCGCCGCGCTCGGGGCCGGAGAGCTGCTGTTCGCGGCTCATCGAGGCGTGCGCGGCGATCATATCGGCGCCGATGGCGAGGCCGGTGATGGGCGCGGTGCCGGTGTTGCTGACCTCGAGCCGATAAGCGAGCGCCGCGTTCATCAGCGTGAGGCTGAGGCGAACAGGCTCGAGCGCGATATCGAGCGGGCCGGCGGCGGGCGCCGGGATCGGCGCTGCCGTTGCGGGCGCGGGGGTGGAAGCGCGCTCGGGCGCGAGGCGCGGCCGCTCGACGTTCGGCACCACTACCGGCGGCGGCGCGTTGAGCTGGCGCCAACGCCACCAGGCGAACCCGGCCGCACCGGCCAGTCCGAGGCCCACAAGCGCGGCGAGAATCCACGGCAGGCTCGATCCCTGCGCGGGCGGGGGAGGTGCGGAGGCGGTCGCGGTGGGCGCGATCGTCGGTGCGGGCAGGGACGAAGCGCTTGCGCTTGGCGTTGCGATCGGTTCGCTCGCGGTCGGTTGAGGCAGCACCGCACCTGGTTCGCCCGCCGGCGCTGCGGAACGGGTCGCACGCGGTACGACCGGAACCGGAGTGCCACTCGTTCGGGCAGGGCGCGCGGTGGCGGAGGGGCTCGGGCTGGGCGCCGGCGTTGCGCGCGGGCTGGGCGTCGGGGCGGGCGTGGCTCCGCGCGATTCGGGCACGTCGGGCGCCACCGGGCCTTGCCGGTCGGGCGGCGGCTGCGGCGTGGTCGTCGGCAGGCGGAAGTCGCTGACCCCAGCGGCGGCGGGGGCCGCGATCAGCGCCGCCAGCGGGGCAAGAGAGGTGAAAAGGGGCCTACACATCGGTCGTTCGCACCGCATGGCGGGAGGCGCTGAATAGTGACTGAATCCGGCCCATGCAAACCCCGCGTGTCCGGCGAACTTGTGCCGGGCGTGGTATCGCGGCATCACTCGCGCCCGCCATGACCGATCCGATCGCCCCGCGCCACCTCGGCCAGACCACTTCGCAGCCCGCCTCGCCCGAGGCGGCCACGCTTGATTACGTCCCCAATCCGCGCTCCGGCACGCTCTATCTGGTGCGCTTTGCCGCGCCCGAGTTCACCTCGCTCTGCCCGGTCACCGGCCAGCCCGATTTCGCCCACCTGGTGATCGACTACGCGCCCGGCGAAACAATCGTCGAATCGAAGAGCCTCAAGCTGTTCCTCGGCTCGTTCCGCAACCACTGCGGGTTTCACGAGGATGTGACGGTCGGTATCGGCCAGCGGCTGGTGGAGGAGATGCGCCCGCGCTGGCTCAGGATCGGCGGCTATTGGTATCCGCGCGGCGGCATTCCGATCGACGTGTTCTGGCAGAGCGGCGCCGCGCCCGAAGCGCTGTGGCTGCCCGACCAGGGCGTTGCGCCCTATCGCGGGCGCGGCTAGGGCCGCCGCCGCCAATCCAAGGGGAATTGCGTGCGCATCGTGATGATCGGCAGCGGCTATGTCGGCCTCGTTTCGGGGGCCTGCTTTGCCGACTTCGGCCATCAGGTGTGTTGCGTCGATAAGGATGCGGGCAAGATCGCCGCGTTGCGCGCTGGCAAGATGCCGATCTTTGAGCCGGGGCTCGAGGACCTGGTCGCCAAGAACGTCGCTTCCGGCAGGCTCCAGTTCTCGCTCGACCTTGCCGACACGGTGCCTGAGGCCGACGCAGTGTTCATCGCGGTCGGCACCCCGTCGCGGCGCGGCGATGGCCATGCGGACCTGAGCTACGTCCACGCCGCTGCGCGCGAGATTGCCCAGTATTTGCGCCCCGGCGCGGTGGTGGTGACCAAGTCGACCGTGCCGGTCGGCACCGGTGACGAGGTCGAGCGGATCGTGCGCGAGGCGCGGCCTGAGCTGGCGTTTTCGGTCGCCTCGAACCCCGAGTTCCTGCGCGAAGGCGCGGCGATCGACGACTTCAAACGGCCCGACCGGGTGGTGATCGGGGTCGACGATGCCCACGGCGCGGCGGTGCTCGAAGAGATTTACCATCCGCTGCTGGGCGCCGAGACGCGGCTCCTGGTGATGAAGCGCCGCGCCGCCGAGCTGACCAAGTATGCCGCCAACGCGTTCCTCGCCACCAAGATCAGTTTCATCAACGAGATCGCCGATCTGTGCGAGAAAGTCGACGCCGATGTGGCCGATGTCGCCACCGGGATCGGGCTCGACAGCCGCATCGGCGCACGCTTCCTGCAGCCGGGGCCGGGCTACGGCGGCTCGTGCTTCCCCAAGGACACGCTAGCGCTCTTGAAGACCGGCCAGGATTTCGAGGCGCCCTTGCGGATCGTCGAGGCGGTGGTCGCCTCGAACGACCAGCGCAAGCGCTCGATGGGGCGCAAGGTGGTCCAGGCGCTCGGCGGCAAGGCCCACGGCAAGACCGTCGCGCTGCTCGGGCTGACCTTCAAGGCCAATACCGACGACATGCGCGATTCGCCCTCGCTCGCCATCGTTCGCGCGCTCCAGGATGCCGGTGTGCGGGTGCGCGCCTACGATCCCGAGGGGATGGAGCAGGCCCGCGCGCTGCTCGAGAACGTCGATTATGCCGACGATGCCTACGCGGCGATGGACGGGGCCGATGCGCTGGTCATCGTCACCGAATGGGACGCGTTTCGCGCGCTCGATTTCGATCGCGCCCGCACCCTGCTCGCCGCACCGCTCCTGGTCGACCTGCGCAACCTCTACACCCGCGCCGATGTCGAACGGCACGGCTTCTGCTACATCGCGGTCGGGCGCTAGTTGAGAAAGCCGCGGGCGCGCCGTAAGGCGGCGGGGTGAAGACGCAGGTCTGCATCATCGGCGCCGGGCCGGCTGGATTGCTGCTCGGCCATCTGCTGCGCGCCGAGGGTGTCGAGTGCGTGTTACTCGAACGGCAGACGCCCGACTATGTGCTGGGCCGGATTCGCGCCGGGGTGCTCGAACGGATCACCGTTTCGCTGATGGAGCGGTTGGGGCTCGATGCGCGGCTCAAGGCCGAAGGGTTGCCGCATGACGGGTTCAACCTCGCCGACGGCGAGCGGTTGATCCGCATCGACATCGCCGAGCTGACCGGCCAGCACGTCACCGTTTACGGCCAGACCGAGCTGACCCGCGACCTGATGGACGCGCGCGAGGAACGCGGGCTCGAGGTGATCTACGGTGCGGCCGGGGTGGCGCTGCACGATGTCGAGAGCGGTGCGCCCTCGGTAACCTACAGCCTCGACGGTGCCGAACAGCGGATCGAAGCGCGCTTCGTGGTTGGCTGCGACGGGTTTCACGGGCCGAGCCGGCAGGCGATCCCCGCGTCCGAGGCGCGCGAATATCACCGCGAATATCCGTTCGGCTGGCTCGGCATCCTGGCCGCCGTGCCGCCGTGCAATCACGAGCTGATTTACGCCAACCATGAACGCGGCTTCGCGCTCGCCAGCATGCGCAGCGAGACGCGCAGCCGCTACTACATCGACGTGCCGCTGAGCGAAAAAGTCGAGGACTGGCCCGACGAGCGGCTGTGGGACGAGCTGGCCATCCGCCTTGGGCCCGAGGCCGCCGCGCACATGACCCGCGGCCCCGCGCTCGAAAAATCGATCGCGCCGCTCAGGAGCTACGTGTTCACGCCGATGCGCCACGGCAGCCTGCTGCTCGCCGGCGACGCCGCGCATATCGTCCCGCCGACCGGTGCCAAGGGCCTCAATCTTGCCGCCAGCGACGTGCACTATGCGGCCGAGGCGCTGGTGGCGTTTTTCAGGCGGAACGAGGGTGCGGCGATCGGAGATTATGCGGCCAAGGCGCTGGCCCGGGTGTGGAAGGCGGAACGGTTCAGCTGGTCGCTGACCCGGCTGATGCATCGCTTCCCTGACGACGGCCCGTTCGAACGCGCGATGCAGGTGGCGGAGCTCGATTACATCGCCACCAGCCGCGCGGCGCAGACGAGCATTGCGGAAAACTATGTCGGGCTGCCGGTCTGACGGACAAGGAGAGAGAGATGAAATTCGAACGGATCAACCCGATCACCGGCGCGGCGGCGTCGAGCGCGGCGGCGATGCAGGCCGGCGACATGGCGGCGATTGCGGCCAAGGCGCAGGCCGGGTTCGAAGTGTGGTCGAAGATGGGGCCGAACGCCCGGCGCGCGGTGCTGACCAAGGCGGCCGACGCGCTGGCCGGCAAGAAGGACCAGTTCGTCGAAGCGATGATGGGCGAGATCGGCGCCACCGCCGGCTGGGCGATGTTCAACCTGATGCTCGCCACCGGAATGGTGCGCGAAGCGGCGGCGCTGACCACGCAAATTTCGGGGGAAGTCATTCCGTCCGATCACGAAGGCACGATTGCGCTGGCGCTGCGCGAGCCGGTCGGCGTGATCCTGGGCATTGCGCCGTGGAACGCGCCGATCATCCTCGGCGTGCGCGCGATCGCGGTGCCGCTCGCGTGCGGCAACGCGGTGATCCTCAAGGCCAGCGAAAGCTGCCCGCGCACCCACGAACTGATCATCGAGGCGTTCGCCGAAGCCGGCTTCCCCGATGGCGTGGTCAATGTGGTCACCAACGCACCCGCCGACGCCGGCGAGGTAGTTGGCGCACTGATCGATGCGCCGCAGGTCCGCCGGATCAACTTCACCGGCTCGACCGCGGTCGGCAAGATCATCGCCAAGCGCGCCGCCGAACATTTGAAGCCGGTGCTGCTCGAACTCGGCGGCAAGGCGCCGATGCTGGTGCTCGAGGATGCCGACCTCGACGAGGCGGTCAAGGCGGCGGCGTTCGGCGCCTATATGAACCAGGGCCAGATCTGCATGAGCACCGAGCGGATCATTGTGGTCGAAAGCGTGGCCGATGACTTCGCCGCCAGGTTCACGGCCAAGGTCGAAACCATGCCGGTCGGCCATCCAGCCGAAGGCAAGACGCCCTTGGGCGCGGTGGTCGACACCAAGACCGTGGCGAAATGCTACGCACTGATTGAAGACGCGGTCGGCAAGGGCGCAACGCTGCTGACCGGCGGCGAGACCACGCACAACGTGCTGATGCCCGCGCACCTGGTCGATCATGTCACCCCCGAGATGGACCTGTTCCGCCACGAAAGCTTCGGCCCGGTGGTCGGCATGATCCGCGCCCGCGACGAAGCGCATGCGATCGAGCTCGCCAACGATACCGAATACGGCCTTTCCGCCGCCGTGTTCACCCGCGATACCGCGCGCGGGATCAAGGTGGCGCGGCAGATCCATTCGGGCATCTGCCACGTCAACGCCAGCACCGTCAGCGACGAACCGCAGATGCCGTTCGGCGGCACCAAGGCCAGCGGCTATGGCCGGTTCGGCGGCAAGGCCGGGATCGACGCGTTCACCGAGCTGCGCTGGATCACCTTCGA
>JANOAH010000299.1:0-15126 GCA_031411075.1 Erythrobacteraceae bacterium
ATGCTTTGGCATGGCTCCCTCCTCACTCCTCGCGCTGGGCCAAAATCGGCTCCGTGCCGGCGAACCTACCCGGACAGGACAGGCTCTAGGCGGCCACTTTTTCCGTGCTGGCGCAGTGGATCGCTTCGATCGCTTCGCCCAGCGCCGCGTCGAACTCCGCCTCGCTCATCCCCGCGCGCAAATCGTCGAGCAGCGCGCGGCTGAAGCTGGCGATCACACCGTCGTTCTTCGCCAGTTCGGCGCAGGCCTCGGCACGGTTGAACCCGCCCGATAGCGCCACGACCTTAAGCACCGCCGGATGCTCGACCAGCGGGCGATAGAGGTTGGGTTCGACCGGCAAGGACAGCTTGAGCATGACCTGCTGCCCCGCGGGCAAGCCGTCGAGCTGCATCAGGATCGCATCGCGGAGCAGCCGCTCGCCCTCGCCGCGATCGGCCGCCTTGATCGAATATTCGGGCTCGAGGATCGGCATCAGGCCATGCGCCAGCACTTGCCGCGCGACATCGAATTGCTGCGCCACCACGGCGACGATCCCGCCCGGATCGGCGGCGTTGATCACCGAGCGTTCCTTGGTGCCATAGACGCCCAGCTCCTTGGCCCGCTCGAGCAGCGCATCGAGCCCCGGCAGCGGCTTCATCAGCTGGACCCCGTCCGCCTCGTCCTCCAGCCCCTTGTCGATCTTGAGGAACGGCACCACGCCCTTGGCGATCAAGGCCTGGGGCACGGGCACGCCATCGACTGCGCCGTCCATGGTTTTTTCGAACAGGATCGCGCCGACCACCTTGTCGCCGATGAACGCCGGCGAGCGGATGATGCGGCAGCGCATGTCATGGATCTGCGCGAACATGTCATCGTCGGCAGCCCATGCGTCATCGGCAATGCCATAGGCGCGCAAGGCCTTGGGGGTCGACCCGCCCGACTGGTCGAGCGCGGCGATAAAGCCGTGCCCGCGAGCGATCCGGGCGGTCATGTCTTGGCTGTTCATGAGGTCCTTTCAAGCGCCGCGACGCCGGGCAGCACGCGGCCTTCCATCCATTCGAGGAACGCGCCGCCAGCCGTTGAAACGTAAGTGAAATCGTTCGCCACGCCAGCGTGGTTAAGCGCCGCCACGGTATCGCCCCCGCCCGCGACCGAGACCAGCGAGCCCTCGCGGGTAAGCGCCGCGGCGGTCTTCGCCAGCGCCACCGTGGCCTCATCGAACGGCGGCGTTTCGAACGCGCCGAGCGGCCCGTTCCACACCAGCGTGCGACAGGTCTTGAGCACATCGGCCAGCGCCTCAGTCGCCGCCGGGCCGATGTCGAGGATCATCTCGTCGGCGGCGACGTCATGGACGTTGCAAGTGCGCAGGCTGGACGGGTTCGCCGCGAACTCCATCGCCACAACCACGTCGTAGGGCAGATGGACCGTGCAGCCGGCCGCCTCCGCCACGGCCATGATTGCTTCGGCCTTGGTCGCCAGATCGTGTTCGCACAGCGACTTGCCGACATCGATCCCGCGCGCGGCGAGAAAGGTGTTGGCCATCCCGCCGCCGATGATCAGGTGATCGACCCGGCCGACCAGGTGCTCGAGCACCGCCAGCTTGGTCGAGACCTTGGCCCCGCCCACCACCGCCGCCACCGGATGCTCGGGCGATCCCAGTGCCGCCTCGAGCGCCTTCAATTCGCGCTCCATCGCTCGGCCCGCATAGGCGGGCAGCCAGTGCGCCAAGCCTTCGGTGCTGGCATGCGCGCGGTGCGCGGCCGAAAAGGCGTCGTTGACGTAAAAATCGCCGTGCGCCGCGATGGCCTTCGCAAATGCAGGATCGTTGGCTTCCTCGCCCGGCCAGAAGCGGGTGTTTTCAAGCAGCCCGATATCGCCGGGGCGAAAGATGCCGAGCGTCTGCTCCACCGTCGGCCCGGAGACTTCCGAAATGTACATCAGCCGCCGGCCGAGCACTTGTTCGACCGCGCCCTGCACCAAGCTGGTCGACAGCGTTGAATGCCGCTCGCCCCTGGGCCTGCCGAAATGCGCCAGCAGCAGCACTTTGGCGCCGCGATCGGCCAGTTCGAGGATCGTCGGCGCCACCGCCTCGGCCCGGGTCAGGTCGGTGGCGCGGCCATCGGCCATCGGCAAGTTCAGGTCGACCCGCACCAGCGCCACCTGGCCGGTGACATCGCCGAGATCGTCGAGGGTTTTGAACCCAGTCATCGCACTTCCACCGCGTCACCCACCGCGATGTTGCCCCCCTCGATGACCCTGGCCAGGAAGCCGCAGCGCCAATCGGGTTCAAGGGCCGCGCGCAAGCCTGCGTGCAGCGCATCCATTCGCTCGCACGGATCGCAGCGGTCGGTGATTTCGAGCACCAGACTCTCGCCGATTGCCAAGCGTGCACCGGGCTCGCGCGGAATGCGCACTCCAGCGATAAGCAAGTTGCGGCGGCAGTCCGACCAATCGAGCAAGGCGCCCGAATCGGCGAACGCGCCGGCCACGCCATCGGCCTCGATCAGCGACACCTGGCGCCGGCGGCTCGGCTTGGTCGATGCATGGCCGCTGCGAAAATCGCCGTGCACGCCCTCAGCCACGGTGACTGTCACGTGGTCGACCGTTTGCATCGGCGCTTTGGGCGCCCCATGGCGGGCAATTCCGGCGAGGCGGCCTGTCGTCATACGCACACCCCTAACCCTTACCCCCTCTTTCGTCATCCCGCGAACGCGGGGACCCAGTCACAGTTGTGGCGTTAGAAGAGCCAACTGGGTTCCCGCGTTCGCGGGAATGACGAGGGAAGGGATCAGAGGACCTCCGCCATAACCCCGGCCGTGTCGATCATACGGTTCGAGAAGCCCCATTCGTTATCGTACCACGACACGATCCGCGCCAGCTTGCCTTCGAGCACCGCGGTCTCGAGCGAATCGACGGTCGAGCTGGCCGGCTGGTGGTTGAAGTCGCTGCTGACCAGCGGTTGATCGGTGTAGTCGAGCACGCCCTTCATCGGCCCTTCGGCCGCGGCCTTGAGCGCGGCGTTGAGCTCGTCCTTCGAAGTGTCGCGGCCCGGCGTGAACACCAGGTCGACCAGGCTGACATTGGGTGTCGGCACCCGCACCGAGGAGCCATCGAGTTTGCCCTTCAGTTCGGGCAGCACCAGGCCGACAGCGCGCGCGGCGCCCGTGGTGGTCGGGATCATGTTCATCGCCCCGGCGCGCGCGCGGCGCAGGTCCGAATGGATCTGGTCGAGCATGCGCTGGTCGTTGGTGTAGCTGTGGATCGTGGTCATGAAGCCGCGTTCGATCCCGACCAGATCGTGCAGCACCTTGGCCACCGGGGCGAGGCAGTTGGTGGTGCAACTGGCGTTGGAGACGATCGCATCGTCCGCGGTCAGCGTGTCCTGGTTGACGCCGAACACGATGGTCTTGAGATCGCCCGTCGCCGGGGCCGAGATCAGCACCCGCTTCGCGCCCGCATCGATGTGCGGCTGGCTCGCCTCGACCGATTGGAAGAAGCCGGTGCATTCGAGCACGAAATCGATGCCCATCGCCTTGTGCGGCAGCTTGCCCGGATCGCGTTCCTTGGTGACCGCGATGTCCTTGCCGTTGACCTGGATGCTATCGCCGTCGCTGGTCACCGTGCCGGGGAAGCGGCCGTGAGTGCTGTCGAAGCCCAACAGCAGCGCGTTCGACTTGGGATCGGCGAGATCGTTGATCGCCACCAGCTCGAAATCGTGGTCGGTGCGTTCGAGCAGTGCGCGCGCCACCAAGCGGCCGATGCGCCCGAACCCGTTGATCGCCACCTTCACCGTCATGTCAGTTCCCCAGCCTTTCCAGAATCTTCGGGACGATCGCTTCGGCGCAAAAACCGAAATGCTTGAACAGGACTTCTGCCGGGGCCGAGGCGCCGAACCGGTCGAGCCCGATGGTCAGCCCATCCATCCCGACATAGCGTTCCCACCCGTGGGTGACCCCGGCCTCGATCGAAACCTTGAGCGTGCCGGCGGGCAGCAGGTCGGCGCGATAGCCCGCGTCCTGCCGGGCGAACAGCTCCATGCACGGCATCGAGACGACGTCGGCGCCGATGCCCCGCGCTTCGAGCGCGTCGGCCGCGGCCAGCGCGACCGCCACTTCCGAACCGGTCGCCACTAGCACCACCTGGCGCGCGGCGGACGCGGCCCGGAGGCGATAGGCGCCCTTCGCGCAGCGGTTCTCGCCCGCGTCGCTGCGCACCGGCGGCAAGTTCTGCCGGGTCAGCGACAGCACCGACGGGGTCTTGGGCGTCTGCAAGGCGAGCGCCCAACACTCGGCCGTTTCGATCGCGTCGGCCGGGCGGAACACGTTGAGGTTGGGAATGAGGCGCAGGCTCATCACCTGTTCGACCGGCTGATGCGTCGGCCCGTCTTCACCCAGCCCGATGCTGTCGTGGGTCAGCACATAGACCACCCGCACCTGCTGCAAGGCCGAGAGGCGGATGGCGTTGCGGCAGTAGTCCGAAAAGATCAGGAACGTGCCGCCATAAGGCACCACGCCGCCGTGCAGCGCCATCCCGTTCATCGCCGCGGCCATGCCGAATTCGCGAATGCCGTAATAGATGTAGCGGCCGGCGTAATCGTCGCGCGTGAACGGCGTGGTGGCCTTGGTCTTGGTGTTGTTCGAGCCGGTGAGGTCGGCCGAGCCGCCGATCAGCTGCGGCAGCGTGGCGGTCAGCGGCTCAAGCGCCATTTCGCTGGCCTTGCGGCTGGCGACCTTGGGCGGGTCGGCGGCGAGCGCCTTCAAGTGTTCGGCGAGGGCGGGCGCGGCCAGCGGACCGATCTCCCCGAGTTGCGCGTCGAACGCGGCCCTGTGGCTGCTCGCGCCGAGGCGGTCGGTCCAGGCTTTGTGTGCGTCGGCCCCCTTGGCGCCGAGCGAGCGCCAGTCGGCGAGAATGTCGGCTGGCACGTCGAACGGCGGCGCCGTCCACCCGAGATATTCGCGCGCGGCGGCAATCTCTTCGGCGCCGAGCGGGTTGCCATGGACTGCGCTGGTGCCCTGCTTGTTGGGCGCGCCCTTGCCGATCACCGTCTTGCAGGCGATCAGCGAAGGGCGCGGATCGGCGGCGGCTTCGGCCAGCGCGCGGCGGGTGCTGGCGAAATCGTGCCCGTCGCATTCCACCGTGTGCCAGCCGGTCGCGCGGTACCGAGCCGGGATGTCCTCGCTCGTCGACAAGTCGGTATGCCCGTCGATGGTTACGTGGTTATCGTCCCACAACACGTTGAGCTGGCCGAGCCCGAGGTGCCCGGCGAGCCCGATCGCCTCGTGGTTGACGCCTTCCATCAGGCACCCGTCGCCGGCCAGCACCCAGGTCCGGTGATCGACCAGATCATCGCCGAACAGCGCGTTCAAATGCCGCTCGGCAATTGCCATGCCGACCGCCATCGCCAACCCCTGCCCGAGCGGGCCAGTGGTCGCCTCGATGCCGTCGATGAGGAAGTTCTCCGGGTGTCCGGCGCAGGGGCTGCCGAGCTGGCGGAAGTTCCTGATGTCGTCCATCGTCGGGCTGGCGTAGCCGGTCAGGTGCAAGAGCGTGTAGATCAGCATCGAGCCGTGACCGGCGCTGAGTACGAAGCGGTCGCGGTCGGGCCAGTGCGGATCGGCCGGATCGAACTTGAGGAATTCCGAATAGAGCACCGTCGCCACGTCGGCCATGCCCATCGGCATGCCGGGATGGCCGATGTTGGCCGCCTGCACCGCGTCCATCGACAGGGCGCGGATGGCGTTGGCCATCGGCGCGTAGCGGGCGGGATCGAGGCTCATGTCAGGTGGCTCCGGGAGGGCGCGATTCGACTGCGCGGTTCCCTTGCGGGGCGGGTGTCCGCGCGTCAAGCGGAGCGCCTGCACCCCGGCGCGGAGGATTATTCACAACTTCGCGCTCCAAGGTTTTGCCCGGCAAGGCGGATTTGGTTAACTTGCCTCCATGGACGGGGACCGGATTGCGCGGGCTACGGCCCGGATCGAAGCGGCGACGCGGCGCATTGAGGCCGCGGCGCAGCGCCCGGCTACGGCCCCGGCCGATCCTGACCTGTCCGCCCGCTATGCCGCGCTGAAGAACGAAGCCGGCGCCGCGCTGGCCGATCTCGACCGGCTGATCGGAACCCTCGAGCGATGAGCAACGTCACCCTCGACATCGCCGGGCGCAAGTTCACTGTCGCTTGCGGCCCGGGTGAAGAACCGCATATCGAAACCTTGGGCCGGATCATCGACACCAAGATTGAAGGCATGCCCGGCCTGGCCACCCAATCGGAAGCGCGCTGCCTGCTCTATTCCGCGCTGCTCCTGGCTGACGAGGTGCACGAGCTGCGCGCCGGCCGCGCCCCCGTCGCGCCGGCGCAGGTCGATCCGCGGCAGGCCGAAACGCTCGAAAGCCTCGCCGAATGGCTCGAAAAGCTCGCCACGAAGGTTGAGGCGGCGGCGTAAAGCGCCTACATGAGCCGCGGCGGGACTGCCCGGCACGAGCCGACCGAACATCCCTGAGGCTATAAGCAATCCTTGGGAGCTGTCCCTAGTTGGACCCTGGTCCGGCATATACGGCGCCCACCTGACGTTGAGGCGTCAGAGGATTTCACGGCAACGACCCATGGTGGTTCCGCCACTTGCCCTCTGCTCAGAACCTGCCCAAGAGGGCGGCCGTGGCTGACATCGCCGAACTCAAAAAAGCCCTGCGGACCGAACTGCGCCGCAAGCGCGTCGCGCATGCCGAAACGCTGCCGCGCGAAGTGAGCGCGCTGGTGTTCAGCCGCCCGCCCGGCCCGGTGCTGGCGCTAGTGCCGCAAGGTGCGTCTGTCGGTCTGTACCGCTCCGACATCGGGGAAGCGCCATCGGGCGGCTACATCCGCTATTTTTTTGAGAACGGCCACCCGATCGCACTGCCGCGCGTCACCACGCTCGACCAGCCGATGGAATTTCGCTCCCACACCGATCCCTACGAGGAAAGCGACCTGACTCCGGGCGTATGGGGCCTGCGCCAACCCGGCGTCGAGGCGCCAGTCATGGTGCCGCAAGTGCTGTTCATGCCGCTGGTCGGCTTCACCGCCCGGGGCGATCGGCTGGGCCAGGGCGGCGGCTATTACGACCGTTACCTCGCCGCGCATCCGCAGACTGTGGCGATCGGTATGGCCTGGGACGTGCAGGAAGTGCCCGAGCTGCCGACCGAGCTGCACGACATCCGCCTGTCGGCGATCGTCACTCCCACCCGCGTGCTCGGCCCGTTCTGATGCGCACCGAACCGACGCTGCGCATCCCGCTCGGCATCCTCGCGCTGCTCACGGCGCTCGGCGTCTATGCGCTCGGCGTGGCTTGGCTATCGCAATGGATCGAACGCTTGCCGGCTCTGGCGCAGGCGCCGATCTATCTGGTGTTCGGGATCGTCTGGATCCTGCCGCTGAAACGGTTCCTCATCTGGATGGAGACCGGCAGCTTCAGAATCCCAAGTGGCGCGAGTGACGGGACTTGAACCCGCGACCTCCGGCGTGACAGGCCGGCGCTCTAACCAACTGAGCTACACCCGCGCAAACTCGTCGCGCGCTGGCGTCAGCACCGCTTGGGAGCCGCGCCACTAAGGCAGCGCCCCGGGGCTGTCAACCGCGCGACAATTGCGGTAGTGGGTCAGTCTGAAATCAGCGGCGGCGCTTCCAAATCATTGGGATGATGACCATACCAATAAACGCAAAGATGAGGACATAAGGCAGCCAAGGCGTCTCATCGTGCATCCTTTCGATCACGGTCTTGCACTCGGTTCCACTGGTCAGGTTTCTGCTCTCGGCCTTGGCGCATGCCTCCTTGCTTTCCTGATTTAGCCGATTGACGTGTCGCAATGCTGCGCCGGCCATATCAAACCCCTTTGTTGTAAGGACCACGAGTCCGCGGTTGCTTCGCTTCTTCCGCCTCGATCAGCGCAACGATGTCGCCGATTTCCCAAAGCCGATCGGTCACGCCAGCCTTCATCGCCGGTGTGACCCGAAGCGTCTTATGGATGCGGACGAAGTTGTAATACATCATGTGGAGCGCGACCGCGTGAACGTGGTTCTCGACCTTCTTTGAGAAGGCGTTGGTCAGGCGGGTGAAGCGGCGCATGTGCATCCGCATGGTCAGATTGGCGCACCCCACGTAGCTGGTCGAAATGTGCGCTTCGTCAGGATAGCCCTCGACGGAACGCTTGCGAATGCCAGTGCATTGCATCGGGCTGTAGCGGGCCTCTGCGCCCTTGCCCCGGTCGGAAACGCCGTAGTGTTTGACGAGCTGCGCGTAGTCTACGTCCGCGCCGAACGCGCCTTCGACGGCATCGAGGTAAGCGTTGTGCCCGTCGCTGGTCAGTTGAACGCGGTGGGCCAAGCGCGATGCCAGATCGTCCATGAACGCCATGGCGTATTCGGCATCGCGTCCGCCGACGAGATATGACAAGATCAGCTTGCTGTCGGCGTCGATGGCTGTCCACGTCCACACGTCGCCAGCCCCTTCCGGCGCGGCCTTCGCATCGGCAACGTTCTTTTGCTTGGCGTAGCAGAAGGACCAAATCTCATCGACCTGGACGCGGATCGCCCAAACGTTGCGGACCTGCGCGTCGTGGTAGGCGGCACAGGCCGCCCCGGCATCGGCCAGCAACTTGGCGACGGTGTTCTTGCTCGCTCCGGTAATGCGGGTGATCGCACGTATGCTCTGCCCTTCGCAAAGCATGTGGAGGATGCGGGCGCGGTCGGCGGAGGCGAGCTTTCTCATGTCCATTTTATATGGACCCTTATACTTAACCTCAAGCAAAAAAGACATTATGAAACTAGGCGCAGATCGACCCTTCGTGGCGGTGTGCGTTCACCTTCGCCTTCAATAGTGAGCATGTTGGCGAGCCCGAACAGCAAGGCTTCAATTTCCTGGTTCGGCACGCCCGTATCACGAGCGATGTCGCTCTTTGTGATGCCGCGTGCGCGAAGGTCATCCATGATTTGCTGCCAGAAATGCGACTGCTCGCGCGCGATGCCTTCTGGTTCTGTTTTCAACCACCCGCGCCGCGACATCTCCACGTAGAGTGAGTTGCTCCGGCTTTCGCTGATTAGCCCCAACTCACGCGCGCGATAGGTTAGAGCGGCTGCGGAGACTCGCCACCTGCGCTTATACACCAGTAGGTCATCGACGCTGTAGATTGTGGACGTAATAACTGAGCGCATGTCAGCTTCAGGCATCAAGAAAGCGCCAGCGAATGAGTTGGCAATGGCTTCGACGGGACTATTTTTGAGAATAGCGGCAGAACCGCCGTGTTTGTCTAGGCACAAATGCGCCAGTTCGTGCGCAGCATCAAACCGACTTCGTTCCGCAGACTTAAACCTATTGAGAAATATATAGGGGACATCATCACGCCAAACGGAAAAGGCGTCTACATCTTTGGTGTTTTCGGCGAGTGAGAAAACTCGGATGCCCTTTGCCTCAAGCAAATGCACCATGTTCTCAATTGGCTTGTCGCCTAGCCTCCACTGTTCCCGCAGGATTTGGGCGGCGACATCAGGCGCTATCCCACCGCCGAGATCGGGAAGGTCTGGTTCTTTGCGGCCATACTTCTCCGATACCCAATCATCGAAAAGATAGCCCAACGTGCCGGACGCCAGCGCCGCGTCCATAATTCTCGCGCTCTTACTGGCCAACCCGCGAAAGCTCGCATTGTCTCGCCGCAAGCGGTCCAGGTCGTCTCCGAAGAGGAAGTTGACCGGAAACTCGAGCACCTCGGCAAATCGCTCGACCGCCTCCGGCGGCGGCACCAGCTCACCGCTCTCGTACCGAAAGATCGTGTTCGGCGCGAGATTCACCTTCTCGGCGAATCCTTTCTTGGTCATCGCCCGGCGTTCCCGGGCGATGCTGAGGCGCATCGGGTTGAACATAGTTAGCCCTTACGAATTATCGTCGGCTGCTCAATTTCGGCGAAGTCTTCCGGAACCGCGTCAGGCCCACGTAGGCCAGGCTTCTCTCCGGGCTGGCACAGTATGATGCGCTCCGAATACGAGTTGACGAAGCCTGCCTTCAATCCGCTTGGGCGGGAAAGCTCGGCAGACAGACTCTTATCGCTCGCGTGCACGCAGTAATAGAGGAAGTCGTAGTCGGCGATTGGGTCGGGAGCTGATTCAGGCACGCCGAACATGTCGGCCTGCCGGCGGTCCTCGTTGCCCTGTATCGCCTTTTCCGCGCAGGGGCCCTTGTCGGAAATACTGATCGGCGACTTCGAAGGCATGCCCGCGTTGGCGTCGGTGTTGAGCGGCACGAGCTTGATCTTGAGAACATCGTTCCTGATGCCTTCGAGCTGCTCATGCGCGCACGACACCCACCCGAGAGCCTTGAGCCCGTCGTCTTGGCGGAGATAGCGAGTTAGCCAACGGCGCATTTCGTTGCCGGGCGTGCTCACGGGATCGTTCCGGTTGACCCTCGCCCGTTCGCCCGCAGCCCGGTCGAGAATGTCGAGCATGATATCCTTTGGCAGCCCGAGCTCCACGCACCGAGGGATGACTTCGAAGTCTTCAATCAGGAGAGGATAGGGCATGACGCGCGGCTCCGTTGTGATTCCCGGAATTAATTAATGACTGGAATCGCAACGCGCAAGCTCTTTATTTGCGCCACCGCTCCGCGGCCGCCTTCCGGGCGACCTCAGCCCGACGTTCGGGAGTCATCGACGCGGCCCGCGCGGCACCGCCCTTGCGGCCCAAGGCCGCAGCCGCCTCGTCCTTGGGGGACGGTAGTGTCTCAGTTTGATCTCCGGTTGCGATGTCCACAATCAGCTTGGCCAATTGGTTCGGGTCGCGGGGCCGTTTTGGCGTTTTCGTCATGGGTTGAATATGGCACCCCGCCGCTAAGCATTCCAGTCTGCGTCAAGCCCACTTATTTTCAGACTGACCCACTACCACAATTGCCGCCGAATTAACCATATTTTGGCACCTCCGGGCGCATTCCCTCGCTCGCGGCACCGCGCCGCCGGGGGGATTTCATGCGCTCGATTTTCGCGCTGGCGGCCTTGGCCGTGGCCGCACCGCTCCACGCTCAGGGGCTGGCGGTGGCCAGTGCCGTCTATGTCGAGCGAATCGACAACGGCACGGCCGCGATCGAACCCGCCACGCGGCTCGCCAGCGGCGACCGGGTGATCGCCATCCTCACCTGGAACGCGCCCGCGCCGGGCCGGTACACGGTGGTCAGCGCTGTTCCGGCAGAGCTGATGCTGCAGCGCGCCAGCCGGGCCGATGTCGAGGTATCGACCGACGGTGGCCGCCACTGGCAACGCCTCGGCGCGGGTCAGGTAGCTCCCGCCGGCGCCACGCACTTGCGCTGGCAGGCCGGCGGCGACGGGCGGCTAAGCTATCGCGCGGTGGTGCGCTAGCGTTCGTACTTCCAGTTGCGGCGTTTGCCTTGGGCGAGCCATTCGAGCGCCTGCGCGACGCGCTTGACCCGGGTTTCCTCGCGCTTCGCCTCGGTGATCCAGATCAGATATTCGTGGTGGTGCGACGGGGGCAGGCTGTCCCAGAACGCCGCGGCGGCGGGGGTTGCCGCAAGGCCGGCCGCGAGGTCCTGCGGTACCGACAGCACCGGCTTGGGCTTCGGCGCCCGCTCGCGCCACGGTTCTTTCTCGCCGCGGTCGATCCGTCTGACGGCGTCGCGCAACCGACCCGCGAGCACCTCATCGCTCGGCAAGTCCTCGAGTTTGGCGATCTTGCCGTACGAGCCCATGCCCTCGCTGTCCTGCCTCCCGTCGCCATGGACGATCACTGCGCAGTGGGCCTTGAACGCGGCCATCCCGGCGATGTTCTTTCCCTTGTAGACGAAGTGCGGCATGCCCCACTTTATCGCTTCCTCAGCCTCGGGGACGGTCCGGTGGACCAGCGCGCGCCAGTGTTCGAGGATCGGGCGAGCGAAATCAGCCGCCGTGGCGATCTTCTCGTCGATACGCGGATCGCGGGACATTGCCGCCTCCCCTCAGTCCGCCAGCAGCAGCACCGGCATTTCGATAAGCCGCTTCACGTCCTGCACGAACGCGGCCGCGTCGTAGCCATCGACCACGCGGTGATCGCAGCTGATCGACAGGTTCATGGTCTTGCGCTTTTCGATTCGTTCGCCACCGATCCCGTCAGAGACGAACATCGGGCGTTCGACAATGCGGTTGGGGGCGAGGATCGCCACCTCGGGCTTGTTGATCACCGGGGTCGAGGTAATGCCGCCGAGCGGGCCGAGCGAGGTCAGCGTGAAGGTCGATCCGCTCAATTCGTCGGATTTGGCGGTGGCGGTGCGCGCGGCTTCGGACAGCCGCAGGATTTCGGCGGCGAGCTGCCACAGGTTTTTCGCCTGCGCATCGCGGATCACCGGCACCATCAGCCCGGCGGGCGTCATCGTCGCCATGCCCAGGTGCACAGCGCCGTGGCGGGTGACGACATTGGCCTCGTCGTCATACCTTGCGTTGAGCATCGGAAAGCGCGGCAAAGTGCGGCACAGCGCCACGATCAGCAGCGGCAGCAGCGTCAACTTGGGCCGACCTCCGCGGTTAGCGTTCAAATCGGCGCGCAGCTTCTCGAGGTCGGTGACATCGCATTCCTCGACGTAGGTGAAATGCGGAATGCTGCGCTTGGCCGCGGCCATGTTCTCGGCGATGCGGCGGCGCAGGCCAACGACCTTGATCGTCTCGTCACGCCCGGTGACGCCGGCGGGCGCGTATCCCCTCGACCCGCCGTAGGAGATGAACGAGTCGAGGTCGGCGTGGCGGATGCGTCCACCCTCCGCCGGATGGACATGCGCCAGGTCGATGCCGAGCTCATTCGCGCGGGCTCGCACGGCCGGGCTGGCGAGTACCTTGGCGTGGGACTTCGACGCCGGCTTGGGCGGAGCCGCTGGGGGGGGTGGCGGCGGCGGGGGTGGCGGGGGAGGCGGTGGCGGAGCGACGGCTTCGGCCGCATCCTCGACATCGCTCGCGTCGGGCGTTTCGACTTCGGTCCGCTCCTCGATCACGGCCGCCTTGGGGGCAGGCGCGGCGGCGGGCTCGTCGTCCGCCCCGCCCTCGGTTTCGATCACTACCAGCGGGCTGCCGATGGCGATCACGTCGCCGACTTCGCCCGCCACTTCGAGCACTTTGCCGGCGACCGGGCTTTCCATCTCGACCGTGGCCTTGTCGGTCATCAAGTCGGCCAGGCGGCCGTCCTCCTTGACCACATCGCCCGGCTGGACGTGCCAGGCAACGATCTCGGCCTCGGCGATGCCTTCGCCGATGTCGGGCAACCGGAAGGTGAATCGTCCCACTATGCCGCCTCCGCACCCTGCGCCGCCACGGTCCTTCGAGACGCTCGGACTGCGTCCTCGCTCCTTGAAGCCGAAGGCTGAAAGCCCGTCTCGAAGGACCCGCGCATCACGCCTCCAGCAGCTTGTCGATCGCTTCGCCGACGCGGACCGGGCCGGGGAAATAGGCCCATTCGAGGCTGTGCGGATAGGGGGTGTCGAACCCGGTGACGCGCTCGACCGGCGCTTCGAGGTGGTAGAAGCAGCGTTCCTGGACCAGCGCGGCGAGTTCGGCCCCGAAGCCCGAGGTTCGGGTCGCTTCGTGCAGGACCATGCATTTGCCGGTCTTTTCCACGGACTTTTCCACAGCCTCGATGTCGAGCGGGACCAGCGTGCGCAAGTCGATGATTTCGGCATCGACGCCCTTTTCGGCGCAGACCGAAGCGGCGACGTGGACCATGGTGCCATAGGCCAGCACGGTCAGCGCCGAGCCCTCGCGCACGATCCGCGCCTTGCCCAAAGGAATCGAATAATACCCTTCGGGCACCAGCGCGTCGGGGTGATCCTTCCACGGCTTGGTCGGGCGGTCGTAGTAACCGTCGAAGGGGCCGTTGTAGATCCGCTTCGGCTCGAAGAAGATCACCGGATCGTTGTCCTCGATTGCCGCGATCAGGAGGCCCTTGGCATCATGCGGGGTGCTCGGCACCACCGTTTTCAGGCCGGCGACATGGGTAAACATCGCCTCGGGGCTCTGGCTGTGGGTCTGGCCGCCGAAAATGCCGCCGCCAAACGGGCTGCGCACGGTCATCGGCGACGTGAACTCGCCCGCCGAGCGATAGCGCAGCCGCGCCGCTTCGCTGACCAGCTGGTCGAGCCCCGGATAGATGTAATCGGCGAACTGGATTTCGGGCACCGGCCGCAGGCCATAGGCGCCCATTCCCACCGCCACGCCGATGATGCCGCATTCGTTGATCGGGGTGTCGAACACGCGGGTCTTGCCGTGCTTCTTCTGCAGGCCGGCGGTGCAGCGGAACACGCCGCCGAAAAAGCCGACATCCTCGCCCATGATGACCACGTCGGGATCGCGTTCGAGCATCGTGTCGAGCGCGTCGTTGATCGCCTCGATCATGGTCATCGCGTGCGCCGGCGCCTCGGCCAGCGTCACCGGCTCGTCGTGCTCCACTACTCGGGCCATTTGACGTGCCTTTCGCGGATCGCCTGCTGCGCCTGTTCCTCAAGATGCCACGGCAGCTCTTCGAACACGTCTTCGAACATGGTGTGGAACGGGTGGTGCAGACCGTGGCCGAGAATGCCGTTCTTCTCGGCCTCGCGCTGGGCGGATTTGATGTGCTCGTCGAGCTCTTCCTCGAGCGCGATGTGGCGTTCCTCCGACCACTCGCCGATCTCGATCAGGTGCGCTTTCAGCCGCGCGATCGGATCGCCGAGCGGCCAGGTCTCGCCTTCCTTGGCGCCGCGATAGACGCTCGGATCGTCAGAGGTCGAATGCCCTTCGACGCGGTAGGTGAAGAATTCGATCAGCGTCGGCCCGGCATTCGAGCGCGCCCGGTCCGCCGCCCAGCGCTCGGCGGCATAGACCGCCAGCGCATCGTTGCCGTCGACGCGCAAGCCGGCGACGCCGTAGCCGATCGCCCGCGCCGCGAAGGTCGCCCGCTCAGCCCCGGCGATGCCCGAGAAGCTCGAAATCGCCCACTGGTTGTTGGTAACGTTGAGAATGACCGGCGCGTTGTAGACCGCGGCAAAGGTCATCGCGGCGTGGAAATCGCCCTCGGCCGTCGCGCCCTCACCCACCCAGCCGGCGGCGATCTTGCTGTCGCCTTTCATCGCGCTGGCCATGGCGAAACCGGCGGCTTGCGGCAGTTGCGTGCCGAGATTGCCCGAGATC
>JANOAH010000300.1:0-1597 GCA_031411075.1 Erythrobacteraceae bacterium
GGCGCCCACGGCACGCCGATCTTCTTCGTCCATCCCAAGGACATGGCGGGCGTGCTGACCGAGATCATGGAAACGCCGGCTCATGGCTGACCCGCCCGGCTGGAAGGTCCCCGAAGGCTTCGCCCTGAAGCCGCTCTACACCGCGGCCGATACGGTCGGGCTCAACCCCGGCCTGCCCGGCGAAGCGCCGTTCACCCGCGGCCCCTACGCCAGCATGTACACCGGGCGGCCGTGGACGATCCGTCAGTACGCCGGCTTCTCGACCGCCGAGGAATCGAACGCGTTCTATCGCCGCAACCTCGCCGGGGGGCAGAAGGGTCTGTCGGTCGCGTTCGATCTCGCCACGCACCGCGGCTACGACAGCGATCATCCGCGCGTGATCGGCGATGTCGGCAAGGCGGGGGTGGCGATCGATACGGTCGAAGACATGGAAATCCTTTTCGACCAGATCCCGCTCGACCAGATGAGCGTCAGCATGACGATGAACGGCGCGGTGCTGCCGATCCTCGCGTTCTACATCGTCGCGGCGGAGCGGCAGGGGGTGCGCGCCGAGCAGCTCACCGGGACCATCCAGAACGACATTTTGAAGGAGTTCATGGTCCGCAACACCTACATCTACCCGCCCGAGCCGAGCATGCGGATCGTCGGCGACATCATCGCCTATTGCGCGACGCACATGCCCAAGTTCAATTCGATCTCGATTTCGGGCTATCACATGCACGAGGCCGGGGCGACGGCGGTGCAGGAACTCGCCTTCACCATCGCCGACGGCAAGGAATACGCGAGCCGCGCGATCGCGGCGGGCCTCGCGCTCGACGATTTCGCCCCGCGCCTCAGCTTTTTCTTCGGCATCGGCATGAACCTGTTCATGGAAGTGGCCAAGCTGCGCGCCGCGCGGGTGCTGTGGGCGCGGGTGATGGAGGGGCTCGGCGCGAAGGACGAACGTAGCAAGATGCTGCGCACCCACTGCCAGACCTCGGGCGTCAGCCTGCAGGAGCAGGACCCCTACAACAACGTCATCCGCACCACGATCGAGGCGCTCGCCGCGGTGCTCGGCGGGACGCAGAGCCTCCACACCAACGCGCTCGACGAGGCGCTGGCGCTGCCGACCGATTTCTCCGCCCGGATCGCGCGCAACACCCAGCTCGTGCTGGCCGAGGAAAGCGGGGTGACGAAGGTCGTCGATCCGCTGGGCGGCAGCTACTACGTGGAGTCCCTTACCGCCAAGTTGGCCGAAGAAGCCGCCAAGTTGATCGCCGAAACCGATGAATTGGGCGGGATGACCGCGGCGGTCGCGAGCGGGATGCCCAAGCGCAGAATCGAGGAAGCGGCGGCGGCGAGGCAAGCGCGGGTCGACCGCGGCGAAGACGTGATCGTCGGCGTCAACAAGTACCCGCTCGACGTCCATTCGCCGATCGACACGCTCGAAGTCGACAATCACAAGGTGCGCGAAGGGCAGGTCGCGCGGCTGGCGAAGGTGCGTGCCGCGCGCGACGAGGCGGCTTGCCGCGCGGCGCTGAAGGCGCTGACTGAACTCGCCGCCAAGCCGTCAAAGCCGCTGGCCCATCCGGCGAAACAGGGCCTAGACGCGCGCGGC
>JANOAH010000301.1:0-4365 GCA_031411075.1 Erythrobacteraceae bacterium
CGCGAGGAGCTGGCGCGCGATCCGCGGATCGAGCCGACGCGCATTTCGCTGCAGGGCCATTCGCGCTTCGGCAAGGGCGTGCTCGTCGCCGCCGCGTTCGACCCTGCCTTTGCCGATGCCAATGTCTCGAGCTCCGGCGCCGGCGGGGCCAAGCTGATGCGCCGCGATTTCGGCGAGCGGTGGGAGAACATGGCCGGCCCGGGCGCGTTTCACTGGTTCACGCCCAATATCATGGCCTATGCGCGCGGCGACCAGACCACCGCCAACCTGCCGGTCGACGCCCACACCCTGATTGCGCTGCGCGCGCCCCGCCCGCTGTTCGTGACCAGCGGCACGGCCGGTAAAGGCGATGCCTGGGTCGATCCGACCGGCATGTGGCAGGCGGTGCGCGCCGCGCAGCCGGCCTGGGCGCTGTTCGGCTCCGCCACGCCCACCGACCCGATGCCCGAACCCGGCACCGACGCCGACGCGATGTACAAGCTTGGCTGGTACCAGCACACCGAAGGCCATGTGCCGTGGCCGGGATATGCTGAATTCTACGCGCACGAAGCCCGCTTCGCCGCGCCGCGTACCGGCCTGCTGCCGTTCAAGGATCCGGTCCGCCGAAATCGCCCCCGGCGCGGGCTCATCTGAACGGCTCGATCAACCGATATTGGCGAACCGGCCCGGGCCGCTTCCTTCAGCGGCTCCACGCCGCCAGCGCTTTGCGATAGGCGGCGCGGGCCGCCTCGGCCCGGCGTTCGAGCCTGACCCGTTCACGGTCGTGCTGCGCTTCAAGCGCCGCGATCTCGCTCGCCTGCCGCGCGCGGACCTTGGCAAGATCGGCCTCGGCCGCCGCGATCCGGTCGCGCTTCGGTGGGGCCTTGACCTTGGCTGGCTTCGGCTCGGCTGCCGGCTTGGGCGACCGGGCCGCGGCAGACCGTCGCGGCAGCGCCTGCAAATGCCCGGCCAGATCGCCGCGCGATCGGCGGATGACCACGCCAGGGTGTTGCAGCGGCTCGGCGATCAGCGCCGGGTCGGTGACCTGTTCGGCCACCCCGCGCGCAAACAGGTCGGCGTCGGCGCCCCACGCCGCCAGCGCCGCCTTGCGGCTGGGCGCGGCGACGTAGGCATCGTCGAACCCGGCCGAGGTCCGGAACACTTTGAGCGCGCGGGGCATGGCCCATCAACGCCGAGCGTCGCGCCGGTTTCCGCCCGATCGCGTGCCCCTTTGAAAAACGGCCGGAATCGTTGACTCGACCGGTTAACTCACCCACTCTTCCCGATTGCGTAAGCCGCGGCATTGCCGGGCGGAGGAGGCGCGATGGCTGAGTGGACTGCCACCTATAACGGGACATGGACCAACGCCGCCAACTGGGCGGGCGGGGTTCCTGATGGCGTCGGCGATACAGCGACGTTCGACTTCACCCACGATGGGGGCGATGTTCAGGTCAGCATTCTTGAATCCAGCGACATCACCGTATCGACGCTCAACGTCGACATGACCGGCACCGCCGGGCTGACGATCAAGGGATCGACCGCCGACACCGGGACCGGCGCGGGGACACTCCGGTTCGACGCCGGCCTGGGTGTCGCCCATGTCAACGTCACGTCGGATGGCAGCGGCGGAAATTTTCTGATCAGTTCGAGCGGTGGCTTGAATGTCGTGCTGGCCTCGCGCACCGAGTTTTACGTCCATCCTTTCGGCAGCGCGGCTGCCGGCATTTTGGCACCGATTTCGGGCAGCGGCCGATTGATCAAGTCGGGACTGGGCTCGCTGGCTCTGACCGCGTCGAACAACACCGCCACCGGGGGCATCGACATTACCGGCGGGACCTTGAGCGGCGGGGCCGGCAACTTCGGCACCGGAGCATTCCGCATCTCCAACGACGCGATCCTCTCGGCCTTCGGAACGGTGAGCAACGCGATCCGTACACTGCCGGGCCAAACCGACGTGGCCGGATCGGCGCAGATCACCGCTTTCGCCGGGCAGACGCTGACCCTCACCGGCGCCCTGCAGCACAGCTCCACCGGCATCATCTCGTTCGGCGAAAACGATGCCGGGGGGACGCTCACCGCCAGCTTCTCGTCGATCACCAATGCAGTCGACGCCAGCTACCTGGTGCAGAATAATCCGTTGCGCCTGGGGTCGGCCTATGTCGCCGCCAATCTGTTCGCGGTCGGCGGAGCAGGCGTGGTCGAAGTGGTCGGCGGCGGCGAAATCAACACCGGCGGATATGCCGCCGTGTTCAACAATCTGTCGCTGAAACTAGGTTCGCTGGTCGGCACCTCGACCGGCGCGCTCGATGTCACGATCAATGATGCGCAGGACGACGCTAGTTACAAGGGGACGTTTGTCGGCACGGCCGGGACAGACAGCCTGGTCGTCAATTTCACCAATGCCGCTAACGCTGCGGCGCTCTATCTGCCGCTGGCCCTGTTCTCAAATTGGACCGACGGCGTCGATAGTATCCAGCTCAACGGCAACGCCGGCAACAATAACATCTACGGTTCGACCCATGCCGAGGTCATTCACGGCATGGAGGGCAACGATTACCTGGCTGGCTACGGCGGCGTGGACGTGATTTACGGCGATGGCGGGGATGACCGGATCCAAGTCGGCAACTTGCTGGGAACCGGTCATAGCGTCCATGGCGGCGATGGCTTCGACCAATTGTACGTGGAGGGCAGCGGCAACGTCCCGTTGCTCGCGTTGAGCGGTTTCGAACGGCTCACGTTCGGATTTGGCTCCAACCCAACTCTGACCTTGACCAGTCCGGAGTTTGCCAGCGCCTTCGCCCCGAACTCGATCCTCGAGGGTGCGGGAACGCTGATCGTCAACATGATCGCCGGCGCTCCGGTTCTGACCAAAGCGATGACAATCGGTTCGGCCGCCAAGTTCAACGTCATTGGCAGCACCGGCGATGACGTGATCAAGCTCGGCGGTTCGGCGGCCAATACGATCGCCGGCGGTGACGGCAGCGATCGGGTTCAGGCCGGCGATGGCGCCGAGACCATTGGCGGCGGCATCGGCAGCGACAAGATCGCCGGCAACGGCGGGGCAGACACGATTACCGGCGGCGCCGGGGCGGATGTGTTCAAGTACCGCAATATCGCCGACAGCGGCACCGGCGCCAATGCCGACGTGATCACCGATTTCGTCAGCGGCACCGACAAGATCAATTTTTCGCGGATAGACACCGATCCGTTCACCGCCGGCGATCAGGCCTTCACGTTCATCGACAACCTGCCGTTCTTCAACAACGGCGTCGCGCAAGTCCGCTGGGTCGATCTGGGCAGCGACCTGAGGGTCGAGGTCGACATCAACGGCGACACCGCTGCCGATATGCATATCCTGCTGCAGGGTGCGGGGACGCAGAGCCTGACCGCGATCGACTTCGTCCTTTAGCGTTCAGAGCCCCAGGCCCCGCCCACCCCGGGTCGATCCTGGCGCGGCGGCGCGGTGGACTCGCTTTCCCGCGCCGACTACGCTGCTTCGGCTGACAGCAAGGTTGCGCCGCCGGGCGATCGGCGGCTCGGTCAGGAGACGCCATGGCTGACTGGACCCTTGGCCCTTTTCTCGATCCCAACGGGGAGTGGACCGACGCGGCGCACTGGAACGGCGGTATTCCCAGCGCCCCCGGCGCGATTGCCAACTTCGGCTTCAACTACTCCAATTACGAAGTGACGTTGCTCGAAACCGCGAACATCGCGCTCGGCCAGATGAACTTCACCGCCACCGCGGACATCACCTTTCGCGGCTCCTACGCCGATAGCGGCACCGACGTGGCCGATCTGTTCTTCGACAACGGCGGATCGGCCGCGCAACTCAGCGTTGCGGGCGGCTCGACGATCCGCTTCTCGCCGCTCGGCGGCCTGCGCGCGACGCTGACCAGCAACCTGCTGGTCAATACCGCCGCCGCCGGCGATCGGGCGATTTTGGAACTGGGCGTGTCCGGCCCCGGCAAGATCGTCAAGACCGGCGACGGCACGCTCGAGCTCAACGATCTCAAGACCTTCAGCGGCGGCCTCGACGTCCAGGGCGGGTTTGTCAGGGTGTCCGGCGATTCGGCGCTCGGCTCGGGCGGCATCGTCGTTTCGAACAACGCCTATTTCATCGGCCAGGGCACGATCGACAATCCGATCTTCACGCTGGACGGCGTGGCCGGCGCGGCGGGTTCGGGGCGTATCTACACCGCCAGTTCGGCCAGCATGACGCTGACCGGATCGCTCTACCATCTCAGTCAGAGCACTCTGACGTTCAACTACGGATCGATCGTCGGCGGCGAGCTGACCGCCGCGTTCGGGGCGATCTTCCACAACCCGACGCTGTCCAGCTTCGCCATCGGCAACACGCTGAAGATGGGCAACGCCTATAACGCGGCC
>JANOAH010000302.1:0-6149 GCA_031411075.1 Erythrobacteraceae bacterium
CTGAAAGGCGTCAACCTGACGATCATGCCAGGTGAGATCGTCGCGCTGCTCGGCCCCTCGGGCACCGGCAAGTCGACGCTGTTGCAGGCGGTTGGCCTGCTCGAAGGCGGGTTCGGAGGCCGGATCGAGCTCGCCGGAACCGATGCCAGCCACTTGCCGTCGTCGGAGCGGACCCGGCTGCGGCGCGAGCACCTCGGTTTCGTCTATCAGTTCCATCACTTGCTGCCCGATTTCAGCGCCGAGGAGAATGTGATCCTGCCGCAGCTGGTCGGCGGGGTCGATCGCGCTCGGGCGGCCGAACGCGCGGTCGAACTGCTCGGCGCGCTTGGGCTTGGCCATCGGCTGACTCACCGGCCGAGCCAGCTTTCGGGCGGCGAACAGCAGCGCGTCGCCGTCGCCCGCGCGCTCGCCAACAAGCCGCTGCTGGTGCTGGCCGACGAGCCGACCGGCAATCTCGACGAAGTCACCTCGGACAAAGTGCTGGCCGAGTTCCTCGGCTTGGTGCGCGGCCACGGCAGCGCCGCGTTGGTGGCGACCCACAACGAACGCTTGGCGGCCCGAATGGACCGCGTGGTGCGCATCCACGAAGGCGTGCTGGACTAAGCCAGCCTCGCGCTAATCGCCGGTCTGGGCTTCGGCCTCGGCCGCCGCGCGTTCGGCCCCGGCCTGGATTTCCGCCATGTCCATCTGGACGGTCTGGCCATCGACAGTCAGCGTGGCCTGGTCGCCGTTCAGCTCGACCTTGCCCATTTCGCCGAGGTCGACCGTGGCCCGGTCGACATCGTTGCTGGCAATCGTTCCGGCCGAGGCCAAGAACAGGCTGCCGGCCACCGCCGCGGTGACCATCCCGAGCACCAGGTAGCACACGATGGCCGCGATGACCGTGACCGCGGTGAACCCGAGCGTCTTGTCCTGCGGCACCCCCATGACCGGCGCCGCCCCGAGGTAGAGCAGGTAGAGGCTGTACAGCCCGAACAGAATACCCAGCGCCCCCAGGGCCGGGACCAGCCCGAAGATCGCGCCGACCCACGCTGCGGTGTAACTGTAAGCGACGAGCCGGAAGGCCGCGGCAAAATCGCGCTTCCCGCCGAACTGCGGGCTGATCAGGTTGGCGATGAAGGCGAGCAGGAACGTGCCGGCGATCGACATGACGAAGGTCGTCACCGCGATGCCGAGCGCCGCGCCCAGGCCGATCTCGATCGAGAAGATGCCAGCCCCCAGGCCAAACAGCTGCGAGCCGATGAACGAGGCGATCGGACCGATCAGCGCCAGCGGCAGGACGTAGCTGATCAGCAGTGCCATGGGCTCGGTGGTTTCCGCGGCGATCTGCTGCCATTCCGCCTTGGGTTGCAGCATGACCCCTTTGGCCCGGCTGACCAGGCCTTCGGACCGCGACGAAACAGGCAGTTCGCTCATTGCATTTCCCCCTCGTGCAAGTGCGTTATCGGAAGGAAACACAGCCCGCCCACGAAGGGAAGCGGAATCTGGCCGGGGCCGCCACGGTGTCCGGCCAATAAAAGCGGTGGATTGATCGCGCGGCCTCTCCTCACGCCCCGGCCACCGACCTACATCCGCAGCCATGGCTTTCGCTCCGTTCGTCCCGCTGCGTGTGTTCTCGAGCTACTCGATGCTCGAAGCGGCGATCGAGCCCAAGGCAATCGCCAAGCTGGCCCGCGAACGCGGCTTTCCGGCCATCGCCATATGCGACCGCAACGGGCTCTACGGCACCCCGGCGTTCGCCGCGGCGTGCAAGGCAGAAGGGGTGCAGCCGATCATCGGCACGCTGCTGGGCGTGCTGCGCGAAGAGGGCGGCCCGATCGACTATCTGCCGCTCTACGCGCAGGACGAGGCTGGCTGGCAGAACCTCTGCGCGCTGGTCAGCCAGGCGCATCTCGATCGCCCGGTCGAGCTGGAACCGCATATCGCGCTGTCCCACCTCGCCGGGCGGACCGAGGGGCTGATCGCGCTGACCGGCGCCAGCGAGGGCGCTTTGACCCGGCTGCTCGCCGAAGGTCGCCAGGATCGCGCCGAAACCTGGCTGGACGCGCTGGTCGAGCTGTTTCCCGACCGTACCTACATCGAGCTGGCCCGGCGCGGCGATCCGATCGAGGACGCGGCCGAAGACGCGCTGGTCGAGTTCGCCTATGCCCGCGACCTGCCGCTGGTCGCCACCAATCCGGCGCATTTCGGCGACCCGCATATGCACGCCGCGCACGACGCGATGCTGTGCATCGCCGCCTCGACCCATCTCGACAGCGCCGATCGCGTCCGCTCGAACCCCGAGGCGTTCGTCAAGTCGGCGCCGATGATGGACGAGCTGTTCGCCGACCTGCCCGAAGCGACTGCCAACACGCTGGTGGTGGCGCAGCGCTGCGCCTTCGCGCCGCCGCGGCGCAAGCCGATCCTGCCGAGCCTCGCCGGCGATCTCGAAGGCGAAGCGCGGATGCTCGGCGAAGACGCCCGCGCCGGGCTCGACGCGCGCCTCGCGCCTTATGGTGAAATGAACGCCGAGGACCGGCAGGTCTACGACGACCGGCTCGCCTACGAGCTCGAGGTCATCACCGGGATGGGTTTTCCCGGCTATTTCCTGATCGTTGCCGATTTCATCAAGTGGGCCAAGGGCCATGACATTCCGGTCGGGCCGGGGCGCGGCTCGGGCGCGGGGTCGCTGGTCGCCTGGTCGCTGACCATCACCGATCTCGATCCGATCCGCCTGGGGCTGCTGTTCGAACGGTTCCTCAATCCCGAACGCGTGTCGATGCCCGACTTCGACATCGACTTCTGCGAAACCCGCCGCGGCGAAGTGATCCGCTATGTCCAGCAGCGCTATGGCGCCGACAAGGTCGCGCAGATCATCACCTTCGGCAAGATGAAGGCCCGCGCGGTGCTGCGCGATACCGGCCGCATTCTCCAGATGAGCTACGGCCACGTCGACCGCTTGTGCAAGATGGTGCCCAACCACCCGACCGACCCGTGGACGCTGCCGCGAACCCTGAACGGCGTGGCCGAGTTCAGGCGCGAGTACGACAACGACGCCGAGGTCAAGCGGCTGGTCGATCTGGCGATGCGGCTCGAAGGCTTCCCGCGCAATTCGTCGACCCATGCCGCCGGTGTGGTGATCGGCGACCGGCCCTTGGCGCAACTGGTGCCGCTATACCGCGATCCGCGCTCGGACATGCCGGTCACCCAGCTCGACATGAAATATGTCGAGGATGCCGGGCTCGTGAAGTTCGACTTCCTCGGGCTGAAGACGCTGTCGGTGCTCAAGAAGGCGGTCGATCTGCTCGCCCGGCGCGGGATCGCGATCGATCTGGCCGCGATCCCGTGGGACGACGCCGCGGTCTACGCGATGATCCAGACCGGCAACACGGTGGGTGTGTTCCAGCTCGAATCCGAAGGGATGCGGCGCGCGATCACCGCGGTGAAGCCAACCCGGTTCGAAGACATCGTGGCGCTGGTTTCGCTCTATCGCCCAGGTCCGATGGACGACATCCCGAGCTATGGCGCGCGCAAGAACGGGCGCGAGCGGATCGACTATCCGCATCCCAAGCTCGAGCCGGTGCTGGGCGAGACTTACGGCATCTACGTCTACCAGGAGCAGGTGCTGCAGGCGGCGCGGCTGCTTGCCGGGTATTCGCTGGGCGAGGCCGATCTGCTGCGCCGGGCGATGGGCAAGAAAATCCAGGCGGAAATGGACGCGCAGCGGCAGCGGTTCGTCGAAGGGTGCCAGTCGGTATCGGCGATCGAACCGGCCAAGGCCAACGAGCTGTTCGACCGGATCGCCAAGTTCGCCGGTTACGGCTTCAACAAGTGCCACGCCGCGCCATACGCGCTGCTCGCCTACCAGACCGCGTGGATGAAAACGCATTATCCGGAGGAATTCTACGCCGCCTCGATGTGCTTCGACATGCATCAGTCGGAAAAGCTGGCGGTGTTCGTCGATGACTTGCGGCGCGGCGGGCTGAGCTTGCTCGGCCCCGACATCAACGGCTCCGAGGCCGAATTCGTGGTCGAGCAGACCGAGCTTGGCCATGGCGTTCGCTATGCGCTGGCCGGGATCCGCAACGTCGGCGAAAAGGCGATGGAGCAGATCGTCGCCGAGCGCGAGGCGAACGGCGCTTTCGAATCGCTCGAAGACCTGTTCAAGCGGATGCCGCCGGGCGCAATGAACCGGCGCCAGCTCGACAGCCTGATCGCCGCCGGCGCGTTCGACAGCCTCGAGCCGAACCGCGCCCAAGTGCTGGCCAACGCCGACACCCTGTTAGCGGTCGCCGATAGCGCGGTGCGCGAGCGCGAGAGCGGGCAGGCGGCGCTGTTCGGCGGCGAGGGCGTGGCGGGACCGGCGCTGCGGCTGGTCGATGCCGAACCGTGGAACCGCGCCGCGCAGATGGCGGCCGAGCGCGAGGCCTTCGGCTTCTACTTCGCCGCCCACCCGATCGAGCAATACCGCGCGATCGCCTCGGCCAATGGGGCGTTACCCTTTGCCGCGCTGATGGAAACCAGCGTCGCCGAAGGACGCCGGCCGGCGGTGATGGCGGCGCTGGTCGAAGGCATCAGCCGGGGCCGAACCCGCCGCGGCGCCGATTTCGTCCGCGCCGACTTTTCCGACAGCTCGGGCCAGTTCACCGCCGCCTGTTTCGAGGAAGGGCTGGTCGAAAGCTTCCAGCGCTGGGCTGCCGATGGGATCTGCGTGCTGCTCAACGTCGATCTCGATTCGCCGAGCCCGGAGGAGCCGCCGCGTGTCACCGTACGCGGGGCGCGGCCGCTGGCCGAAGTGCGCGACGCGGCGCGGATGCTGCTGACGCTCGAGGTGCATTCGCTCGACGCGCTGGCAGCGTTGCGCGCCGAGCTCGACGAGGGCGAGCCAGGGCGCGGCGAAGTGCGGGCGCGTTTGTGTGTCGGCCGCTCGCCCGAACCGCAGCTGCGCCTTGGCCGCGATTTCCAGCTCGACGGCGATCTGGTCGAGCGCCTGCTGCATATCGACGGGCTCGCCAATGTGGCGTTGACTACGCGGCGTTCCGGGTCACACTTGCGCCTGGTCGCCTGACAACCCGCGGGGAGGGGAGAGGGCTCGTGTTCGCATTTCTGAAAGCCACTGTGCTGGGCATTGCCCTGGCCCTGCTGGTGTCGCTGTTCATCGGCTCGGGCGGATCTTCGGGCGGGCTCTTGAATGTCCGCGATGTCGCGGTGCAGGACTTTCATTTCTTCTGGTCGTGGCCGCTGTTCCTGATCGGCACCGCGCTCAGCTTCGGGCTGTTCCTGATGATGGAATAGGCCGCCCGTCCGGGGGCCGAAACAAGAGGGCCGGGAGATCGCTCTCCCGGCCCTTCTGTTGTCCTGGTGCCGGCGTCAGCCGCGTTCGGGCGTGGGCGCCACGGGCGGCGGCGGCGGCGCCGGGCAGGCGGCCGCAACCGGAATGCGCGAACCATCCGGGCAGGTCTTCATCGCCGGGGCCGGAGGCGGCGGCGGAGGAGGAGGCGGCGGCGGTGGGGGCGGCAGCATGGGCGGCGGCGGCGGCGGTGCTTCGGCACGGCGGCCGAAGTTCGCCAGGAACGACGCCATCAGCGAGTGCGAGGTCAGCGTCGTCTCGTAACCGCGTCCGTAGGTCGAGATCACGTCGAGGTCTTTGACGTTGAAGTAGCGATATTTCAGCCCGATATCGACCGCGGTGCCAACCGGGACGTGGATCGAGGCGATCCCCTGCCAAGCCAGCGCGACGTCGGACGTGTCGAACGCACCGGGTCCCGAAGACGCCACCGACAATTCGGTGGTGACGCGGGCAATGCCGACACCGCCGCCGAGCGACAGGCCAATGCCGCCGTTGCCGCCGATGTCGAACAGCGCGTTGAGCATCGCACTCATGATTTCGTTATCGCCGGTCGGGTTGAAGGTGCCGCTGACCGGCGCGACCGCGCCGGGAATGGCAACGCCCGCGGGCACGACCAGTACATCGGTGCCGAACGACTTGTAGCCGGCTTCGGTTTCGAGCCGCCACATGCCGAAGTCGTAGCCCAGCAGCAGATCGGCGTCGAAGCCATCGGCATGTTCGAGAAAGATTTCGCGGCCGGTGACGACGTCTTCGAACGTCGAATCATCGGCCCACAGCGCGCCGGCTTCGATGCCGGCGTACCAGGCATCGTCGCGCGCCA
>JANOAH010000303.1:0-1766 GCA_031411075.1 Erythrobacteraceae bacterium
GCAAGTAACCAGGTCGACCCGGCCGAGGCCGAGGTCGGCGAGCTCGCCCGCCCGGTAATCGATGCTCAGGCCCGCGCCCGCGGCATGGTCGCGCGCCGCGGCGATGTTCTCGGGCGCCGCGTCGACCCCGGTCACCGCCGCGCCAAGCCGGGCCAGCGGTTCGGCGAGCAGGCCCGCACCGCAGCCGACGTCGAGCGCGGTCTTGCCGGCGAGCGGCCGCGCGCTGTCGATATCGCCGCCCCAGTGCAAGTCGATCGCTTCGCGCAGGAACGTCAGCCGCACCGGATTGAGCCGGTGCAGCATTGCCGAGCTGCCTTTGGGGTCCCACCAATCCGCCGCCTGGGCGCCGAAATGCGCGGCTTCCTCGGGGCGAATGGTTGCAGTTGCGACAGTTGCATCGGACATCCCGTCTGCCTAACAGCGCCCGGGACCGAGCGGGAGCGAATTCGTTGGCGCGTATCGTGATGAAATTCGGCGGCACCTCGATGGCCGGCACCGAGCGCATCCGCCGCGTCGCGGGCATCGTGCGCAAGCAGCAGGCCGCCGGACACGAAGTCGCGGTAGTGGTCAGCGCGATGGCGGGCGAGACCGACCGGCTGGTCAATTTCTGTCGCGAGGCCAACCCGCTTTACGATCCGGCCGAATACGACGTGGTGGTGGCAAGCGGCGAGCAGGTCACCGCCGGCCTCCTCGCGCTGACGCTGCAGGCAATGGGTTGCCAGGCGCGCAGCTGGCTCGGCTGGCAGATCCCGATCCATACCCAGGAAGCCCACGCCAAGGCGCGGGTCGCGCGGATCGAAGCCGAACCGATGATTGCGGCGATGAACGCCGGTGAAATCGCCGTCATCCCCGGCTTCCAGGGCCTCGCCGAAACCGGCCGTGTCACCACGCTCGGCCGCGGCGGCTCCGATACCTCGGCGGTGGCGGTGGCCGCCGCGCTCAAGGCCGATCGCTGCGATATCTACACCGACGTCGACGGGGTCTACACCACCGATCCCAGAATCGTCGCCCGCGCCCGCAAGCTCAAGTACGTCACTTACGAAGAAATGCTCGAACTCGCCTCGGTCGGCGCCAAAGTGCTGCAGACCCGCTCGGTCAGCCTGGCGATGAAGGAAGGCGTGCGGGTGCAAGTGCTGTCGAGCTTCATCGACGAGGATTCGCCCCCCGCCGACGACTTGCCCGGCACGATGATCGTCTCCGACGAGGAAATGGAAAGCTACGATATGGAAAGCCAGCTCGTCACCGGCATCGCCCACGACAAGAACGAAGCGCGCGTGGTGCTGACCCGGGTGCCCGATCGGCCCGGGGCGGTCAGTGCGATCTTCACCCCGCTCGCCGAAGCTGCGATCAACGTCGACATGATCATCCAGAACGTCGGCCGCGAAAAGGGCGAGACCGACGTGACCTTCACCGTACCGCAGGCCGATCTCGCCCGCGCCCAGGCGCTGCTCGAAGACAAGCGCGAGGCGATCGGCTTCAACCGCGTCATCACAGACAGCAAGGTGGCCAAGATCAGCGTCGTCGGCGTCGGCATGAAAAGCCACGCGGGCGTTGCCGCGACCATGTTCCGCGCGCTCGCCGACCGGCAGATCAACGTCCAGGCGATCAGCACCAGCGAAATCAAAATCAGCGTGTTGATCGACGAGGACGAGACCGAACTCGCCGTGCGCGTCCTCCACACCGCCTACGGCCTCGACGCGGCGGACGAAGCGGCTTGAGCTGATCGCCGGTGCGGACCCCGCGCCGCCCTTCGAGCATTTGAAGCA
>JANOAH010000304.1:0-2971 GCA_031411075.1 Erythrobacteraceae bacterium
CCATCTCGACCGCGCGGCGGGCGCCGTGCTGTTCCATCCGGCCGCGATTGTAGGCGAATTGATCGGCCCAGGAGCGACGCTTTTCCGAGGCATCGAGCGAGGTCATGACCTCGTCATAGACCCCCGCGGCATCGGCCGCCGCGGCACATTCGAACGACAGCGCCTCGATCCCCTTGACCAGCACCGAACGGATCATCTTGATCGCCGCCGCGCGCCCGACTTCGTCGCCGACCACGCGGACATTGGCAAACCCCAGCGCGGCGAGCGCGGCGCGGGTCGGCTCGGCGTGCGGGCCGGCGACCAGCACGGGCACCTTGAGCTCGCTGTCGACCGGCCCCATCACCGCGACGTCGGTATAGCGCCCGCCCGCGGATTCGACCACTTCGGCGGCGGCACGCTTGGTTTCGGGCGAGACCGAGTTCATGTCGCACCACAGCGCGCCGGCGGGCAGCAGCGAAGCGTATTCGCGCGCCGCGGCGAGTGCCTGGTCGGCGGTGACGATCGCCAGTCCGATGTTACCTTTGTCGAGCGCGTTGCGCGCATCTGCGGCGGTGGCGACGCCCAGCTCGGCCATCAGCGCGCGGCGCTCGGGCAACAGGTCCCAGCCGCACGCGGGCCACTGGCCGGCGCGGGCGAACTTCTCGCCGGCTTCGCCAAAGCCGATCAGCGCCACGGCAGGTATCGAGTGTTGGTTGTCAGGCATCCTTGGGGGCCGCCGTTATAGAATGTATGTAGTGCATACAAGTTTGCCTAAGTCGCGCGAGACTCACTGTTCGGCCTATTGACGCAACCGCCCGCGCGGGTCCACCGCGCAGGCACGCAGAGAGGGAGAATCGCGCGTGGGTGTCGTTGTCCAGAACATCGAGCGCGCGGAGCTGTCCGTGGTCGACGGCCTCGGCGCTTGCGGGGTGGCCACGGTGCACGAGGCGCAGGGGCGCAGCGGCCTCCTCGCCAGCTACATGCGCCCGATCTATCCGGGCGCGCGGATCGGCGCCACCGCTGTCACCATCAGCGTGCCGCCGGGCGACAACTACATGGTCCACGCCGCGATCGAGCAGTGCCGCGAAGGCGACATCCTGGTCATTGCGCCGACGAGCCCGTGCGAAGACGGTTATTTCGGCGACTTGCTCGCCACCAGCGCGCAGGCGCGCGGCTGCCGCGGGCTGATCATCGACGCCGGGGTGCGCGACGTCCGCGACCTGCACGAAATGGACTTCCCGGTGTGGTCGAAGGCCGTATTCGCGCAAGGCACGATCAAGGCCAGCCTGGGTGACGTCAACGTCCCGGTGGTCTGCGCCGGTGCCTATATCGAGCCTGGCGATGTGATCGTCGCCGATGACGACGGCGTCTGCGTGATCAAGCGCGCCGACGCCGCCAAGGTGCTCGAAAAGGCCCGCGCGCGTGAAGCCAACGAAGGCGACAAGCGCCAGCGGCTGGCCGGCGGCGAGCTCGGCCTCGACATGTATGGCTTCCGCCAGAAGCTCACCGATATGGGGCTGAAGTGGGTGTGACCTGCGCCCCCGTGATGTGGATGCGCGGGGGCACCTCCAAGGGCGGCTATTTTCTGGCATCCGACCTGCCGCAGGACACCGCGGCGCGCGATGGATTTCTGCTCGGCGTGATGGGCAGCCCCGATCCGCGCCAGATCGACGGGATGGGCGGGGCCGACCCGCTGACCAGCAAGGTCGCCGTGATAGTCAAGAGCGGGCGTGACGGGATCGACGTCGATTATCTGTTCCTGCAGGTGATGGTGGACAAGGCAATCGTCACCGACGCGCAGAACTGCGGCAACATCCTCGCCGGCGTGGGCCCGTTCGCGCTCGAGCGCGGGCTGGTCGCGGCGACCGGCGACGAGACGCGCGTCGCCATCTTCATGGAGAACACCGGCCAGGTCGCCGTTGCCACGGTGCAGACGCCGGACGGGGTGCCGACCTATGACGGCAATGCGAAGATCGATGGGGTGCCCGGAACGCACGCGCCGGTACCGCTCGAATTTCGCGACACCGCCGGGTCGAGCTGCGGCGCGCTGCTGCCTACCGGCAACGCGGCCGATACGATCGACGGTGTGGCCTGCACGCTGATCGATAACGGCATGCCGTGCGTGGTGATGCTGGCCGAGGCGCTAGGCGCGACCGGCTATGAAGCCCGCGAGGAACTGGAAGGCGCAGCGTTCGGAGCGATCCGCGCGCGCATCGAGGCGATCCGACTCGAGGCCGGGCCGCTGATGAATCTTGGCGACGTGAAGGACAAGACCGTCCCCAAAATGTTCCTCGTCTCGCCCCCGCAGCACGGCGGGGCGATCAACACCCGCAGCTTCATTCCGCACCGCGCCCACGCCACCATCGGCGTGCTCGCCGCGGTCAGTGTCGCCACCGCGGCGCTAATCGAGGGTTCGCCCGCGGCGGCGGTGGCGGTAATCCCCGAGGGCCGGTGCAAGACGCTGAGTGTCGAACACCCGACCGGCGAGATGAGCTGCGTGCTCGAAGTCGATGACGCGGGGCGGGTCATCACCGCCGCGCTCTTACGCACCGCGCGCAAGCTGATGGACGGTATCGTTTTTGCCCAAACTTGAATCGTCACCCCTGCGAAGGCAGGGGTCCAGCTAACGGTCGAGGGCAGATCGGCCCCTGCCTGCGCAGGGGCGACGCAAAGAGAGAGTGCATGTCGGATCGCATCGTCAGTTGGCACCCGAACCCGTCGAAGCCGCGCTATACGCCGCCGGCCGGCGCGATCGATGCGCATTGCCATGTGTTCGGGCCGATGGCGCTGCATCCGTTCAGCGCCAAAGCCAAGTATCTGCCCGAGGACGCTGGGCCCGATAAGCTGTTCGCGCTGCGCGATCACTTGGGTTTCGCCAGGAACGTGATCGTCCAGGCGAGCTGCCACGGCACCGACAATGCCGCCACGCTCGACGCCATCGCCAAGTCGAGCGGCAAGGCACGCGGTGTGGCGGTGGTCGATCCGGCGATCT
>JANOAH010000305.1:0-11438 GCA_031411075.1 Erythrobacteraceae bacterium
ACGCCGGGCGCCGAACGCTCGATGGAGGCTTTCTTCCCCCCGATGTGACGCCTATCTTCGGGCCATGAGCATCGAGACCAAGCTGACCCCAGGTGTGCCAGGCGCCACCGACCTGCGCGCCGAGATCGACCGCCTGCGCAAAGAGCGCAACGCGGTGATCCTGGCGCACTATTACCAGCGGCCCGAGCTGCAGGACCTGGCCGATTTCGTCGGCGACAGTTTGGAGCTTTCGCGCAAGGCGGCGGATACCGATGCCGAGGTGATCGCGTTCTGCGGGGTCAAGTTCATGGCCGACACGGCCAAGATCCTCAGCCCCCAAAAGATCGTCGTGCTGCCCGACCTCGAGGCTGGCTGTTCGCTCGAGGATTCCTGCCCGCCGGACAAGTTCAAGGCCTTCCGCGAAGCGCACCCCGACCACATCGCGCTGACCTACATCAACTGTTCGACCGAGGTGAAAGCGCTCAGCGACATCATCGTCACCAGTTCATCAGCCGAAACGATCATCAGCCAGATCCCCAAGGACCAGCCGATCATCTTCGGGCCCGACCGGCACCTCGGCGGTTATCTCACCCGCAAGTTCGGCCGCGACATGCTGTTGTGGCCGGGCGTGTGCATCGTCCACGAGGCGTTTTCGGAGCGCGAGCTGCTCAAGCTCAAGGCGCAATACCCCGGCGCGCCGGTCGCCGCGCATCCCGAATGCCCGCCGCACATCATCGATCACGCCGATTACGTCGGCTCGACCAGCGGCATCCTCACCTTCGCCAAGACCATGCCCGACGACCTGCTGATCGTCGCCACCGAACCGCATATCATCCACCAGATGGAAAAGGCGCTGCCGCACAAGACTTTCGTCGGCGCGCCGGGGGCGGACGGCAACTGCAACTGCAATATCTGCCCGTACATGGCCTTGAACACGATGGAGAAGCTCTACACCGCGCTGCGCGACCTCGAGCCGCGGATCGAAATCGAGGAAGGCCTGCGCCTCGCCGCCCGCAAGAGCCTCGACCGCATGCTCGAAATGGCCAGCGGCACGGTCGGCAAGGGCGATCTGGGACCGAGCGCGGATTGAGCCCTCCAGCGCAATTTTGGACCTCGGGTTACACCCTTGGTGAGCTTGAGGCGGCACAGGCGAAATACGGCGTTTGTTTTCCGCCGGACTTGGTCGACCTGCTAATCGAACGCCGCCCTGCAGCCGCGCCTGATTGACGTTGCGACGACGAGCGCATTCGCGAGGCGCTCGCATGGCCTCTCGAAGGCATTCTCTTCGACATCGACGAAAACGAGTTCTGGATTGCGGAATGGGGCGAATGTCCCGCCGATCGCGAGGCTCGCCACGAAATCGCGAACGCTGCCGTTGCTAGCGCGCCTGCGCTCATTCCCCTGTCCGCACACCGGTACTTGCCTTGCGAGCCGTGCGAGGCAGGCAATCCGGTGTTCTCGGTCTACCAGACTGACATCATCTACTATGGCGCCAACCTCTCGCACTATTTCGAGAATGAGACCTCAGCGCCGCAAGAAAATTGGGAAAGGCCTTGGCCGGATTGCCGCTATATTCGGTTCTGGTCCGATCTGGTCGAGCGCAATAACGTCTAATCCACCGGCAACCCGAACATCAGCGCCCGGACGTACTTCACCGGCGGGCTGCCGTGGCTCAGCACTTCGTCGTGATAGCGGCGTTCGGCAAAGCCATTGCCCCAGCGCTGTTTCGCTTCCTCGCGCAACGCGAGGTGTTCCTCGTAACCGGTGAAATAGCTCAGGAGCTGGACCGAAGAGAGCTGCGCGCGCAGCCATTTGCCCGACGCCTCGCGCTCCTGCTGGAAGGCGCCGACCGTCATCAGTTCCATCGCCTGTTCGCGGGTCATGCCTTCGGTCTGGATGCCGATGTCGAGCAGGGTGTTGGCGATCGAGCGCAACCGCATTTTCAGCATGGTCAGCTCGAACAATCGCCCGTCCACGGTTGCGCGCCCGCCGAGGTAACCGTGCTCGGCCATCACCCGTTCGGTGTACACCGCCCAGCCCTCGACGAACGGCCCCGATTGCAGCACCGCGCGCAACAGGCCCGGATAGCGGCTGGCGTGGTCGAGCTGGAGGTAATGCCCCGGCACGCCCTCGTGGATGCCCAGCTCGTGCAGCATGTACCAGTTGTATTCGCTCAAGAAACTGGTCGCCTGCGCATCCGTCCAGTCGTCGGGGATCGGCGAGACGGCGTAGAAATTGGGCTGATCGCGTTCGAGCGGGCCGGGCGCATCGTCGTAAGCGACCGAATTGCCCTGCTGGAACTTGGGCATGGTGATGATCCGCACCGGGCCGCTGGGCATGCCGACGAAGCCCTGTGCTGCGGTGAATTCAGTCGCCATGGTGAGGGTCTCGCGAGCCTGGTCTTCCAGCTCGGCGCGCGCCGGGCGGCGAGCGTAGCTCTTGGCCAGCGCGCATTCGATCGCCTGTTGCTGGCTGCCGGTGCAATCGGGGAAGGTGCGGGCGATTTCCTCCATCTGCGCGCGGGCCTCGGCAAACGCGGCTTGCGCCTTGGCCTTGAGCGCGGGGCGAGAGATGTCGCTCTGCAGCGCGAACTTCATCTTCTGGTCGTAGCGCGCCGCGCCCAGGCGGAAATCGCCGCGGGCGTTGGGCACCAGCACGTCATTGAGCCACGCCTGCTGTTCGGCCACCGCGCTGCGCAGCCGCGCCAGCGCGGCATCGAACCGGGTACGGTCGACCCCGCTGCGCTCGACCTCGGGCACGATCGCGCTATCGACGATATCGAGCAGACCGGCGGTCTGCCGCGCCACCGTTTCGGCATGGACCCGCGGCACCCGCGCCGGATCGAGTTGCGCGCGCGATTCGACCAGCCACGCCGGCAATTTCTCCATCCGCTCGACGATGTGCGCATAGCGCTCAGGCCACGGCGCGAACTCGCGCGCCACCAGCACATAGAGCGCGGTCGAGGCGATGTTGTTGTAAACCTGCGGGTTCCACGCCCAGGTCTGCAGCGTGTCCGAATCCCACAGCTGATATTCGAGCTCGTTTTTGAGCATCGCGTAATCGACCTGGTTGTCGCGGCTGAGACGCGCCGAATCGATCGCCGTCAGGTCCCGGAGCAACTGGCGATAACAGTCCGCTTCCGCTGCGCGGGCGGCGGCGCCGAGGCGCGGCAGATCGCCGTCGTGAGAATGATCGCCCAGCCCCGTCGCGGTGACCGGATTGAACGCGGTGTAGAACTCGATGTAGCTGTCGCCCACGCGCTTGAACGCGGCATCGGCGTTGGCCGGGGCATCGTGCGCCGGCGGCGCGTCACCGGTCATGGTCGCGCATCCAGCAAGGAGCAAGGCGGCAAAGGCCGTGGCAAAGCGCACTGGTTTCATCTGTAACAACTCCCTTTTGGCCGCGCTGCTAGCAGCGTCGAGAGGAGCCGTCACTGGCCAGAAAGCAAATGAGGTCCGGTGGCCCGTCGCGCGTTCCCTCAGCCGAAGAATATGTCGGAGGCAACGACGTCATTCCCGTGCACGTTGATGAACAGATCGAATGTGCCGTCCTGATTGGTGTCGACGTTGAGCCGGTCGTTGGTCGCATCGAACAGCACGTCGCCGGCATCGAAGCCCGCCGCCTTGAAGAAGCTCAGGTCGATCTTGTCCTGGCCGGAATGGAAATCGGCGATCGTGTCGATCGAGGTATCGGTGGCGCCGTAGCGGGCGAACACGAAAGTGTCGGCGCCGTCGTTGCCGGTGAAGGTGTTGGCGGCGGCGTTGCCGTTGATGCGGTCCGCGCCATGGCCGCCGATCGCGTTTTCGATCGTGGCGCCATAGGCGATGCCGATGTTGTTCTCCATCCTCGTGTCTTCGCCCATCACCTCGAACCACGGCAGGCCTTCGTTCACGCCGGCGCGGCCGCCGAAATAGAGATCGTAGGCGGCCGTGCGCGCGCCGAGGCCGAGCGCGGCGTTGTTGGCGTTAACGTAGGTCAGGTAATCCGCCTGCGATATGGCAGAGGGGTCGTCATCGGCCAGCGCCGGGTTGTAGGCGCCGAACCCGCCGGCGCTCGAATAGGCGCCGGGGCGCAAGTCGATCACCGAGCCGGTGTAGTAGCCCGACAGGTCGAGCGTATCGGTGCCCCCGGCGTCCCAGATGGTGAAGATCGACATCGGGTCGCCGGACTTGAACACCATGCCGGGATTGGCGACATCGGCCGTGGAGTTGAAGCCGTAGGTGGTGTTGCCGGTGCGAGTGGTCATGTCCGCGCCGTACAGCGCTTGGGTCACGCGGATGTCGTCGACCATCGGCGTCGAGGGATACATGAACCGCATCAGGTTCCAGTCGATGTGATTGTTCCCGACCTCGTAGCCGTCGAAGTAGGACATGATCGTGTACTGGGTGTTGTCCTGGAAATAGAACGCATCGCCTTCATAGGTGATCGGATCGGCAACGCCGTCGCCGTCGCTGTCGTCGCCGAAGTTGTAATCGCCCGGATGGCTCAGCCCGATCGCATGGCCAAGTTCATGCTCGAGCGTGAACAGGCCGTAGAAGCTCGGATCGAGCTGCGCGTTGCTGGTGTTGAGGCGCGGATCGGCGATCCACACATCGCCCGCCACGCGCTCGTACTGCTTGGGATAGCCAGGGAAATAGGCCCACGCCTGCGCCGGCCCGGTGGAGGTATTGGCGAGCATAATATCGACGCTCTTCGATGCCCACAGGCTGGCGCCCGGCTTTTCCGCCACTTCGACGAAGCGCGCGGCAATCAGGTCGTCCCAGCTCTGGATGGCGACGCGGGCGGCGACTTTCTGCGCTTCGCTGAACGGGGTGTAGCCCTTGCCCTCGCCGAACTTGGGGCTGTTGTTGAGCCCGGTAGCGTGGTTCTGGGTCAGGAAGCTGTAGGTGATGACCCCGTCCGAGGTGTCCTGCTTGAGCCCGCTGTAGAGCTGATTGTAGACATTGTTGTCGCCCGCGCGGGTGCTATCCCAATCGTCGCTGAAGCCATAGACCGTCTTGCCGCGGATCGTTTCGCCGGGCGTGGCGAGATCGGGCAGCCCGGCGATGCTGCCGGGATCGGGGAAGGAAAGGTTGAAGGCCCGCGCATCGGCGATGTCGCCGTTTATCGCGCCGTCCCAGCTTACAATCGAATCCTGGTCGAGCGCAGTCTTTTTCGGCTTCATGGACACATCTCCGGGGTCAGCGAGCCGAAACGAACTCGCCATCGCGTTTTGCCACGATAGGCCCAAGTTGCGCCGCCACAAGTCTCAATTGTAACTAGTGCGGCCGAGGGGTGTTGGAACGCGCTAAACCGCGCCGGTCTTGCGCGGAGCAGTTTCCTTGAGGAACAGCGCGATCACGAAGCCGAGCACCAGGCTCGAGATCGTGAACACGAACACGTTGGGCAGCCCGCTGGTCGCGGCGATGCGGCCGGCGATCGCCGGGGCCACGCCGCCGCCGAACACTTCGCCCGCGCCGATCACCAGCCCGGCGACCGAGGCGACCATGCCCACCGGTGCCGCTTCGGCCGCCACCGGCCCGGCGAGGATCGCCAGCGCCGAGAAATTGAACAGCGACGCGAAGAACAGCAGCCAGAACAGCGTGCCGAGGTTGCTCGCATCGGCTTGCGCAAACAGATACGTGAACACTGCTGCGAGGATATAGGAAATCAGCGTCGCCAGTTTGCGGCCGATGAAGTCCGACACCGTCGGCATCGCGAACTGGCCGAGCGCGCCGCCAAAGCCGACGGCGGAGAACACGAAGCCCATCTGCTGCGGCGACAGGCCGAGGAAACTCTGCAGATAGACCGGCGCCATCGCCGCCAGCACGAACACCCCGCCCATCGCGCACATCAGCGTCAGCATGGCCAGCGGCACGTTGCGGTGGCGGAACAAGTCGGCGAAGCGCGGGCGCGGCGCGGCGGCCGACTCGGGCGCGGCCGGGGCGGGTTCGCGGATCACGAAGAACATCACCAGCGCCATGATCAGCCCGGGAATGCCGACCAGCATGAACACGGTGCGCCAGGTGGTTTCGAGCAACAATTGCGTGGCGATGATCGGCCCGATGGCATTGCCCATCAGCGAAATCATGCACTGGAAGATGCCGTTGTTCATGCCGCGCCGCTTGGGGTGCGAGGCTTCGACGGCGACCGCCACCCCGATCGAGGCGACCGGCCCTTCGGCCAGGCCCATGATCGCGCGGACCATCAGCAGCCCGACGAGCCCGCCGACCATGCCCGAAAACGCGCTCATCAACGAGAACACGATCACTGCCGGGATCAGCACCTTGCGCCGCCCGACCCGGTCGGAGAGGAACCCCATGGCGAAGGCCGACAGGCCCCAGAACACCGCCAGAATGCCGACGAGGTTGCCGAGGTCCTGTTCGTCGAGCCCGAGTTCGGGCGCGAAGCTGGGGAACAAGACCGGCAAGATGAAACGATCGAGGCCGACCAGCCCGAAGGTCAGGCTGAGGATCGCGATGATCTTCCATTCATAGCTGGTGTCCCAGCGCGCGGTGTCCTGCTGCATGAATTCCCCCTGCCCGTTGTGCCCTCAACCGCCGGTTCTATCAGCGGCTTGGCGCGGCGTCGATTCCCCCAGCTTGGCCATGACCAGCGCCGAAGCGACCAGCGCGATGCCGAAGAAATCGAGCGGCGCCAGCACCTCGCCGAAGCTCAGCCAGCCGACCAGCGCGGCGACCGCCGGCTGGGTCAGCAGCGCGATGCCGATCACCAGTGGGGTGAAGTGCCGCAGCGCATAGACCAGACAGCCCTGCCCGATCAGCTGGCTGGAAATGAACAGGCCGATGAGGGGCCACCAATCGGTTGGGACCAGCGGCTCGCCCCGCAGCAGCGCGATGGCGAGGAGTACCGGCATGCTGCCGCACACTGACCAGGCGAGCAGCGCCCAGCTGCCGAGTCGCCCTCGCGCGTCCTGCAGGATCAGCAGGTAGCCGGCGTAGAGGATGCCGGCGGCGAGGCAGAACAGATCGCCATAAAAGGTGCGTTGCGAGATTTCGAACGATCGTCCCATCAGGATCGCCGCGCCTGTCAGGGCGGCGGCCAGTGCCGGCCATTCGCGCCCGCGCGGCAGGCGGCGCCAGGCAATAAAGCCCCAGACCATCAGGATCACGCTGCCGGCATTGCCGAACAGCGTGGCATTGGCCAGCCGGGTCATGCCGATGCCGATATGCCAGCTGGCGATGTCGAGCCCGAACAAGGCGCCGCCCACCAGCACCGCCAGCGCCATGCCGCGTCCGATCCCGCCCAGCGGCTGGTGGTTGGCCCGCGCCAGCAGGCACAGGAACGGAAACGCCAGCGCTACCCGCCAGAACCCGGCCGAAACCGGTCCGCTATCCGCCAGCCGCACGAACCACGGGCCCAGCGCCAGTGCGGCGTTGCCGACCAGCAGCGCGGCGAGCGGGACTAGGCGGGAAGGACGCGCGGCGGCTTTCATGCCGGTCGTCTAGCGTCGCGGCCCTGCTTGGCTATAGCGATGGCAACGAAAGGGTACTGCAAGATGCCGATGCGATCGTGGCTGTTCGTCCCGGGCGATAGCGAAGCCAAGCTCGACAAAGTGGTCGGGTACGGTTCCGACGTGGTTATCGTCGACCTGGAGGACGCGGTCGCGCCGGCGGAAAAGCCGCGCGCCCGCCTGCTCGCCCGCCGCTTCCTGGAAACGCACGGCCAGCGCCTGCTCGCCGGCGAGCGGATGGCGCTGTGGGTGCGGATCAATCCGCTCGACGGGCCGCTGTGGCGGGAAGACCTCGCCGCGGTGATGCCGGGGCGGCCCGAGGGGATCATGGTGCCCAAGGCCGCCGGCCCCGAGCAATTGCAAGCGCTCGCCGCCGAACTCTATGAGCTCGAGCCGCGCGCGGGAATCGCACCGGGCACGACGCGGATCCTGCCGCTGGTCAGCGAAACGCCCGCCGCCGCGCTCGGCATCGCCAGTTATGTGGGTGCGTCGCTCCCGCGTCTCGCCGGGTTGACCTGGGGCGCCGAAGACTTGTCCGCCGCGATCGGCGCCAGCCGCAAGCGCGACGCGGCGGGCCAATGGACCGACACCTTCCGCGCGGTGCGCGCGCAAGTGCTGCTGACCGCGCACGCCCGCGGGGTACTGGCGGTCGATACGCTGCACGCCGATTTCCGCGATACCGCCGGGCTCGAACGGATTGCCGCCGATTCCTATGCCGACGGGTTCACCGGCATGCTGGCGATCCATCCGGCGCAAGTCGCGCCGATCAACGCCGCGTTCACTCCGGGCGAGGCCGAAATCGCCACCGCCCGCGCGATCGTCGATGTCTTCGCCGCCAATCCCGGCGCCGGAGCGCTGTCGCTCGACGGGAAGATGATCGACCAGCCGCACCTCGACCAGGCGCGCAAGCTGCTCGAGCGATTGCGTTAGTCCTCGGCGGCGGCCGGTTCGGCCGGTTCGGCGGCGTCGGCCGGCTCAGCGGCAGCCGCCGGCGCTTCGGCCGCGGGCGTTTCTCCATTGGCCGCGGGCGTTGCCGCGCTGCCCGCCGCTTGCGCCCGTTCGGCCGCCTGTGGGTCCTCGAAAGGCGGCTCGGACTTGACCGCGTCGAGCGGCAGCATCGCATCGCTGATCGTGCCTTCGAGCACGGTGCCCGAGGCGGCACGCGCGTCGTCCCCGCTCGCGCCCTTGTCGCAGCCAGCGAGCAGAACGAGCGGCAGCACGGCGCAGGCAAGTCGGTAGGCGGTCAAGCTCGTCACTCCAGCGCGGCAAGGAACTCGGCAGCCCGCGCGCGCAATGCCCCATCCCATTCGGCGGCCGAAACCGCAAGGCCGAGCCGCTTGAGGCTGGTGACGCCGTATTCGGCGATCCCGCACGGCACGATGCCCGAAAAATGCGTCAGGTCGGGGTCGAGATTGACCGCGAAGCCGTGCATCGTCACCCAGCGCCGCACCCGCACGCCGATCGCGCCGATCTTGGCTTCGCCGCCGCCGGGTTCGCGGGTCCAGATTCCGATCCGGTCGGGCACCGCCCACGCCTCGACCCCGAAATCGCCCAGCGTGGCGATCACCCACCCTTCGAGCGCGTGGACGAACCGGCGCACGTCGCGCCCGCGCGGCGCGAGGTCGAGCAGGACGTAACCGACCCGTTGCCCCGGGCCGTGATAAGTGTAGCGCCCGCCGCGCCCGGTTTCGACCACCTCGAACCGCGCATCGAGCAGCTCGTGTGCCGGGGCGCTGGTGCCGGCGGTATAGACCGACGGGTGTTCGAGCAGCCAGACGAGTTCGGCAGCCGTCCCCGCGGCGATGGCGGCATTGCGCGCTTCCTGCTCGGCCAGCGCCGCGCGATAGGGCACCAGCCCGTCACTGCGCCGCCATTCGAGTTCGCCGGTTTCGATCACGGCTATTTGCTGGCGCGTTCAAACCGGCTTATCAAGGGGCGGACGGTGCAAGGGGACAAGCGAATGAGATTCAGCATGAGCGCGGCATGGAACGATGCGGTGGCGCTGCTGCAACGCAATCGCGAGGTGATGGGGATCGTCGCGGGCGTGTTTTTCCTGCTGCCGGGCCTGGTGCTGGCGGTGCTGTTTGCCGAACAGCAGGTCATGGCGATGAACATGCTGCGCACGGTCCTGCAGGGCAGCACCCTCCAGCCCGACGATCCGGCGCTGCTCAATGCTGCGCCGGGCTGGTTCCTGGCGGTCGGGCTGGCGGCGTTCTTCATCCAGCTGATTGGCTATCTCGCGCTGCTCGCGCTGATGGACGAAAAGCGCCGCCCGACCGTGGGCGAAGCGATCGGCACCGCCTTCAAGTGCCTGTTGCCGCTGATCGGCATGGTGATCCTGTTCATGGCCGGATACCTGGTCCTTGGCCTCGGCCTCGGGCTGGTGGTGGGCGTGCTGGCGGGTCTGTCAGCCGCCACCGGATCGACCGCGCTTGCCGCCTTGGTGACGTTCGTGGCGATCGTCGCGATGTTCGTCGTCATCGTCTATGCGATGGTCCGCCTGTCGCTGGTGCTGGCCGAGATGGTGCTGGCCGACAAGCTCAATCCCTTGAAGGCGTTCGCCGGATCGTGGCGGCTGACCAAGGGCAACAGCTTCCGCCTGTTCCTGTTCTACCTGTTGCTGATGATCGTTTATTTGGTCATCAACATGGTGCTGTTCAGCGTGCTGATGGGGGCGGCCTCGGTGTTTTCCGGCAGCACGGGCGGGATGATCGCCGGGATCATTTCGGGCCTCACCGGCGCGGCTTTCGCGGTGTTGTGGACCGCGCTGATGGCGGCGATCTGGCGCCAGCTCAGCGGGCCGGCGAGCGCCGCGATCGGCGAAACCTTCGAATAGCCGGCTAGGTTTTCCAGCCCCAGGCCAGCAGGCACGGCGGGATATTGAGCCAAGTCATGCCGGTATCGACGCGGGGGAAATGACGCGCGGTGAGATCGCGCGCGGTCTTGCTGAACTGATAGGTCAGGAACGCGCCGCCCGGACGGATCACGCGGTGGGTGGCCGCGGCGATTGCCGGACCCACGCCTTCGGGCAAGGTCGAAAACGGCAGCCCGCTGAGCACGTAATCGGCATGGTCGTGCCCGAGCGACTTGACGATCGCCTCGACATCGACCGCGCTACCCAGCACCGGGTGAAAGCGGCTGTCGCGGATGTCGTGCTTGAGATAGTCGATGAACAGCGGGTTGGTGTCGATCACCACCAGTTCGCCCCCGCGCGGCAACCGGTCGAGCACCGGGCGGCAGAAGGTGCCGACGCCGGGGCCGTATTCGACGAACAGCTTGCATTCGTCCCATTTCACCGGCGCGAGCATCTTCTCGATCGTCGATTTGGACGACGGGATGATCGAGCCGACCATCTTCGGATGCTCGAGGAAGCCCTGGAAGAACACCCCGGCGGGGCCGAGCGCATGGGTCACCTGCCGCATCAGTTTCGTGCCGCGGCGTTCGCCGGCCAACTCGCTGACATTCATTGTGAGGAACGCGTCCCTTGTTGCGTACGAGCGCACCGGGCGCTCTTGGACAAGCGGCCCGGTTGGCAAATATGCCTCGGTATTGCAAGCGCGACGGTTGGCCTGTGCCGTGGCCGGTCAGAGGATTTCCTCGACCGTCTCGGGCGGCCGGCACAACCGCACCCCGCGCTCGGTCTCGACCAGCGGGCGGTTGATGAGGATCGGTTCGGCCGCCATCGCGTCGAGCACCGCGTCGGCGCTGGCTGCGGGCAGGCCGCGCTCCTCGGCATCGGTGCCGCGCAGCCGCAAACCTTCGTTCGGGGTCATCCCCGCATCGCGATAGAGCTGCGAGAGCTTGGCCCGGCTCGGCGGGTCCTTGAGGTATTCGATGACCTCGAGGTCGATTCCGGGCTCGGCCTGCAGCCGCTCCAGCGTGTTGCGCGAGGTGCCGCAGTTGGGGTTGTGCCAGATCGTCGCTTTCATCGTCCTGCCTCGTCCGCCAAGTCTATCCTGAGCGGCTGACTAGTCAGCCAGCCGAAGGGCCGGGACCGCCGCTGCGG
>JANOAH010000306.1:0-11513 GCA_031411075.1 Erythrobacteraceae bacterium
CAGGCGCTCGCCGCGGTGCGCGAGGGCAGCGGGCCGAAAGGCGACGTGCTCGCCGCCGCGCGGATCGCCGGGATCATGGCAGCCAAGCGCACCGCCGAGCTGATCCCGCTGTGCCACCCGCTCGCGCTCGACGCGGTCACGGTCGATTTCGCCTTCGAATCCGATGCTGTCCGGGCCACGGCCCGCGCCTCTCTAACCGGCAAGACCGGGGTCGAAATGGAAGCGTTAACAGCGACTTCGATTGCCCTCCTCACAATTTATGACATGACCAAGGCGCTCGACAAAGGCATGGTCATCGAAGACCTGCGCCTGATCGAAAAGACCGGCGGCAAAAGCGGCGCCTGGCGCGCGCCGTGAACACGCCGCTGCCGCTGGCGGAAGCGCAGGCGCGGCTGCTCGATGGCGTCGTGCCGCTGGGAAACGAAACCGTTGCGGTGGCGGGCGCCGCCGGCCGAACCCTCGCCCAGCTCCTCACGGCACGACGGACGCAACCTTCCGCGGACCTGTCCGCCATGGATGGCTACGCGCTGCGCCTCGCCGATGTCGGGCCGTGGCGGGTAGTCGGCGAAAGCGCCGCCGGGCATCCGTTCGTGGGACAAGTCGACCATGGCGAGGCGGTGCGGATTTCGACCGGGGCGCTGATGCCCGCCGGGGCCGATGCGGTGTTACTGCAGGAGGACGCGAGCCGCGAAGGGGAGCGTCTAGCGCTCGCCGGCACCGGTCATTCCTCGGACGCGCATATCCGCCGCGAGGGGTTCGACTTTCGCGACGGCGAGGCGCTGTTGGCGGCCGGAACGACGCTCGGCGCGGCGCAGATCGCGTTGGCCTTGTCCGGGGGGCACGGCACGCTCGAAGTCTATCGGCGGCCCAAGGTGGTCACTTTCGACAGCGGGGACGAGCTCTCCCCCGATCCGACCCAGTGCGCCCCCCACCAGATACCGGCGAGCAACGCGGCGATGCTGGCGGCGCTGGTCCGCCCATTTGCCGCCGATGTGGACACCTTCGCAGCGGTGCCCGATTCGCTCGACGCGCTGGTCGCCGCGTTCGAAGCGGCGGGCGCGGCGGATGTCATCGTGTCCAGCGGTGGCGCGTCGGTCGGCGATCACGATATGCTGCGCCCGGCGCTCGAAGCCTGGGGCGCGCGAATCGATTTCTGGCGCGTGGCGATGCGCCCGGGCAAGCCACTGCTGGTCGCCCGGCGCGGGTGCCAGACCGTGGTCGGCCTGCCCGGCAATCCGGTGTCGAGCTTCGTCACAGCCTATTTGTTCGTACTGCCGCTGCTGCGGCGGCTCGGCGGTGCCGAACCGAGCCTGCCGCAGAGTATCGCCGCCACTCTGGCGGCCGCGCTGCCGGCGGGCGGGCCGCGGACCGAGTTCGTCCGCGCCCGGCTCGATGGCGATACCGTCACCCCGCTCGGCGAACGCGATTCGAGCGCGCTCAGGACGCTGGCGCTGGCCAACGCCCTAATCGAACGGCCGATCGACGCCCCGCCCGCCGCGGCCGGAACGCCGGTGCCGGTCTATCGCCTCGACAATGGAAGCATGGCTTGACTGGGGCTTGACTTGCCGAATTGTGTTGCTTAATTGTTCCGCATTCGTTCCTGAATTGGAACATGTGGGAGAGCGCCCGAAATGTTGACGGCCAAGCAGCATGAGCTTCTTCGCTTCATCCAGCGCAAGCTCGAAGACACCGGCATCTCGCCCTCGTTCGAGGAAATGAAGGAAGCGCTCGATCTGCGCAGCAAGTCGGGCGTGCACCGGCTGATCTCGGCGCTCGAGGAACGCGGCTTCATCCGCCGCCTGCCCAACCGCGCCCGCGCGCTCGAAGTGCTGCGCGAGCCCGAGAATGTCGCCGCCGAACGCAAGAGCGGGCCGGCGCTGCCCGACAACGTGGTGCGCATGCCCACCGCGCCGCGCCTGGCGCCTGCCCCGGCGAACGACGTGATCGAGATCCCGCTCCACGGCAAGATCGCCGCCGGCATGCCGATCGAAGCGCTCGAAAGCGACCGCACGCTGACGGTGCCCGCCGCGCTGCTCGGCCCCGGCGAACACTTCGCGCTCGAGGTGTCGGGCGATTCGATGATCGAGGCCGGCATCTTCGACGGCGACTATGCGCTGGTGCGCCGCGGCCCGACCGCGCGCGATGGCGAAATCGTGGTGGCGCTCGTGCGCGGCGAGGAAGCCACGCTCAAATACCTCCACCGCGAAGCCGGTCAGGTCCGCCTCGACCCCGCCAACGCGGCCTACGACCCGCAGTACTTCCGCCCCGATGAAGTCGAGGTCCAGGGCAAGCTGGCGGGACTGCTGCGGCGGTATCATTAGGTCCGACAGCGTTGCCAGCCTGGTCACCCCGGACTTGTTCCAGGGCGGTGCTTTTCTTCTTTCTTGGTGCTGGCCGCAAGAAAGCCTTGGCCCGGAACAAATCCGGGCTGACTGAATGGCGCGAGCAAGTCCCAATCACAAGTCTCCCCGGACTTGTTCCGGGGCGATGCTGTTCTTGGCGCGTGGCATGAGCCGCCAGTGGGCCTTGGCCCGGAACAGGTCCGGGCTGACTATGGGGTGAAGGGTCTACCTAAAGCAGACTGGCTATCGCGTGGCGCCGCTGGTCTTGGGCCTAAACCCTGTGCCTCCGCCTCGCCACCACCCATGCGCCCCTTGTCGATCGGCCACCGCCGAGACTCGTTGCCCATCGAGCACTGCCGCCAGTCCACCGCTCTCGGCCAGCATGCGCATGTCAGCCTTGAGCCAGCGCGGCGCGCAGCTCCTCGGTAGCCAGCGGTCGGCCACCACGATGTCGGCGCGTTCGCAGGCGGCGGCGAGGGCACGTTCGGTGACGATGGCGCGGCTGCGGCTCATCAGCACGTGCCAGTCGCGGCCGCCTCGGGTTAGCGTCAGCGCGCAGAAGTCGGCGCTGCACTCGGCCCCCGGCCATTGCGCCAGCGGCAGCGGCTCGCCGTCCATGCCGGCGAGTTCGAGCAAGTTGTCGCGGCTGAAGTCGCTCTTGGTGTCGCGGAGCACCAGCAACCGATCGCCCTCGCCGGTCACCCCGACATGGCGCCCGTCGCCCGAAATCAGCAGGTCGGGCACCGGCGTCGCCGCCAGCCACGCAGCCCCCAGCGCGGCCGGCACCAAGCCTAGCACCCGCGCGCGTCCGCGCCATAGCGCCAGCCATAAGCCGGCGGCGACGAACAGTGCAAAGGCGCCCACCCCCATCTGTGGCATCAGCTTGACCGCTCCGGGCTGCGCGGCGGTGGCGTGGGCCATTGCGAGCAGCAGATCGAGGGATCGTCCGGTCAGCCACCAGGCCGGAGCGCCCGCGTCGACCACGTCGAGCAGTAGCGCCAGAGCGATCAGCGGCATCGTCACAAAGGTCACCAATGGGATCGCCACGACGTTGACCAGCGCACCGTAGAGCCCGGCGCGGTGGAAGTGGAACAGCACCACCGGCATCAGCGCCAGCTCGATTACCACGCCGGTCAACAGCAGCATTGCTCCGCGCCGCGCCGCCCACGCCGCCCAGCCCTCCTCGCGCGGGGCAAGGAAGGCGCGGATCGGCGCGGCGCCGTGCAGCGCAACAATCGCCACCACCGCGATGAAGCTCATCTGGAAGCTCGGTCCGACCAGCGATTCGGGCCACAGCAGCAGCACGAACGCGGCGGCGACCGCGACCATCCGCAGCGACAGCGGCTCGCGCCCCAGCGCCAGCGCCAGCAGCACCAGCACCGCGCCGACGCAGCTTCGCACCGTCGGCACTTCGGCTCCGGTCAGCAGCGTGTAGCCGACCCCGGCGAGCGCGCCGCACCCGGCGGCGACGAGCAGCAGCCGGACCCTCAGCGCCAGCCATGGCCACAGCGCCAGCAGGCGGATCGCCAGCAGGTAGGCGGCCGCGACGACCGCGCTGACATGCAGTCCGCTGATCGACAGTAAGTGCGTCAGCCCGGCATCGCGCATCGCCGCATCGTCGGCCGGGGCGATCGCGCCGCGGTCGCCGCTGGCGAAAGCCGCCGCGATCGCGCCGGGCGATCCGTCGAGCCGCGAACGGACATGCGCCGACAGCCGCCGCTGCAGCTCGGGCAACCCGGCCCCGCCGGGCGCGCGTTCGACCAGCGTCACCGGACCCTGGACGCTGCCCGTGGCGGCGAGGCCGTCGAACCACGCGGCGCGTGCGAAATCGTAAGCGCCGGGCAGCATCGGCGGGCTTGGCGGCATCAGCCGCGCGCGCAGCCGCACCCCCGCGCCTTCGGCCAGGCCGGCGCGGTCCGCTTCGAGCGGGACATTGACCCGCACCTTGATGGCCCGCCCGCTGTTGGGATCGCGGGTCGCCAGCACCAGCCTTACGCGCGCCTCGGCGGGCTGCTCGATCCGCTCGAGCACGCGGCCTTCGAGCAGCATCGAGGCCGGGCGCTCCAGCGGTTCCGCCCCGACCAGGCTCGAACGCGCCCAGATCAGCGCCACCCCGAAACCGACGAGAAGGCCGATCGAGACGGCCGCGGCGAGCAGATGCGCGCGACGCTCGTCGCCGCGCCACAGCGCCACGGCGCCGGTCGCCAGAAGCAGTCCCGAAAAGAGCGCCGCCACCCACGCCCCGGGCCCGGGCAAAACGAACCACAGCGCGATCCCCGCCGCCAGCGCGATGGTCAACCAAGGGCCGCGATCGAACCCGGCGCGGGCCAGCGCGGCCACGGCCGCATCGGCCACGCTGGACAAGCGCGCGACCTTTCGCCAAGGCGGGTGCTGCAACGCAACATCGGCCGGATCCTCCCCCAGCGGGACGTGTGGCGAGGGGCGCGTGGCCATGGCGGCATTGAAGAGGAGGCGGCACTCGATGGCAAGCGCAAGCGCAGGCGGGAGCGCGTCGGCACGGCCGGTGGTGACCCGATTTGCGCCGTCGCCGACCGGGTTCCTGCACATCGGCAATGCGCGCACCGGGCTGTTCTCGTGGCTCTACGCCCGGCACTGCCGCGGCACCACGCTGCTGCGGATCGAGGACACCGACAAGGCCCGCTCAACCCAGCAGGCGATCGACGTGATCCTCGACGGGATGGCCTGGCTCGGGCTCGAATTCGATGGTCACACCTATTACCAGTCGCAGTTCGAGGTGCGGCATGCTGAGGTCGCGCACGAACTGCTGGCGCGCGGCGCGGCCTATCGCTGCTATCTGACACCCGAGGAGCTCGCCGCGCGGCGTGAGCAGGCGCGCGAAGAGCGCCGGCCGTTCCGCATCGACAGCGAATGGCGCGACCGCAGCGACGGACCGGCCGATGCGCCCTATGTCGTGCGCCTCAAGGCCCCGCGCGAGGGCGAGACGGCAATCGACGATCTGGTCCAGGGCCGCGTGGCGGTGCAGAACGAAGAGCTCGACGATTTCGTCCTGCTGCGCTCCGACGGCAGCCCGACGTATATGCTGGCGGTGGTGGTCGACGACCATGACATGGGCGTGACTCATATCGTGCGCGGCGACGATCACCTCAACAACGCCTTCCGCCAGCTCGCCATCATTCGCGCGATGGGCTGGCCCGAGCCGGTCTATGCCCATGTCCCGCTAATCCACGGGTCCGACGGGGCCAAGCTGTCGAAGCGGCACGGCGCGCTCGGCGTGCACGATTACCGCGACATGGGCATCTTGCCCGAAGCGCTGTTCAATTACCTGCTGCGGCTGGGCTGGGGCCACGGCGACCAGGAAGAGTTCACCATGGCCGAGGCGATCACGCTGTTCGACATCGACGGCGTTGGCAAGAGCCCGTCGCGCTTCGACCTGAAGAAGCTGCAGAACCTCAACGGCCACTACCTTCGCGCCGCCGACGATGCGCGGCTGGCGCGGCTGGCGGCCGAACGGATCGGCCCGGGCGCCGACGTGCCCCGGCTGACCGCCGCGATGCCGGTGCTCAAGCTGCGTGCGCGCGACCTCGACGAACTGGCGAGCGGCGCGGCGTTCCTTTTTGCAGGCCGCCCGCTGGCGATGAGCGAGGCGGCCGAGGCGCTGCTGACGGCCGACGCGCGGGCGCTGCTGGGCGAGATCGCCGCGCGCCTGGCCGAGCAATCGGACTGGACAACCGCGGCGCTCGAAGCCAATCTCAAGGCCTATGCGGAGGCGCGAGATCTGGGGCTTGGCAAGCTCGCGCAACCGCTGCGCGCGGCCTTGACGGGGCAGACGACCTCGCCGGGAATTTTCGATGTGCTGGCCCTCCTCGGCAAGGAGGAAAGCCTGGCGCGGATCGGCGCGCAGGCGGCCGAACGTAACGAGCAAGGAGACTAGCGGTGGCGGACAAACAGGCCAGCCTCTCGATCGGCGGCGAGAGCATCGACATGGCGGTGCTCGAAGGCACGACCGGGCCCGACGTGCTCGATATCCGCAAGCTCTATGCCCAGACGGGTATGTTCACCTATGACCCGGGCTATACCTCGACCGCCAGTTGCGAAAGCGCGCTGACCTATATCGACGGCGAGGAAGGGGTGCTGCTGCATCGCGGCTATCCGATCGGGCAGCTGGCCGAACACTCGAACTTTATGGAAGTGAGCTATCTGCTGCTGAACGGCGAGCTGCCGAGCGCCGACGAGCTGGCCGACTTCAGCTACACGATCACTCGCCACACTATGCTGCACGAGCAGCTGTCGACGTTCTACCGCGGCTTCCGGCGCGATGCACACCCGATGGCGGTGATGTGCGGCGTGGTCGGCGCGCTCAGCGCCTTCTACCACGACAGCACCGACATTTCCGATCCGGTGCACCGCAAGATCAGCAGCCACCGGCTGATCGCCAAGATGCCGACGATCGCGGCGATGGCGTACAAGTACACCGTCGGCCAGCCGTTCGTGTACCCCAAGAACGAACTCTCCTACACCGCCAACTTCCTGCGCATGACCTTTGCCGTGCCGGCCGAAGACTACGAGGTCGTGCCGGCGGTCGAAAAGGCGATGGACCGCATTTTCATCCTCCACGCCGATCACGAACAGAACGCTTCGACCAGCACGGTGCGGCTGGCCGGCTCATCCGGCGCCAACCCGTTCGCCTGCATCGCCGCGGGGATCGCCTGCCTGTGGGGTCCGGCGCATGGCGGCGCTAACGAGGCGGCGCTCAACATGCTGCGCGAGATCGGCACCCCCGACAAGATTCCGCACTATATCGAGCGCGCCAAGGACAAGAATGACCCGTTCCGACTGATGGGGTTCGGCCACCGGGTGTACAAAAACTACGATCCGCGCGCGACGGTGATGCAAAAGACGGTGCGCGAGGTGTTCGACGCGCTCAAGGTCACCGATCCGGTGTTCGAAACCGCGCTCCGGCTCGAGGAACTGGCGTTGAAGGACGACTATTTCATCGAGAAGAAGCTGTTCCCCAACGTCGATTTCTATTCCGGCGTGATCCTGTCGGCGATCGGCTTCCCGACCACCATGTTCACCGCACTGTTCGCACTCGCCCGCACGGTCGGCTGGGTGGCGCAGTGGAACGAGATGATCTCCGACCCCGGCCAGAAGATCGGCCGCCCGCGCCAGCTCTACACCGGGCCGATCGAGCGCGATTACGTGCCGGTCGAAAAGCGCTAACGCGGCTCGGTCCGCCGGTCTTCGAACGAGGGCAGATCGAGGACGAACCGCGCGCCCTGCCCCGGCGCGCTTTCGACGGTCAGATCGCCGTCCATCGCCCGGGCGAGGTGGCGCGAGATGTAGAGGCCTAGGCCCGAGCCGTCGCCGCTGCGGCCGAGCCGCTCGAACTTTTCGAACACGCGGGCCTGTTGCGCGTCATCGAGCCCTTCGCCCTGGTCGGCGACCACGATCCGCGCCCGGTCGCCGTCGATTTCGGCCCGCAGCCAGATCATCGAGCCTTCGGGCGCATAGCGGATAGCGTTGCCGACGAGGTTGAGCAGGATTTGCAGCACGCGGCGGAATTCGCCCACCGCCAGCGCGGTCTCGCCGTCCTTGGGCGCGTCGATACCGATGCCGCGTTCCTGCGCCCGCACGCCGAGGATACCGGCGGCGCGGCGGGCGACATCGGCGAGGTCGATCTGGTCGGGCGCGGTGGTGAACTGGTCACCCTCGACCACTTCGAGATCGGTCAGGTCGTCGATCAGCGCCAGCAAATGCTCGCCGGCGCTCGAGATGTCGGCGGCATAATTGCTGTAGGCGTCGGACAGCGGCCCGGCGAGCTGGGTACGGATCGTTTCGGCATTGGCGATGATCCGCGCGATCGGCTGGCGCAGCACCGGTGCGACATCGCGGCCGATCAGACCGCCTCCCGCAGGCGCTGGTGCCGGCTGGCCCGGGACGGTCGCCGCAGCTGGCCCGGCCGCATCGAGCGGCGTTTCCGAGGTCAGGCACAGTTCGAAGCCTTCGGGCGCTTTGCCCGGGGAGGCATTGGGAAACAGGCTCGCACGCCAGCCCCGCGCCGACCCGGCGACCCGCAGTCGCGCGCCATCGAGCAGCCGCCAATGCATCGGCTGGTGGTGGCTGGTCCCGTCTATTTCGACGAATTCGGTCCATTCGCGCCCCAGCCCGGCGCGCATCGCCGCCGCCAGATCCTGCAGATCGGCCGCCTCCGATTCGACCGCCAGCAGGCACTGCCGCGCATCCAGGACCGCCGTCAGTTCGGCCAGCTGGCGTTCGATGCCAACGCGGCGCTCGTGGATGGCGTCGACATCTTCAGGCGGCAAGCCGGCCGCGGTCCAGTTGCGCAAGACGATCTCGCAGCCCTCGCCGCCGTCCTGCCGGGGTTCGACCTCGATCCAGGCGGTGATTGTCTCGTCGCCCGCCTGCGCGGTTATCGCCCGGGCCAGCTTGAGCTCATAGCGCCGCGCCTTGCGCACTGCCTCCAGCAGTGCGGGCACGGCAATCATGCCAGGCAATTCCCCGCCGCAGCGCCGCTGCAAGCGGGCGAGCGGCTCGTCAGCGCTCACCAGGCGATCGTCGCCGTCGCTCTGGGCGCGGGCCAGGGCCGGTTGCGCCACTGGCACGTTCACCTGCCGGTGTGCTGGAAGGGGTTGGCGAGCAGGGCGGCGGCCCGGTCGGAGCCAAGCTGGTCGAACCCTTCGGGCAAGGCAACGTCGGGATGCAGGGCCAGGAACTGTTCCTCGACCGCAGCCTGCTTGAGCCCGGCTGCGCGCAGCGACAGCGCCAGCCGCGCCAGCTGGCTTTCATGGACTGACAGCGCCGCGACATCGCGGTCCTGGCCCGACGCGATCGACAGCGCGGAGAGGAACAGAGCGACGCCCGAATGCGTCACCGACAGCGCAGCGACGCCGCCGCCACCCATGCCGGTGATCAGCCTCGCCGCGAGCCCGAGCCGGCTCCGACTCTCATCATAATGGCTGCGAATGGCTGCTTCCGCCCGAGCGGAAACCTCGTCGTTTTCAGTCCCGGCGAGGGTCCGCATGGTAACCAGCGCGCCATGCAGCAGGTCGCCCGGCAATTCGGTAAGGGCGATCTTCATGCGGCGCTGATCCTGGCAGAACCGGGCCTGGGCGGCCAGCAGCTTCATCGCCTGGGCAGCTGTCGCCGGATCGCTCGAGGCCATCTGGGCCTGCAACAGGGGGGTCAGCACCGCATCGAGCGCAAGCCGCGCTTGCAGTTGCTGGGTGAGTTGCCACTCAAGCGCCAAAGCATGCAAATGGCCGATCAGTGCCGGACTGCCGACCAGCGCGGCGCCGAGCGCGGCCGCGGCTTCCTCGTCCGGCTCTTCGCGCTCACCGGCGTCCTCGCTGCCCTGCTGCGCGCTGAGCAGCTGCCGCGCGAGATCTCTGGCCATGCCGCGCACGGACGCCACGACGGCATCGGAGAACATTGATCCGGAACCATTATCGAGCAGATGATGCAGGATCGGCGCCACTGTTGCGGCAACCGCATCGCCATTGGCAAGCTCGGCGAGCAGCAGTGGTTCAACCCCTTGGGCAATATTGGTGTGGACAGCGCTTTCCATCATGCACCCGTACCTAACCCGGCATGGTTAAACTCGCGTTAGCCGCAACATGGCCGATGGCAGCAAAATAGCGAAAAGAGCAAGCGCTGCGGCGAGGCCGGGCACTGCCAGGCCGAGCCAGCCCCCACTTGCCGCCAGCGCCAGGACTAATCCCAGCAGCGAACGGTCGAGCAGCCACGCGGTCCGGGCTCGATCGGACAGCCGCGGCAGCAGGCGAACGATGCAGAGCAGCATCAGCGGCGCAAACAGGCGATGCCACAGCGGGATATCGGCAGCAGGCACGATATTCCAGGTGAGAATAACAATCAGCGCGCCATCGTGAATCCAGCCGAACAGGGATTCGCGGGGCCAGCGGAGCGGCGCCAGGGCCATCGATTCGCGCTCGACAGCCATCAGCAACGCCGCTGCACGCCGCAAGATCCAGGCGGCAATCCACACCGTCAGTGCGGCGACGGTCCAGCCGATCCAGCCGGCTCCCAGCGAGAGCAGGATGCCCAGGGAACCGGCTATGGCGAGCATGTTGCCGCCACTGCCGGCGTGCAGGATCGCCGGTCCGAACGAGCGGACCGCAAAGCGCGCCAGCGCAGTGCCGGGTGTCAGCGGCGCCTTGCCGTCGAGGTGCAATGCGATCCAACCCGCTTCCGCCGCGTGCGCCTCGCCTTCGTTGCGCACCAGCTTCCAGCGCAGTCCCTCCCGCGCCTCGGCGGGGAGCGCACGTTGCTCCGCCCCCGATTGCAGGGCAATCCGCGTCAGCGCCGAAATGGCGTCGCAATCGGCGGGCAATTCGTGCAGCCGCTCGATCAGCCGGCCGGGGATGCGCATCAATCCAGCGGCGGCATGGTTGAGATCGATACGCTCAAAACCGGCAGCCACGCCGGTTTCAACGGGCTGGACGATGACCGCATGCGGGCCTTCGAGCAGGCTGGTGGCAGCATCGAGCGGGGCGAGCAGCCCGTCGCTGATCACGACAACTTCGTCGTTCGCAGTGACCAGTCCGGCCAGACCGCGCGGGCCTGCTATGCAATGAAAACGCGCGCCCGCCCGCTCACTGTCATGCTGAAGCTGTACCAGTTCGGGCGACATTTCGCGGGCAATGCAGACAATCCGCTGGCAATCGAGCGCGAGGGCGAGCGACAGCTGGTGCCGCGCCAGGCTGGCCGGACCGATGCGCAGGAACGCGCGCGGCAGCGTTGTCGCCGCCCCGGCGGGTTCGAGCATCGATAGCAATGCCACGCGCAGAGCGCTTCTCCCCAGCCTCAGGCGCGCATCATAAGCGAGCGCGGGCCTTGTGCCAAGCGTGGTGGCCACGCCTGGCCGAGCAATTCCGCTCAGTGCGCCGCGTATTCGTCGAGGAAAGCCTGGAGGCGGCGGACGATGGCCGGGTCGCCGGGGGCGCCGTCCAGCGCTTCATCCGCCAGATCGGTCAGCGGCTCGGCGTGAAAACTGGCGGCAAGACCCTTCAGCCGCAGCGCCGCAAGCTGCCAGTTGCCGTCGCAGCGGGAGCGGCCGAGCAGGTCGACCTGCCGGGCCAGGCTGGCAACAAAAGCACTGCGCAATTCGGCGAGCAAAACCGGGTCGTCGCCCGCAGCCGCAGCCAGTGTCGC
>JANOAH010000307.1:0-9736 GCA_031411075.1 Erythrobacteraceae bacterium
CGAAGCCGCCGCCACCGCCGCCACCGCCGCGATTGCCGCCGCCGAAGCCGCCGCCGCCGCCGCCACCGCCGCCACCGAAGCGGTCACCACCGCCGCCGCCGCCGCCGCGCCAATCGTCACCGCCGCCAAAACGCGGCGGGCCACTCTCCGAAAACGGGTCGAAACCTTCTTCCCCGAAACCGTCCCGCTTGTCGCGGCCCCGGCCGCGACGACCTTTATCGTAACCCATGAACCCAACGCACCTTCACATCGCCAGCAGACTGCCCGCGGTCGGCAAACCCGTTGCTTAGGGAATCCCCCCGGCCGCAAGCGGCGCGGGATATAACCTAATCCTTTGCAATGTGCGAACGAAATACGAAACCGATGCGCGGCGGCGGAATCGCACCGCTGCGGGCTTGCCTAGGTCGGGCGGTTCGGCGACAGATCGGGCATGGATATCCTTACCCTGCTTGCCGATCCAGCCACCTGGCTGGCGCTGCTGACCCTGGTCGTGCTCGAAGTCATCCTCGGCATCGACAACCTGGTGTTCATCGCCATTCTGTCGAACAAGCTGCCGCCCGAACAGCAGACCCGCGCCCGGCGGATCGGCCTGTTCCTGGCGCTGGGCATGCGAATCGGGCTGCTGCTGATCATCGGCTGGCTGGTGACCTTGCGCACGCCGCTGTTCGACCTTGGCCTGACCGGCGCGCCCGGCGCGCATGGCGAGCCGAGCTTCGAGACCGCCTTTTCGGGGCGCGATCTAATCCTGTTCGCCGGCGGCCTGTTCCTGTTGTGGAAGGCGACCAAGGAAATCCATCACGCGATGGAGCCCGAGGACAATTCCGAGCACTTGCTCGACCGCAACAAGGGCCCGGTCCAGATCGCGTTCGGTGCGGCGATCGCGCAGATCATCGCGCTCGACCTGGTGTTCTCGATCGATTCGATCCTCACCGCCGTGGGCATGACCGACGATGTGCCAATCATGATCGCGGCGGTTGTGATTACCGTTGGCATCATGCTGGTCGCGGCCGATCCGCTGGCCAGGTTCATCGAGCACAACCCGACCATCGTCATGCTGGCGCTGGCGTTCTTGGTCATGATCGGGCTGGTGCTGATCGCCGACGCGTTCGGGTTCCACGTGCCCAAGGGCTACATCTACGGCGCAATGGCCTTTTCGGTCGCGGTCGAGAGCCTCAACATGGTCCAGCGCCGGCGCCGCAGCGGCAAGAGCCCGGCACAGGATCCCCAGCGATGAGCGACTTCCGTGCCATTGATGCCGCGTTTTCAGCGGCCTCGCAGATCGCCGTCGCCGACGTGGCCGAGGCGAAGGCGCAAGGCTTTACCACGATCGTCAACAACCGCCCCGAAGGCGAGGCCGACGACCAGTCTCCCGGCCCGTCGATCGAGGCTGCCGCGCACGCCGCGGGCCTGGCCTATTACGCGATTCCTGTCGCCCACGGCGGCTTCGGCGAAGCGCAAGTCGCGGCGATGGCCGACGCGCTGCAGAGCGCCGAGGGGCCTGTGCTGGCCTATTGCCGATCGGGCACCCGTTCGACCAATCTGTGGGCGCTGGCCCGGGCGGCGTTGGGCGATGATCCGGATCGGCTGGTCGAAAGCGCCGCGCGCGGCGGCTACGATCTCGCCGCGATCCGCCCGCTGCTCGACAGACTTGCCTCGCGCCGCGGCTGACCTCGGCTCTGCGCTCATAAAAGAAGGGCCGGAGCATGGCTCCGGCCCGTTGAGGTGTCGTTCGCAGGAGGAACGTGGGTAGGCGGGACCGGGGGAGAGGGTCCGGTCCCGCCAAACTTGCAAGTCAATAGTTGTAGGCGCGTTCGCCGTGCTCGTTGATGTCGAGGCCTTCGGTCTCAACTTCGGCACTCGGACGCAGGCCGATCGTGTATTTGAGCGCCAGGAACAGCACGAGCGAGACGATCCCGGTCCATGCGATCGTCACGCCGACCGCGGTGAACTGGGCGATCAGCTGCGCGGTCTGGTCGAACTCGCCCGCGACGGCGACCGGTGCGGTGTAGTCGATCCAGCCCTGGCCGCCGAGCGCCGGGTTGGCGACGATGCCCGTGCCGATCGCGCCGATGATCCCGCCCACGGCATGGATTCCGAACACGTCGAGGCTATCGTCGTACTTGAGCGCATTCTTCACCGTGGTGACGAAGTAGAAGCACCCGAGCGAGGCGACCGCGCCGAGGATGATCGCGGTGCCGGGATGCGCAAACCCCGCCGCCGGCGTGATCGCGACCAGCCCGGCAACGACCCCCGAGGCGCCCCCGAGCAGCGAGGGCCGCTTGTGCACTATCTGCTCGATGATCGCCCACATCGCCCCGGCCGCCGCGGTGGCGAGCAGCGTGTTGATGAAGGCCAGCGCGCCGAAGGCGTTGGCTTCGAGGCCCGATCCGGCGTTGAAGCCGAACCAGCCGATCCACAGCAGGCTGGCGCCGATCATGGTCATGACCAGGCTGTGCGGCGGCATCGGTTCGGTCTTGAAGCCGATCCGCGGCCCGATCACCAGGCAGCCGACCAGGCCGGCGATGCCCGCATTGATGTGGACCACGGTGCCGCCCGCGTAATCGAGCGCGCCCTTGCCCCACAGATAGCCATAGTCGGTCGGCGCGGCGGGCAGGAAGTCGGGTCCGGCCCAGTACCAGACCATGTGCGCGATCGGGAAATAGGCCAGCGTCAGCCAGGCGACCACGAAGATGATCAGCGGGGTGAACTTGATCCGCTCGGCAAACGCCCCGACGATCAGCGCCGGGGTGATGCAGGCGAAGGTCATCTGGAAGATCACGAACACGTACTCGGGCAGGTAGACCCCGTTGGAGAACGTCGCCGCGAAAGTGCTTGGATCGACCCCGGCGAGGAACGCCTTGTCGAGCCCCCCGACCACGCTCGGGAACGGGCTGCCGGTCGAAGTGAAGGCCATTGAATAGCCCCAGCCGAACCACACCAGCGCCGCGACGCAGACGATCGTCAGCACCTGCATTAGCACGCTGAGCATGTTCTTGGCGCGCACCAGGCCGCCATAGAACAGCGCCAGGGCCGGCACGCTCATCATCAGTACCAGCGCCGAGGCGACCAGCATCCAGGCGACATCGCCCTTGTTGACCATCTCGGCGGTCGGCACGAACGCCGCCGGGGCGGCTGCGGCAACTGGAGCGGCGACGGCCGCCGCGGTGTCAGTGACGGTATCGGCGGCGGCTTCGGCGGTTTCGGCCGCCCAGGCCGCGGTGGCGGCGACCATCGAGCCGAGCGCGGTAGCGCCGGCGGCAATCTTGCGGATCATCGTGGTGTCCCCCTTGTCGATGGCGCGGCTCACAGCGCGGTATCCCCGGTTTCGCCGGTGCGGATGCGCGTGGTCGACGCCAGGTCGAGCACGAAGATCTTGCCGTCGCCGATGCTGTCGGTGCTCGCGGTCTGCTGGATGGTCTCGACCACTTGCGGCGCCAGCGCATCGCTGGCGGCGATCTCGAGCTTCACCTTGGGCAGCATGTTGGTCGAATATTCGGCGCCGCGGTAGATTTCGGTCTGGCCCTTTTGCCGGCCGAACCCCTTGACCTCGGACACCGTCATGCCCGCCACGCCGATGGCGCCGAGGGCTTCGCGCACCTCGTCGAGCTTGAATGGCTTGATGATGGCGATGATGAATTTCATCACAGACCCCTGTTGCATGCCGGACGATCCCCGGCCGTTATTGTGCAATGCAACAGGCGTGCCAGACCGGTGGCTGGAGCGATTTTCGCGGCCCAGCGCCGGACGGCACGCAGCTCCATGCCTATTTTTTGAGCAATTGCCCGCGCGCTAGGCAGCGAGCGTGAGCGTCGCCTTGACCGGCAAGTGATCCGAGGCGCTGGCGGCGAGGCCGCTGTGATGGACCCCGGATTGGACGCAGCGCCAATCGGCCGAATGGACGATCCGATCGAGCGCGGCGATCGGGCGGCGGCTGGGGAAACTGTGGCCGGTGGCGAGCGAATGCCACCCTTGCGCAAATTCGCGCACCGCACCGCTGGTCCGGCCCCACTGGTTCATGTCGCCCATCAGCACGGTGGGCGCGGGTGGTCCGCAATCGTGACAATGGCGCAGGATCGCGCGGATCTGGTCGCGCCGGCGCAGGCCGGACAGGTCGAGATGCATGCCCACCACCCGCACCCGCTGCCCGTCCACCAGCAGCTCGGCACAGACGGCGCCGCGCGGCTCGAGCGTCGGCAAGGGTACCGCCTCGGCGTGGGCTACAGCGATGTCCTTGCGCACCAGCAGCGCGTTGCCATGCCAGCCCAAGCTGCGCGGGCGATTGGCTACCGCCGCGGCGCGCCACGGCGTCTCGTCGAGCAGCGCGCGCGGCAGCACGCTCTCACGTTCGCCCAGCCGCCGGTCGCATTCCTGCAGCGCGATCACGTCGGCATGCAGTTCGCGCAGCACCGCAATGATCCGCTCCGGATCGCGCCGCCCGTCGAGCCCCACCGCCTTGTGGATGTTGTAGCTGGCGAAGGTCAGCTGCATGGTGCGGGTAACGCGCGTCAGTCCGGAATAGTGCCCGGCGCGCCGGCGATATAGCGGTCAGTCGGTTTGGCAGGCAGGCCGTCGATGCTGGTGCGCGCCCGGCGGTGCTTGCCCGCCCAGTCGAGAGGGTCGGCGCGGGCGTGGTGCTTGAGCAACGTCGGCCGCTCGCGCTCGAACTGCATCAGCGGCACGCCGTACCCGCAGCTTGTCTGCACACTGACCACCGCTATATCGAAAATCTGCCGCGTGCCCGGCAACAGCGTGAAATGCGCGGCCAGCTCGTCCCATTCGCGGTCCCACGGCACGACCGGACGGCCTTGGCCGTAGATCCGCAGGATCAGCGCCGGTTGCTGGAAATTGCAGACCATCAGGGTGATCCGGCCGTCGGCCAGCAAATGCGCGTTGGTTTCATTCCCCGACCCGCCAAGGTCGAGATAGGCGACACGGCGCGGCCCAAGGACCCGCAGCGCATTATAGCCCTTGGGGCTGAGGTTGATCCGCGCATCGGCCGCCGCGGTGGCGACGAAGAACACCGGCTGCGCGGCGATCATCGCGCAATGGCTTTCGCTCAGCTCGTCGAAGAATTCGGCCATCACCGCTGGCTAGAGCCGGCTTCGGACGGTCGCAAGCTCAGCGTTCCTTGGTGGCGCTGAACACCAGCCCCGGGTTCTTGTCCTGCTGGTAGCCGACGTCCCACACGCTCTTGGCCAGGAACACCGGGTCGCCGTCGCGGTCCTTTGCCAGATTGGCGCGGTTGAAGCTTTCGAATTCGCGCAGCGCTTCGGGGCTGCCTTTGAGCCAGCGGGCGGTGGCGAACGGCGCCGCTTCGAGCCCGGCCTCGACCTTGTATTCGGCCTCGAGCCGCGAAACGAGCACTTCGAGCTGCAGCTGGCCGACCACCCCGACGATCCACGCCGCGCCGATCTCCGGGTAGAACACCTGGATCACGCCTTCTTCGGAGAGGTCGTCGAGCGCCTTCCTCAGCTGCTTGGTCTTGGTCGGGTCCTTAAGCTGGACGCGGCGCAAGATCTCGGGGGCGAAATTGGGCAGGCCGGTGAAACGCACCTGGTTGCGTTCCGACAGCGTATCGCCGACCCGCAGCGTGCCGTGGTTGGGGATGCCGATGATGTCGCCGGCCTCGGCGGTATCGGCCAATTCACGGTCCTGCGCGAAGAACAGGATCGGGCTGTGCACCGCAATCGGCTTGCCGAGGCCGCTCGGCGTCAGCTTCATGCCCCGCCGGAAGGTGCCCGAGACCATCCGCATGAAGGCGATCCGGTCACGGTGCTGCGGGTCCATGTTGGCCTGGACCTTGAACACGAACCCGGTCACTTCGTCGCGGCTCGGTTCGATCGGCCCGGCCTCGCTCGGCTGCGGGCGCGGTGGCGGGGCGTGGGTGGCGATCGCCTCGATCAGTTCGGCCACGCCGAAGTTCTTCAGCGCCGATCCGAAATAGACCGGCGTCAGGTCGCCATGGCGATAGGCTTCGCCGTCGAACGCGGGATAACCGATCCGCGCCAGCTCAGCCTCTTCGGCAACGTCGGCCGGCAGCGCGGCATCGGCCTCCACCCGGCCGAGGAATTCCTTGCTCGGGCCCTCGGGCCGGCTGACCGCGCCGGTGGCGAAATCGAGCACCCCGGCGAAGGTGCCGCCCATCCCCACCGGCCAGCTCTGCGGGCTGACATCGAGCGCGAGCGTATCGGCGACTTCGTCGAGCAGTTCGAACGGCGACTTGCCCTCGCGGTCGACCTTGTTGACGAAGGTGATGATCGGCACGCTGCGCAGCCGGCACACCTCGAACAGCTTGCGCGTCTGCGGCTCGATCCCCTTGGCCGCGTCAATCACCATGATCGCCGAATCGACCGCGGTCAGCGTGCGATAGGTGTCTTCGGAAAAGTCCTCGTGGCCTGGCGTATCGAGAAGGTTGAAGGTGATGATCGTGCCATCGGGATTGGCCCGCTCGAACGTCATCACGCTCGACGTCACCGAAATGCCGCGCTGCTGCTCGATCTTCATCCAGTCGCTGCGCGCCCGCCGCGCCTGCCCCCGCGCCTTGACCTCGCCCGCCAGGTGGATCGCGCCGCCCTGCAGCAGCAGCTTCTCGGTCAGCGTGGTCTTGCCCGCGTCCGGGTGGCTGATGATGGCAAAGGTGCGGCGATCGGACATAAGGCGCGCGCGTTTAGCCCCGCGCGCCCGCGCCGTCCATGCCGACGGCGCCCGAAGCAACGCGCCCGGCTATCCCAGGCTACCCTGTTCCCTCGCCCTCACCCCGTCATCCCGGACTTGTTCCGGGATAGTGCTTCCTGCCAACGTCGCAGAAGACAAGCACCGCCCCGGAACAAGTCCGGGGTGACATGCAAAGGTCAGGAACGCAGCTCCGCGCCCAGCTTGCCCGCGGCGGCGACTACAGCATCGCTGATCGCCTTGAAATCGGCGTCCTTGTAGGTCGCCTCACCGGGCTGGAGCGTGACTTCGATCGCCAGCGACTTCTTACCCTCGGGCACGCCTGCCCCGCGGAAATCGTCGAACACGCGCGCCGCCACGATATTAGCCTTGTCGGCCCCGCGCACCGCGCGCAGCAGGTCGCCGGCGGGCAGGGCGGTGTCGACCAGGAAAGCGAAATCGCGCGTCACCGACTGCAGCGCCGGGGGCGTGAAGGCGGCGCGGGCGAAGCTGGGCGGGCCCTTCTTCGCCGGGATGGCGTCGAGGTGAAGGCCGAGCGCGGCGACCGGCACGTCGATGCCGAAGGCCTTGAGCGTGGCCGGATGGATCATGCCGAAGCTGGCGAGCTTGTTCTTGGGGCCGAGCCGCAGCGTGGCCGACTGCCCGGGGTGATAGACTGCGCCGGCATCGCCGAACACTTGCAGATTGGCAACCGGCGCGCCGGTGGCGGTAAGCAATTCGAGCGCGATCGCCTTGGCATCGAAGGCGTCAAAGCTTTCGGCCTTGCCGCCCTGCCACGCGCGCGGCGTCTTCTCACCCGCCAGCACCGCGACCAGCGTCGGGTGCTCACCATCGTCGAGGTAGCGGCGGCCAATCTCGAACAGCTGGACCCCGGCCGCGCCGCGATCGAGATTGCGCTGCACCGCGGCGAGCAGCCCCGGCAGCAGTGACGGGCGCATGACCCTGAGGTCTTCGCTGATCGGGTTTTCCAACGCCCAGGCCCCGCCGCCGACGGCATCGGCCTCTGCATGTGAGATGAACGACCAAGTCACCGCCTCATCCAGCCCGAGCCCGGCGGCGACGCGGCGCATTTTGCGCTCAAGCGCCTGCGCCGGCGTCGCGGTCGGCCGCGCCACCCCGTCAGCGCGCGGCAGGGGGGCGCTGGCGATATTGTCGAGGCCGTGGATACGGACGACTTCCTCGACCACGTCGGCGGCCCCGTCGATGTCGTGGCGGCGCAGCGGCGCGGTGACTTGCCAGTCCTCCGAGACTTTGAAGTCGAGCGCCGCCAGCGTGGCGCGCTGCTCCGCCTCGGGGATGGCCACGCCGCCGATCTTCGCGGCCAGCACGGGATCGTACTGCACCACCTTGGGCTCGCGCGGCGGGGCGCCGGCGCGGACCATCACACTCGCTTCGCCGCCGCAGATTCGCTGGATCAGATCGGTCAGGCTGTCGAGGCCCTGGTCGAGCCAGGCCGGATCGACCCCGCGTTCGAACCGCTGGCGGGCGTCGCTGGTCAGGTTGAGCTTGCGCCCGGTGGCACCGATGCGCTCGGGATCGAAATAGGCGATCTCGAGCAGCACGTCGGTGGTCTCGGCCGAAACGCCCGAATGCGCGCCGCCCATGATCCCGGCGATGTCGTGCACTTCGCGCGCGTCGGCGATCACCGTCATCTCGGGGTCGAGGGTGTAGGTCTTGTCGTTGAGCGCCAGCACGTGCTCGCCCGCCGTCGCCCGCCGCGCCACCACGGCGCCCGAAAGCTTGGCGAGATCATAGACATGCGCAGGACGGCCGAACGCCAGCATCATGTAATTGGTCACGTCGACCAGCGCGCTGATCGGGCGCTGGCCGGCCGAAATCAGCCGCCGCTGCATCCATTCGGGCGAAGCGCCATTGGTGACCCCGCGCACGACCCGGCCGTAGAACGCCAGGCAGCCCGCGGGATCGTCGGTGCGGAATTCGACCGGGCAGGGGAACGCCTCGGCGATCGAAACATCGCGCAGCGGCTTCAAGGTGCCGAGCCCGGCCGCGGCGAGATCGCGGGCAATGCCGTAAACGCCCATGCAATCGGGCCGGTTGGGATTGACCGCGACGTCGAACACCGGGCTGGTGCCGCTGTAGTCGGCAAACGGCTCGCCGACCGGGGCATCGGCCGGCAGTTCGATGATCCCGGCGTGATCGTCACCCAGCTCGAGCTCGCGGGTCGAGCACATCATGCCGTTCGATTCGACCCCGCGGATCGCGCTCCTCTTCAGCTCCATCCCGTTGGCGGGCACCACCGCGCCGGGCAGGCCGAGGACGCCTTTCATTCCCGCGCGCGCATTGGGGGCGCCGCAGACGACCTGCAGCGGCGCGCCTTCGCCGGTATCGACCGTCAGCACCTGCAGCTTGTCGGCGTCGGGGTGCGGCGCGGCGGTGAGGACTTCGGCGATGCGGAAGCCCGCCAGCCGCTCTGCGGGGTCGTCGATTGCCTCGACCTCGAGCCCCACGCGGTTGAGCGCCGCGGCGATCTCGGCCGTGGTCGCCTCGGTGTCGAGGAAATAGGTCAGCCATTCGCGCGAGAACTTCATGCCCGCGCGCCCACCCCGGCGCTCAGCGTCGGCTGGTCGAACGGGCTGAACCCGTAGTGCTTGAGCCAGCGCACGTCGCCGTCGAAGAACGCGCGCAGGTCGTTCATCCCGTACTTGAGCATCGCCAGCCGATCGATGCCGAGGCCAAAGGCGAAGCCCTGCCATTGCTCGGGATCGACCCCGGCGTGTTCGAGCACGCGGCGGTTGACCATGCCGCTGCCGCCCAATTCCATCCACGCATGCCCAGGCGCATCACCGTGCCCGCCGACCACGCGGCGCGTCGCGGTCTTTTCATAACCGACGTCGAATTCGACCGAGGGCTCGGTGAACGGGAAGTAGCTCGGCCTCAAACGCAGGACGATATCGTCGCGCTCGAAGAACGCCTTGAAGAACGTTTCGAGCGTCCACTTGAGGTGGCCGAGATGGATGTCGCGGTCGATCACCAGCCCTTCGACCTGATGGAACATCGGGGTGTGGGTGGCGTCGCTGTCGGAGCGGTAGACCCGGCCCGGCGC
>JANOAH010000308.1:0-2741 GCA_031411075.1 Erythrobacteraceae bacterium
AGCAAAACTATCGCTCCACCCCGCAGATCCTCGCCGCCGCTTCGGGGCTGATCGCCGCCAACAGCGGACGGCTTGGCAAGACGCTGTGGACCGAGCTGCCCGAAGGCCAGAAGGTGCGGGTGATCGGGGTGTGGGACGCGCCCGAGGAAGCGCGCCGGGTGGGCGAGGAGATCGAACGGGTCGAACGCGAAGGGGCGGCGCTCGAACAGGTCGCGATCCTGGTCCGCGCGCAGTACCAGACGCGCGAGTTCGAAGACCGCTTCATCCAGATCGGGCTCAACTACCGTATCGTCGGCGGCTTCCGCTTCTACGAGCGCGCCGAAATCCGCGATGCGCTGGCCTACCTCCGGCTGATCGCCCAGCCCGCCGACGACCTGGCGTTCGAGCGCATCCACAACCAGCCCAAGCGCGGGCTCGGGGCAAAAGCGCTCGAAACCATGCACCGCCATGCCCGCGCCACCGGGCTGCCGCTCGCCGCCGCGGCGCTGCAACTGGCCGACAGCGACGAATTGCCCGCCCGCAGCCGCGCCACCGTCGCCAACCTGATGGCAAACTTCCTGCGCTGGCGTGAGACGGAGCCCGCCGTCACCCCATCCGAGTTGCTGCGCACCGTGCTCGACGACAGCGGCTACACCGCGATGCTGGCCTCCGAGCGTACCGCCGAAAGCGCCGGGCGGCAGGACAACCTGGTCGAACTGGCCCGCGCGATGGAAGAATACGAGACGCTCGGCGATTTCCTCGAACACGTCAGCCTGGTGATGGACAACGACGCCGCCGACGACACCGAGAAGGTTACCATCATGACCATCCACGCCGCGAAGGGGCTCGAGTTCGATTACCTTTACCTGCCCGGCTGGGAAGAAGGCGTATTCCCGAGCCAGCGCGCGCTCGACGAAGGCGGGCTCGCCAGCCTCGAGGAAGAGCGGCGGCTGGCCTATGTCGCGATCACCCGCGCTCGGCGGCGCTGCACCATCCTCCATGCCGCCAACCGGCGAATCTACGGTACCTGGTCAAGCTCGATCCCCAGCCGCTTCATCGCCGAGCTACCTGCCGAACACGTCGAAAGCGAAACCTCGATGACCGGCGGCGCGTCGCTATGGCGTGCCAACTGGACCGAAGTCGAAGACCCGTTCGCCAACGTCGCGCGCCAGCATCCCTCGCGGGTGATGAGCCGCGGCCCCGGCTGGCAGCGCGCGGTCGCCACCGGGTACGATCCGTCGCCCAAACGCCTGCCCGAACCAAGCCGCAGCGCCGCCAGCTTCGCCGCCAAGCCACGCGGCGACATCGCCGTGGGCGCACGCGTGTTCCACGACAAGTTCGGCTATGGCGAGGTGCTCGGCCAGGACGGCAACAAGCTCGAGATCGAGTTCGAACAAGCGGGACGCAAACGCGTGATCGACAGCTTCGTCACGCCGGCGTGAGCGGCTAACCGATCAGCAAGCCGCGCTGGACGAAGGCCTGCGTCGGGGCGAAGTCGATGAATTCACGCGCGGGCAGTCCGCGCTTGGCAGCGAAATCGCGCAGCAGTTGCGCCGCGTCGACAAACTTGTCGCTGTTGTCGAGATAGATCGCGCCGCCCGGCGCCAGGTGCCGCACCGTGGCCAACGCGCAACTGAGCCGCCACGGCCCATCTATCACGATCAGGTCAAAGCGCGCCTCGGGCGGCAGCGCGATGTAATCGTCGTGCTGTTCGGCCAGCCGATGTTCGACATTGCAGAGCGGGCCGAGCCGCTGCGCAACCTTGGCGAACCAGTGCGGATTGTGCTCGATCGATACCACGCTACCGGCTCGGCGGGCGAACCACAGGGTCGACAGGCCCGGTCCGAATTCGAGCACGCGCGTGGCAGGGCCAAGGCGCCGCGCCAGCAAGCGCTGCGCGTCGTATGAAATCCACGGCAGGGCGGGCCGGTAGCCGGCCATAACGCGCAATATCGCGCCGCCCACCGCACGAGGGCCATGGCGCAGCAAGCGGCCGAACGGTACGCGCGCACCGGTCCGATCATGCAACCGCGTGCGGCGAACATCCGATCCGGCGATCAGCCGTTGCAACAAAGAGCGCCCGGCCGGCATTGACCGGGCGGTACCGTTCAGAGCGCGGATTGGCCGAGAAAACCGGGTACCGGGCCGTTCCAGGTACCGTCGTCGTCGGCATCAGCGGCGGGCGCGGCGGGCGCACTGGGCGGCTGGCGCGGTTCGGGCCGCGGCGTCTTGGCCGCGGTGACCGGCTTGTCCGGCGCCTTTTCGGCCCGTTCGCGGCGTGGCGGTTCGGCCCGCGGGCGCGCTTCGCGGCGCGCGGGTTCGCGCGGCTCGGCGCCTGGTTCGGCTGACGTCGGCTCACCCTGCCCGATGGCGAAGATTGGCAGCGAAATCCCGGTCAGCTTCTCGACATTGGCGATCGCTTCGGCATCTTCGGGCGTCACCAGGGTGAACGCCTTGCCCTTGGCCCCGGCACGGCCGGTGCGGCCGATGCGGTGAACGTAGTCGTCGGGATGCCACGGGGTGTCATAGTTGAACACGTGGCTGACGCCCTTGATGTCGAGCCCCCGGGCCGCGACGTCGGAGGCGACGAGGATATTGACCTCGCCGCTCTTGAACCGGTCGAGTTCGGCGATGCGGCTCGACTGGTCCATGTCGCCATGAATCTCGCCCGAGCGAAAGCCATTCTGGCGCAGGTTCTTGTTGAGCTCGCGCACCGTGGTCTTGCGGTTGGCGAAGATCAGCGCGCTGGTGACGTCGTCGTG
>JANOAH010000309.1:0-5846 GCA_031411075.1 Erythrobacteraceae bacterium
CACGGTGCCGTTCGTCGCCAAGGCGATCGGCCAGCCCATCGCCAAGATCGCCGCGCGGATCATGGCCGGCGAAAAGCTTGCCGACCTGCCGGCGGTCGACTGGCGGATCGACTACATGACGGTGAAGGAAGCGGTGTTCCCATTCGCACGCTTCCCCGGGGCCGATCCGGTGCTGACACCAGAAATGAAGAGCACCGGCGAAGTGATGGGCATCGATAAGGATTTCCCCACCGCTTACATCAAGTCGCAACTCGGTGAGGGGACCGTTCTGCCCGAAGGCGGGACGCTGTTCGTCTCGGTCAAGGACAGCGACAAGGCGCAGATCCTGGCGCCCGTAAAGCAGCTGGTCGAGCTCGGCTTCAAGGTTGTCGCCACCAGCGGCACCGAACGCTACCTGGCCGAAGCGGGCGTGCCGGTAGAGCGGGTCAACAAAGTGGCCGAAGGGCGCCCGCACATCGTCGATCGGATTATCGACGGGTCGATCGCGCTGATCTTCAACACCACCGAAGGCTGGCAAAGCCACAAGGACAGCCAGTCGATCCGCGCCAGCGCGCTGCGGTTGAAGGTGCCGTATTACACCACCGCCGCAGCTTCGACGGCCACGGCGCAGGCGATTGCCGCGGTCAAGGTCAGCGACCTTGATGTGAGGTCGTTGCAAGACTATTATAGCTGACAAGACCAACCCACCCCCCGACATTTGAACGCGTGAGAGCCGGCCGGCTGGACGGATCAGGGTTCTTGTGGCGGGGCGCCAGAGCAGACAGGGCAAGCCGATGGAACGCGTACCGATGCTGGCGGAAGGCTACGAGAAGCTGACCGCGGACCTGCAGGCCTTGCGGCTCGAACGGCCGCGGATCGTCGAGGCGATCGAAGAAGCGCGCGCGCACGGCGACTTGTCGGAAAATGCCGAGTACCATGCCGCGAAAGAGCGACAGGGGCACGTCGAGGCGATGATCGGCGAGATCGAGGACCGGGTCAGCCGCGCGCAGATCATCGACCCGGCGACGCTGTCGGGCGATCGCATCGTGTTCGGCGCCACAGTGACCGTGCTCGACGACGACGACAAGCCGCAGCGCTATCAGATCGTCGGCATGACCGAAGCCGACGCCCGCCAGGGCCGCATCAGCTACGACAGCCCGCTCGGCCGCGCGCTGATCGGCAAGCAGGTCGGCGAAGAAGTCGAAGTGACCGTGCCGAGCGGCGACCGGTTTTATCAGGTGAAGAAGATCGAGTTTATCTGAGGCGTTAGGCCCCCGGCAGCTCCGGCTCCAACAACCGGTGCAAATGCACGATCACATACTTCATCTCGGCGTCGTCCACCGTGCGCTGCGCATGGGCGCGCCAGGCTTCTTCAGCCTCAGCATAGCTCGGGAAGATGCCGACGATGTGCACCGCGTTGAGATCCTGGAACTCGACACCGCCGGGATCGACCACGCGGCCGCCCATCACCAGATGCAGCAGTTGCTTTGCCATCGTTCGCCTTTCGCCGGTTCGCGCCGTCCCTGACGCGAAGCTGGGCGAAGGTCAATTGATCCGGGCGCGGATCGCCTGGCTGAGCTTCTTGCCGGCCGAGCGGGCGGTGCTGAGCGCCACGTCGCTCACGTCGCCGGCGCGATCGGCGGCATCGCGGCCAAGGTCGCGCGCGGTATCGCCCAAGCCGTCGAACCGCTTGGCACCGGCCTTGCCGGCTTCGCTCGCCGCTTCCATCGCTTGCTGGGCATAGCCGAATGCGAGTTCGGCGCCGATCGCGGCGAGGCCCGCGGCCTTTGTCCCGCCACGTATTGCCGCCCGGCGCGGGCCTTTGAATAGCCCCGCCACCAACACGCCGAGGGCGACGCCGCCAGCGAGCGTGGCGAGCGGATGCGCCTTGGCGAATTCGGTGAAGCTGTCCTTGGCCTCGATCGCGCGTTCGCCGGCGCGGTCGAACACCGTGGTGCGGCCGCGATCCTGGTTGCGCGCCTGTCCGGCGGCGACTTTCTTGCGGACGGCGGTGCGCTTGGCTTGAGTCATGGTATCCTCCTGGAATCAGTCTTGATCGCAACGGTCGGCAGCGTCGCCCGGTTCCGCGTCGTCCTCGTCGCCCACCAGGCGCTCGATCCAGTCGACGATCGGCCCACGCGCGAACCACAGCACCAGCGCGGCCAGCGCCGCAGCGACCTTGCCCTTGTTGTCCTCGGCATAGTCGACGACTTCGTCGAGCGTTTCAGCCGCCCCTTCACCGATGCGCGAGACGATCCGCGCGCCAACGCCCTTGGCGGCCAGATCGGCGCGGACCATGGCGAGGTCGGCCTTGAACAGCGCCAGCGCCGCATCGCGAGTGGCGCGGTCTTCGCCCAGCAGGCGTTCGCGATCGCTCATGCGCGCGGCTCGGGTTCGATCGCCAGCATCAGCCGTTTCCAGCGCCGCTTCGCCGCGCCGAGCGCCAGCGCCGCGCCGAGCATCAGCAGCGCCACCACCACCGCGCTCGCGCCCCACGCGGTCAGCCACGGGGTCAGCGCGATGATCAGGCCGACGGTCAGCCCGATCAGCGCCAGCCCGCCGAGGGCGATGCCGAGCGCGGCGAACAGCACCGCGTCCTTGGCGCGGTCGGCAACAAACGCGGCGCGGCTGCGCTGAAACAGCAGTTCGGCTTCGAGGTAGGTCTTGCCGTCGTCGATCAGCGCTTCGACGTCGTCGCGCAGCGAACGCAGCTCGGCCTGGTCGCCATCGGGGTGGAGACCAGGCTCGAGAAATTCCGGTATGGCCGCATCGTCCCGCACCGGCGGGGCGATGCGCTCATCCTCCGGCGGGGTCACCGCCGAAAGAGGCGGGCGAGAAAGAAGCCGGCGAGCGCGGCGAGACCGACCGCGGCGGCCGGGCTTTTGCGGACCATTTCGCGCGCGTCTTCGCCCAGTTCCTCGACGCTCTTGTTGTCGAGCGCAGTGGCGGTGCGGTGCAGCGATTGCGAAGCGGACCGGGCGTAATCGCCATAGGGCTTGCCGAGGTTGTCGTCGATCACGCCGGCGTTATCGCCCACGGTCTTGCCCAGGCTGGCAAGGGCGCCACTGGCCGCGGTCTTCCCCTCGCGGGCGAGCTGCCCGGCCTTGGCCTTGCCATCGCGCGCCAGGTCGCTGGCCATGGTCTTGGCTTCGCCTGCCCAGTCACCACCGCGGGTGGTCGCCTGATCGCGATAGAGCCCGGCGCGCTGCCTCGCTTCGGCGCCCAGCGCGGCGGCCCCAGCGCGCGCTTCGTCCAACGCGGCGTTGAAACGCGACTTGGCGACCGCGGTATTGCTCTTGGGCGCGCGCGCCTTGCGCTTGGCGGGCTTTGGGGCCGCGGTGGTCGCGGCTTTGGCCCGCGGCTTGGCCTTGGCGCGGGCTTTGCGCGCGGCGGCCGGCTTGGCAGCAGAGGTGGGGGTGGTATCGGCCATGGTATCCCTTTCCGTTGACCCGGCGCGACTCCGTCTCATGGAGGCGTACACAGGGCCGCTCAATCGCGCAAATTCAACGCGGGTTGCACCGCTCGGTTCCACCGCTAAGAGGCGGCGGCGCACTCGAAGTGGGTGTGTGTTATCGAATTACAACACCCGCCCGAACCCGCCCGCCATGGAGCGCTACTGATGACCGCTATCGCCTCGCTCCGCGCCCGCGAGATTCTCGACAGCCGCGGCAATCCGACGGTCGAGGTCGACGCCCGCCTCGTCGACGGCAGCTTCGGCCGCGCCGCGGTGCCTTCGGGCGCCTCGACCGGAGCGCACGAGGCGGTCGAGCTGCGCGATGGCGACCCGGAGCGCTATCTCGGCAAGGGCGTGACGAAAGCCGTGGCGGCGGTCAATGGCGAAATCGCCGCCGCGCTCGCCGGGGCTGAGGCGGAGGGCCAGGCCGCGATCGACGCGGCGATGATCGCGCTCGATGGCACGCCCAACAAGGGCCGGCTGGGCGCCAACGCCCTGCTCGGGGTCAGCCTGGCGGTGGCCAAAGCGGCGGCGGCCGCTCGGGGCCTGCCGCTCTATGCCGCGGTCGGCGGGCCCGATGCGCATGTCCTGCCGGTGCCGATGATGAACATCATCAATGGCGGCGAACATGCCGACAACCCGATCGATTTCCAGGAATTCATGGTCATGCCGATCGGCGCGCCGAGCCTGGCCGAAGCGGTGCGCTGGGGCTCGGAGATCTTCCACACGCTCAAGAAGCGCCTGCACGATGCCGGCCATTCGACCGCGGTGGGGGACGAGGGCGGGTTCGCCCCGAACCTCGCCAACACCACCGACGCGCTCGATTTCATCATGGCCTCGATCGAGGCCGCCGGATACCGCCCAGGCGAGCAGGTGGCGATCGCGCTCGACCCCGCCAGCACCGAATTCTTCCGCGACGGGCACTACCACATCAGTGCCGAAGGCAAGGTACTGACCCCGGCGGAAATGGCCGGCTACTACGCCGATCTCGTCGCCCGCTATCCGATCCGCTCAATCGAGGACGGCATGGCCGAAGACGATTTCGAAGGCTGGAAGGCGCTCACCGACGGCATCGGCGACAAAGTCCAGCTGGTCGGCGACGACTTGTTCGTGACCAACCCGGTGCGGCTGACCATGGGCATCGAGAAAGGGCTGGCCAATTCGCTGCTGGTCAAGGTCAACCAGATCGGCACGCTGACCGAAACGCTCGAGGCGATCCGCCTCGCCCACGCCGCCGGCTATACCGCGGTGATGAGCCACCGTTCGGGCGAGACCGAGGACGCCACCATCGCCGATCTCGCCGTCGCCACCGGTGTCGGTCAGATCAAGACCGGCAGCCTGGCCCGTTCGGACCGGCTGGCCAAATACAACCAACTGATCCGCATCGAGGAAGAACTGGGGGCGAGGGCGGTCTATCCTGGCGCCGCCTGCTTCGGGCGCTAGGGCGCCTTTTCCTCCGCCTCGACCTCCCGCTCGATCTTCTCGGCGAGCGGCTCGAGCCGTTCGAGCACCTTGCGGTTCTTGGCGCTAAGCAGGAATTGCCACACGCCCCAAGCGTTGATCGCCAGCAGGATCGCGTTCATCGCCGCGATCGGAATCGCCCCGCCGGTCAGGCCCGACACGATCCAGATCACCGACACCGCGCAGAACAGCACGAAGCCCCACCCGGTCACCCGCCGGCCCTTGTCCGCCGCGATCATCGCGGCGGCGATCATCGTGCCGAAAGCGGCGATCCATTCGAGCGGGCCGTTCATTTCGGCGGCGCCCTTACCAGCCGGTAACCCGCGTCGAAGCTGTCGAGCCCCAGCAGGTGACCATAGCGGCGGTGCCAGGTGCCATCAGCCAGGTCGCTCGCCAGCCGGGTCAGGCCTTCATCGACGTCGTCGAGCAAGTGGAACGACGAGCTACCGGCGCGCAAGCCCGGGTCGAGATAGGCTTCGGGACGGCGCCAATAGGCGTAGAGGAAGCCATCGCGGCAATCGTGCGGGATCGGCAGCGGCTCGATCCGCACTTCGCCGAGGTGGCGGCGGTAGGCATCAAGAGGCGGCATCACTTCGGCATCGAGTTCGCGCAGCTGGGGCAGATAATCGCACAGCCACATACCGGGATGGTCCGGATCGAAAGTGGCGATCACGACCGGCCCCCGCGACACCCGGCGCATTTCCGCTAGGCCCGCGGGTTGATCCTGCCAGTGATGCACGGTCAGCACGGCCATCGCCGCATCGAAGCTGTCGTCGGCAAAGGGCAGGGTTTCCGCGCACGCCTGCACCGCCGGCGCCGCGCCGGGCGGACGCTGGGCGATCATTTCGGCGGAGGGTTCCACCGCGGTGACCGAGCGCGTCGCCGGCTCGTAATTACCGGCTCCGGCACCAACGTTGACCACCGTGACCGCTGCGCCCAGCGCGGCATCGAT
>JANOAH010000310.1:0-4981 GCA_031411075.1 Erythrobacteraceae bacterium
TCGCGCGGATGGCCCATGATCTGCGGCGTGGTGGACAAAGGATAGGCGCCGTAGGCCGTCGGGCGATAACTTCGTTGCTGGTAATTGCCGCTGTTGGACTGGTTTTCGCTCCACGCATTGGCGCCGTTGCAACTGTTGCCGCGCACTAGGTCCTTGCGCGTATTGACCGATGGCGGACACGCCCCGGCGACACCGCCGATCGAGGGGCAGCTGTTGCTGCCTGGCATGTCGAAGCGCGTGTTGATGCCGTCCATCACGCTGGCGCTCATGCCGTTCTTGATTTCGACGCCGGTGGTCGACACGCATTCTCCGGGTGGCGAGGACCAGCCGAGCGCGGCGAGGAGGTTATTCGCCCCGCTCCCATAGCCGGTTTCGAGAAATCCGAACGAACCGGGCGTGTAGGCGTCGTTCGCCACCAGCCGGACGCCGACGCCCTTGAAGGAATCGGCACTGAACACGAGTTCGGTGTTGAGATTGCCCACCGGCTCCACCGGATTGCACATCATCACCGGCGGCACCTTGCACGCCGCCGAGGACATTCCGGCCATCGCCTCGGCCGACAGCGTCTCACCGAACATGGCGGTGGCGACCGGCGTCAGAGCGAACGTCACGGTCTTGGGCTGGACCTGGACTTCGATGAATGCGGCATTCGCGTCGGAGGTTGCCGGCGTGGCCCGGTTCTCGTCCTGCCAGAACCAGTAACCTTGCGCATTCCCACCGGCGCAGGTGCTGCCGACCGTTGCCGCGGGAAGCGTGACGAAGTTCTGGTCGTCGGCCAGCAGGCTGGCGTTTCGCACGAAGTTCCGCGCTGCATTGGCCGCGCGCTGACAGGCGCCGGTGGAACCGTCGAGCTGCGTCACCCCGGCCAGCGCGGCCTGGTCGGCGGCGTTCTGCAGTTCGGTGTCCATCCCCGCCATGCGGGCATAGTCCAGGCCCACGCCCGCGACGACCACCAACATGGGCAGTATGATCGCGTAGCTGGCGGCTACCGCGCCGCGCTCGTCGCTCCAAAAGGCCTGGTCAGGAAATAGCATGGTCGCTCATCCCAACTCACCGCGCTCAATTTCCACCACCACTGCCACCGCCGGTTCCGGAGGTGGTGCGAATGGAATCGGGTTGCTTGACGGTGCCTTTACGGACGCGGTCCGCAGCGGCCGCCGCCTGTTCGCCACTGGTTGTCATCGGCGCGTCGTAATGCGGGTCGGGGTTGACGATCATCGCCGCATAAGTGGCACGATTGGCATCGCCGAATTCGGACGCGGTCGCATCGGCCAGCGGCGGCGTCGCGCAACCCGCGAGCGCGATCGCGAGCGCCATGGTCGATAGCAGAGACCTAGAATTCATAGCCTGGTTCTCCTTCCGCCGGAGCCCCTGCCGGCGGCAGCTCTTGCGGTTTGTAGTCGGTCCCGTTGAGCAGCAGGTCGGCCGCGGACGGCGCCTGGACGCGATCGGTCGGCAGGCGCACCTGGTCGGGGCGGATAGGCCGCACCAAGCGCGGCGTGACCACGATCAGCAATTCGGTCTCGCCCTTCTGGTAACTGGTCGAGCGAAACAGCGAACCGATAATCGGCAGCGAGCCCAGCAGCGGGAGCTGATTGACCGAGGTGGTCGTATCGTCGCGCAGCAGCCCGGCGATGGCGAAGCTTTCGCCGTCGCGCACTTCGAGCGTGGTGCTGGCGCGGCGCGTCTGCAGGCCCGGGACTACCAGCCCGTTCACCGTGATCGACGCCGAAGGGTCGATCGAACTGACTTCAGGTTCGACCACCAGATTGATCACGTTGCCGCCCAGCACCGTGGGCGTGAAGCCGAGGCTTACGCCGAACGGTTTGAATTCGATCGTGATGGCGTTGCCGCCGCCGTTGGTGCCGGTCTGCGAAACGGGAATCGGGAATTCCCCGCCGGCGAGGAACGACGCCTTTTCACCCGACAGCGCGACGAGCGTCGGCTCGGCCAAGGTGCGCGACATGCCGCGCCGCTCGAGCGTGTCGAGGAACGCATCGATGCTGACGTCGCCAAGCTGCAGCAAGGCGCCGAACACACCGAAGGAATCGACGATTTGGCCGATGTTGAACACGCCGTCACCCGTGTCAGGGTCGGCGGTGAGCGACGCGCCGTTGCCGACAGCGGCACGGAAATCGCGGTCGCCCGAGAGGCCGAAGCCGCTGACGCTGAGCTGATCGCCGATCTGCCGATTGACCTCGGCAAAGCGCACTTCGAGCATCACCTGCTGGCTGCCGCCGACAGTGATCAGGTTGACAACCTTGTCTTCGGCATAGGCCGCGGCAATCCGCGCGGCGCGGTCAGCCGCCCCGGCATCGCTGACCATGCCCGACAGGACGATTGACCCATTCGAGATCGAGGCCGAAATCTCCTCGCCCGGGACGAGCCGATCGAGCTGACCGCGCAGGCCCTCGACATCCGGTCCGACGAGAACGTCCATCACCGCGATCACGCGATTGCTGCGGTCGTACAGCGTCAGGCTGGTCGTCCCCATGCTCTTGCCCAGGACGTAAACAGAGCTGTCCGAGATCGGCACCACGTCGGCGATCGCGGCATTGCCGACCATCGCCCGGTCGATCGGCCGGTCGGCGGTGACGACCTGGCTCTTGTTGACAGGCACTTCGAGCTCGCCCGCATGGATACCGCCCGCCTGCGCGGCAACGGGGGCCGATGGGACTGTTGCGAGCGCCAGCGCGGTGGCCATGGCAAACCTGCAAAACATCACCGTGATCCCCCCAACCGGCCGACCGGTTCTTCGGTCTGTTCGACCCCGCGGACGATCGACATCGTCGGACCCATTGGCCTTGCCGGTGCTACTGCCGCTGGGCGCGCTGCCGCCGGTTGGGCGAAGATTTGCGGTGTCGGCGCAGCCGCCGCCACGGCCGCTGCGCGCGCCCGGATCGGCCGAACCATGCCGCCCGCGCCGAGGTCTCTCGCCGTGACCGTGCCGGCGACCGCGGGCGTCTGATTTTCGACGTTGCGCAGCGCTAGGCTGAGCGTCCCGAGCTTTTGCGCCAGGACCAGCTTCTGCGCCGAATAGATATCGACCTCGACCACCGCCGTGCTGCCCACCTTGGGCTGCGTATCCTGTTCGTTGGCGACCTGATCGATCGCCAGCAGCTTGACCCGTTCGAGGATCACGTCGGTCATCTGGTCCTGGCCGCCGGCGCCATCGCCGGGAATCTGCCGTGTCAACAACACGTCAACAGTATCGCCAGGCCGGGCAAACCCGGCCACACTCGACACTTCGTTTACGGGAATGGCGACCGCGCGCATGCCATCGGCGAGGTTGGCGGCCAGCACGGCACGTCCATCGGCGCCGCTGACCTTGTCCGCCAGCACGGGCTCGCCTGCGACGATCGGGCGCAGCGCGACCCGTCCGCCGCGCAGGACGTCCGCGAGCGAGTGGAACGCCCCTTGCGGCACGGACGAAGCCGGGAAGTTGGCAAGGCGAAGATTTTCGCTGGTCAGGGCCTGCCCGAATTCGAGCGGCTGCGACGCTACGACAATGCGCTGCAACTGCTGCGCACGCGCCTGGGTCTCGGCCCGTTCTTCGTATCCCGAAAGATACGAATTGAGCAGGAAGACGACAAACGCCGCGACGACCAAGGCTGCGCCCAGGACCATTAAGTTGCGATGGTTCACGGTGCCCCCGTTCGACTTACGCCCAAAAAATTCCGCCCCGGCCTGACAGCCGGGGCGGGCACAGGGTCAATTAGTCGAGCTCAGTTCCGACGGGGCAACCGGTGTTGGTCGTGCCGCCAGCAGCTTCCGAGCAGTCCTCCAGGCGCTCGCCGGTCGCCTGCAGCGAATCTTCGATCTCGTTTGCCAGCATCATGCCAGCACCGGCGATCACCACGCCGACAACGGCGAGGATCAGAGCATATTCCGCCGCCGAAGCGCCGGATTCATCGCGAAGGAAGTTTTTGATCAAGGTCTTCATTGCAACTACCCCACTGTTCCGCACGCCATACCCGTGCGTGTCCGATGCGAAGGTTCCGGCTTCTATTTCCGGTTCACCCGCTCCCCAGGGAACAATAGAACTGTGCGACCTCTAGCTCTCGATCGGGCTGAGCCTGTTGTGGCTCTGCTCGCCCGACACGTCCCCTGAGGAACGAGGCAAATTTTCCTCTTCGCGACCACGGGGGTCAAACGAAAAATGTTTACCGCATTTTAACCAAGACTAACAATTATTTACGTTAACAGGAGGTTGATAAAAGTGGTTAACGAGGTAAGAAAGCAACAGTGCAAGGTTTGCGGGCTATCCGCCTAATTTGCCGCGATTCGTTGTCGCGATTGGTGCCGCGGCGCGCTGACAACCATGGGGCCTGCCACAGTTCGCTCTCCAGCTATCCAAGGCATTGCCACGCCGCGGCTCGCAGATTCTCGTCACCATCGGTGTCGACGCACAGGAACACTCGACCACGCCTGATGTATTCCGCATATTGCCGCGCGGCGACGCCTTCGACATCGGCGTCCGTCAAAACCTTTGCAATCGCACCGCTCGTTGCGCCGATCACTCCGCCTAACGTGGCGAGGGAGGTTACTGCCGATCCCGCGATCGCACCTGCGGCTGCCAACGCTCCGAAACCCGGAAGGAAAAGAACCGCCACACCCAGCGCCGCGCCCGCGACCCCGCTGCCGGCAACCGCACCTGCAACCTGTGCCATTCCATGACCAGGCTGTGGCCGGTAATCGAGGTCTAGAAACTGGCTGGCGCGCCAGACCATCGATATGGCGCTGTTCGAGATCCCCGCTTCGATCAACGAAGACAGCACTCTTTCAGCCGCTGCTTGATCGTCGTAGATTGCGGTCAGGATGAAGTCGGATTCCTTTACGTCGCGGTGCCGCGCATCTTCAAAAGCGCGTGCAAATCGGGCGCGCTCCAACTCGTTCGCAAACACCACTCGCAGGCCCGAAGTATCGTGCAGCCGGCTGATGCTTGGCGTCGACGTGGGCCGATACAGAGTGCGTAAGAGCT
>JANOAH010000311.1:0-8020 GCA_031411075.1 Erythrobacteraceae bacterium
CAATTCCTCGATCAGCCGCACGCGGGCGGTGTCCATCGCCGCCTGCTCGACAAACCCGTCGGCATGTTCGGCATGGACCACCACAATCTCCGGCGGGTCGGGCTGAGCCAGCCGCTTGGCGATCGCCTCGGCCACCACGCGCGAGGCGAAATACTGGCTTTCCGCGTAAATGAACCGCTTGGCGCGGGCGATGTGCGCCTTGAACAACTGGGAAATCTCGTCGACCCCCGGGTCGTCGCGATAGGCGGCGCGGGTGCGGGCGATGCCCACTTCGACATCGCGGAATTGCGGCTCCAGGTCATCGGGCCAGGCGCTTTCGCAGGGCATGTCGACCGGCTTGAGCGGCTTGCCGCCGGCGCGTTTCCAGCGATCACGGCCGAGATCGCCGAGCGCGGCGGCGACATCGCCCTCGAGCAGCATCGTTGCATCATGCCACGGGCAATAGGGCTTGCCGTTGGGCGTCTTGCGGCCGGGGTCGTTCTGGCGATGCTCGCGCGTGTCCCAGCGTTCGCTGGTCATGTCGATGCCGCCGCAGATCGCCACCTGATCGTCGATCACCACGATCTTCTGGTGATGGCTGCAGCCGAGCGGGTGGGCGGTGTCGAATTTGAACTTGATGCGGCGATGGCGCATCCAACGCACGATATCGAGCAGCATCGTGCCGCGGCCGAAGAATTTGAAGAAGCCGACGCTCCACTTGAGGATCAGCACCTCGACATCGGGCTGATGCCGGCGGACCCACAAGATGAAGCTGCCCAACCGCACCGGCGACGTCCGGCGGCGCTCTCTGCGGGTTGACCGGCGGGGGACGTGAGCGAGTTGGATGCGAGTGTCGAAGTCCCAGGCGATCAGCAGGATCCGGCGCTGCGCCTTGGCCATCGCCTGCTGCATCAGCGCGAAATAGTCCTCGGCATCGACGATCACGCGCACGCGCGACGCCATCGCATAGCGCCACACGCTCGGCTCTACCGACGTGTCGTCGCAGTCGCTGGCGTCGATGTCGGTTTTTGCCCCTCCGTCCAGGTCGCCTACTCCTTGCCTTCTTCCATCTTCTCGGGGGTCACTTCGGCCGCCGCCTTTTCTTCGCGCTTACGCCGCTCGAACACGCTGCGCATGTACACCTGATCCTCGTCGGTAAGGTGCTTGGCGAAGTCTGGGAAGTGCTCGTCTTCCTCTTCGCCGATGTGGTGGCGATACCGTTCGTCCAAGTCCTTGAATTTGATCAACCAGGCGCCGGTGGTCATATCGGTGGCGGCGAGATCGTTGAGCATTTCCTCGATCTCGTGATGCTCGGACACCGAATGCCGGGTTTCCGAGGTGGTCGGGGGCTTGCGCATCATCGTCGAATAGAGCGCCTGTTCCTCGGCCGCGGCGTGGCCCTTGGCCTCTTTGGTAAAGCGTTCGAACAGCGTCTTGCGTTCGTCGCTTTCACCGTGCGTTTTGGCAATCTGAGCGAGCAGGTCGCGGTGGAGATCGTGGTCTTGCTTGAGGCGGTCAAAAATATCCTGGCTCACGGTCGAAGTCCCCAAAAGTGGCTTTCCTTCGCAACCGCACACACGCCCGCCGGTTCCGTGCCGGACCACCTGTTTCATCGATCTTAACCATTGCCCGACTACCGACCGGACCAGCGAAGTTGCGGGGAACGCGCGTGAAGCGACTGGCGAGGGATTTACGGCGCGGGCTCGACACCGATTTTCCGATCCTTGCCGCCGCGGCCTGCGTCTGGGCGGTGCTGGTGATCCTGCTCGCCGCGCACCACATCGATGGGCTGCAACCCGCCTCCTATCGCAGCAATCTGCTGATCTACCTGACCGTGCTCGCGGTGCTTGGCGTGGTCGTGCTGATCGCCCGGTTCCGCCGCGACCGGCCCGACAGCCCGCTGCGCTATCTGCGCGAAAAGTTTGCCGCGGGCGGTGCCGGACGCCTGCTCGCCGGCCTGCCGATGTTTGCCGCGCTGATCGTGTTCATGCCGGTGTTCTCGGCGATGAAGAGCGCCATACCGCTGTTCCACGAATTCACTTGGGATGCGGCGATCATCGCCGCCGATCATGCGTTGCATGGGCAGGATCCGTGGCGGCTGCTGCAGCCGGTGCTCGGCTATCCGCTCGTCACTTCGGCGCTCTCGGGCGTGTACCTGGCGTGGTTCTTCGTGATCTACGCCGCCAGCACCTATTTCTGCTTCCTCGCCGGCGACCGCACGCTGCGGGCGCAGTACTTCATCACCTATTTCGCCACCTGGACCCTCGGCGGGGTGCTGCTGGCGACGCTGTTCGCCTCGGTCGGGCCGTGCTTCGCGGGTCCGCTGCTCGGCGATCACCGCTTCGACGCGCAGATGGAATACCTGCGCGCCGCCAACGACCAGTACCCGGTGTTCATCCTGCGCGCGCAGGATTTCCTGCTCGCCGCCGCCGCGCGTGACGACAATGGCCTCGGCGCCGGGATTTCGGCCATGCCTTCGATGCACGTGGCAATGGCGATGCTGGTGGCGCTGTCGATGGCGCGGCTATCACGCGGGTTCGCGGTGGCCGGACGGACATTTTACGCGGCGATTCTGATCGGCTCGGTGCACCTGGGGCCGCACTATGCGCTCGATGGCTACGTCTCGAGCGCGCTGACGTTGGCGCTGTGGGCGATCGCGGGGCGGCTGGCGGTGGCGATGGGGGCGGCGCGGGCAGCGGCACCTGCCGCAGACCCTGTCGCCGCTTAGGTCGTCCTAGCGGCGCGACGCGCCCGGAAGGATTGTGCTCCGCTTCGCTCCGCACGTCTCCGCGCCTGCGGCGCTCCGGCTCCGAATGTTCCAACCGTCCGTGACCCGTCAAAACGCGAAGAGCGCCCCTAACGGGGCGCCCTTAGCATTTTGGCGCGCCCGGAAGGATTCGAACCTCCGACCCCCAGATTCGTAGTCTGGTGCTCTATCCAGCTGAGCTACGGGCGCGCGTGAGGGGCGGCACATAGGCAGGCGTCCGGAGCTTGGCAATAGATTAGGCGCGCTGGGCCAAGCACTTTGGCGCGAGCGGCCGGCAGGCCCAATCGGCGAGCATCGACGCGGTGAGCCAGACCGCCAGACCGCCGGCCAAATCGGTCATCCAATGACCGCCCATCGGGATCGTCGAGACGATCGTCACCGCGCCCCACCCCACGGCCGGCCAGGCCAGGCGCGTCCTGGTCAGGCCCTGCGCGATGACCAGCGCCATCACGGTGTGGTACGAAGGGAAGCAGACCACGCCGTTCAGATCGCCAAGCCCGACGTCCAGTCCGGTGGCGCCATGAAAGCGGGCAAAATCGGCGGCGAAATAGATTCCGGCTCCCGGCGGCAGGCCGTGGCCCTGCAAACCGGCGAGATCGAGCGAAACGATCGCTCCTTGCGCCGGTACAACTATCGAGACGAGCGCGGTCAGCTGCATTGCGACGACCAGCGTCGTCACGCCGCGCCAGGTCGCGGCCCGGTCGCCGCGCAGCAGCGGCCACAGCACCACCAGCACGCACCCCAGGCCGGAAAGGTTGTAGATCGTGTGCAGCAGGTCGCCGAGCGGCGGCCGGGCCGCGACGAACGCGGTGACCCGGCCGACATCGAAACCGAGCGAGGCATCGCCGCGCGCCAGCAGCCCGTCGGCGAGCGGCATACCCAGCCCCAGGCCCAGGCACGACACCAGCCCGCACAGCATCAGGCTGACCGTCACCACGGTGACGATCAGCGCGCTGTCGGTCAACCGCCAGGGATGATGCCGCCAGCGGCAATAGCCCGCCAGCGCGAGTAGCGCCGCCGCCAGCGCCGCGAACGGAGCGAAATCCGCCGCGAGCGAATCGCCGGTGGCGAGGAGCACCGCGCCGAGCGCTGCGCCGCTCACGATCAGGGTGCCGCCGAGCACCGCTGCGAGCCGCGAAGGCACGAGGCGCAAGCCCGCGGTCCGGCGCGGGATCGACGCAAACGGAAGGGGAAGCGCGGCGGAATTCACCGCCCGTCCCTTAGCGGCCAATGCTTGCGATTATCCTAGCGCGGCTAACAGCGCGCGGTCGAGCGGGGCCAGGTCCAAAGCGGCGGCCTCGGCCGGGGTGAACCAGCCGAACGCCTGCCCTTCGTGCGCCTGCGGCTCCCCGCGCCAGCGCGGCGCGTTGTAAAGCAACAGGACAAGCGCCGGCCGGCCCGGATCGCAAGTCTGTTCGACAAACGCCGCCGGCGCCAGGGCCGCCGCGTCGATCTCTATGCCGAGCTCTTCGAGCAGTTCCCTTTGTAGCGCAAGCCGTGGAATTTCCTCGATTTCCACTTTGCCGCCGGGAAATTCCCACAGCCCGCCATGGTGCTTGTCCGGCGGCCGTTGCTGCAGCAGCAGACGCCCGGCCGCGTCGCGCAACGCCGCCGCCACCACCCAGATCGTTGTCGGAATGTTTTTCAACCCATCAGGCCTTCTCAACCTTTCGTTAGGACTTGGCTGCGAAAAGCCCCTTATCGGACTGTGTGTTCCGGGGGGAATGTGATGAAGGTTCGTCGCTTCTTTGTGAAGGTTCTGCGGGACACCCGCGGGGCAACCGCCATCGAATACGGTCTGATCGTCGCGCTCATCGGCATTGCCATCATGAGCGCGCTGGAAGGCGTTGCGAATGAAAATACCGGGATTTGGGCGATCGTTCGCCGGAATGTCGAAGCCAATATGTGACGCCTTAGGCATTTCTAAACGAATGCCGGACTACGAAGTAAGTTGTTCGATCTTCAAAACAGGGGGTCGAGCCGGGTACCGAAGACTGCAACCAGGAGACGACCATGAAGTTTTTCACCAAGCTGCTCCGTGACGAGCAGGGCGCCACCGCCATCGAATACGGCCTCATCGCCGCCCTGATCGCGGTTGCCGCGATCACCGCGATGCAGAGCCTCGGCAACGAACTCAGCGCGACCTTCACCACGGTCAGCGACGAGCTGTCGGCCGCCAACGCCTAATCGGCGTAAGCGTCGAAAAGAGAAGGGCGGCGGGTCAATCCCGCCGCCCTTTTTCTTTGCCCAGCGCCGACGCGTCAGCCGCGCACGACGATCTTGTAGCGCTGACCGGGCACGACCTGCGCATTGGACGTCAAGCCGTTTAGCACTCTGAAGCGCGCGTCCTGGGCATTGGGATAGGCCATCCGAGCCGCCAGCGATTGCACCGTGTCGTTGCGGGCGGCGGTGACCACGTCGACCACGCGCGGAATCACCTGCGCCGCCTCGTTGGCGCTGATCCGGCGCAGCGAATTGAACATCGGGTTGAACAGCCCGGCCCGGCCCGCGGGCGTGATCGCGGCGAAATGGAACGCCTGATTGGGCCCGAACTCGTATGCCATCACTGCCAGATCGACCGTCTGCTGGCCATTATTGACGCGCGCCACCCCGTACAGCGCCGGAATGCCGTTGATCGTGGTGCGCTGCACCGATTGCGGCGCCAGCTGGCGCTGCTGTCCACCGATCGTCTGGAATACCTGGCGCAAGTAGGTCTCGAGATTGCCATTGTACTGCGCGGTACTCAGCTGCGCCTGCCCGCCTTGGCCGTTGATCGACACCGCGCGGGTGCCATTGACCATGTAAAAGCCGTTGGGCGCGGTGAAGGTCAATCGCATGTCGGGGTGAATGAAGGTGTTGCCTTCGATCACGCCCTGGCGCGGATCGTCGCCGTAGATCAGGCCGTCGACCCTGTTGAGGAACCCATCGCGATTGGTCTGTCCGGTGCCGTTGCCGGCCTGCGCCTGCGCGGCGCGAACGCGGCTGGCGGGATCGGGGTGGGTCGAAGCCCACTGCGGGATCGACGCGTCGCGGCCCTGCAGCTGCGCATCGAGCGAATTCTGCATCGCCAGGCTCTGTAGCACGGTGGCCATCGCATGCGGATCGTATCCGGCGCTGCGCAAATACCGGATGCCAAGATTGTCGGCCTCGGTTTCCTGGCTGCGCGAGAACTTCGCGGTCAGCAGCTGCGGCGCGCTCGAAAAGATACGCTGGCCCAATTGCCCGATGCCGCTGTTACCGAGAATTGCGCCCGACAGGACCGAGCCAAGAACGCCAAGGATCGAATTGCGCGTGGCGTTGCGCTGGCGCGACTGCGAATGGCGCGCCGCAACGTGGCCGACTTCGTGCCCGAGCACGGCCGATAGCTCCGCCTCGTTATTCATCAGCGAAACAAGCTGGCGCGTGACGTAAACGTAACCGCCGGGCACCGCGAAAGCGTTGTCGACCGAACTGTTGAGCAGCGTCACGGTGAACGCCGACTGCGAATTGGCCAGGCCCGACTGGACGGCGATGTTCTTGCCCACCTGCTCGACATAGCTGGCAGTCGCGCCGGTCATCGCCCCGCCGAATTCGTCGAGGAACTGCTGATGATACTGCGCGCCTTGCTGCGCTTCGGACTGGGTGATGCCCTGCCCGGCCTGCTGCGCCTGCAGCGGCGCGGCGATCATGGCGACGGCGGCGACCCCGGCCAGCGCCCACTTCCCGTTACGGTTCAAACGATTGGCTGACATCGGAAGACTCCTCGAAGCGACGGCGCCGAAAGTTGAGTGGCTGCGGCCGCCTGGTTTTTGCTTCGGAGGAACCCGCGGCTGCGGGCAATTGTTCCCGGTTCAGACCTTCGCGCGGCGACCCTTGGCCGGCCCGCCAAGGGCCAGGAAGCGGTCCTCGCGCTGACGGCGCAACTGCTTGGCCGACTTGCCGACCAGGGCCTCCAGCTCATCGCCGATCGCCGTGCCGAGTGCCGCTGCTGCCGCCGCCGGATCGCGGTGCGCGCCGCCGACCGGCTCGGGCACGATCCGGTCGATGACGCCGAGCTCGATCAGGTCCTGCGCGGTCATCTTCATCGCTTCGGCCGCCTGGGGCGCTTTCTCGGCCGTCCGCCACAGGATCGAGGCGCAGCCTTCGGGCGAGATCACCGAATAGACCGCGTGCTCGAACATCAGCACGCGTTCGGCGCTGGCCAACGCGATTGCCCCGCCCGATCCGCCTTCGCCGACGATTGCCGCGACCATCGGCACCGGCAGCGCCAGGCACGCTTCGGTCGCCCGCGCGATGGCTTCGGCCTGGCCGCGCTCTTCCGCCTCGACGCCGGGGAAGGCGCCAGAGGTATCGACCAGCGTCACCACCGGCAGGCCGAACCGCCCGGCCAGCTCCATCAGCCGCACCGCCTTGCGATAGCCTTCGGGCTTGCCCATGCCGAAGTTGTGCCGGATCCGGCTTTCGGTATCGCTGCCCTTCTCGTGTCCGATGAGCATGACTCGCCGCCCGCCAAGCGAGGCGAATCCGCCCATGATCGCCTGATCGTCGCCGAAATAGCGATCACCGCCCAACGGCACGAATTCGTCGAACGCGAGCTCGACATAGTCGATGAAATGCGGCCGCGACGGATGGCGGGCGACCTGGGTCTTCTGCCACGGGGTGAGGTCGGCGTAGGTCTTGGCGAGCAGCTCGGTGCTTTTCTTCTCGAGCCGGCGCACTTCGCCCGAAATATCGACATCGTCGCCATCGGCGGCGCGCAGATCGGCAATGCGGCCGTCGAGCTCGGCGACGGGCTTCTCGAAATCGAGGTAGGCGTTCATCGCCAGCGGGCTAGCCTCGCGCGCCGCCGCCCGCAAGGGGATGGCGCTCGTTGACCAGCGCGACCAGGCGCGCGGCATCGACGTGGGTGTAGATCTGGGTGGTGGCGATGTCGGCATGGCCAAGCAGCGTCTGCAGCACCCGCAAGTCCGCGCCGCCTTCGAGCAAATGGGTGGCGAAAGCATGGCGCAGCACGTGCGGGCTGACTTTGGCGGGGTCCAATCCGGCGCGCCCCGCCAGGTCCTTGACCAGCTGGAACAAGCGCACCCGCGTCAGATGCTTGCCGCGCGACGGGAACAGGAACTTGCCGTCGGGCCGTACCAGGAGCCACTTCGACAGCGCCTGCCGCGCCCGGTTCGAAACCGGCACCATACGCTGCTGCGAACCCTTGCCGGTGACCGTCAGCAGCGGCGCGTCGCGCGGCACCGCGGCGAGCGGCAGCGACACCAGTTCGGTCGCACGCAGGCCTGAACCGTA
>JANOAH010000312.1:0-4535 GCA_031411075.1 Erythrobacteraceae bacterium
ACGTCCTTGGCACCCGGCAGCGCCAGATCGCCCAGCGTGTTGACCACCAGGAACCCGCGCGTGCCGCCCGCTTCGAAGCGGAAGAACCCGCGCTGGTCGGCGTTCTTGACGTAGATCACCCCCATCTGCCGGCCGGTCAGCCACGGGCGACAATCGGCCTTGAAATAGATCGTGATCGAATCCGACAGCCATCCCGGGCCGTCGGTGCCGATGCCGAGCGCGACGCGCACCGGGCTGCGATTGCCGTCGGCAGCGATCATGTACCGGGCCCGAACCTCGCGTTCGCCGCCGTCCGCGAGGTCGCGCACCCGCGCGGTCACACCCTCGGCGTCCTGGGTGAAGCCGGCGAGTTCGGTGCGATAGTGAAGATCAGCCCCCAGCTCTGCCGCGCGGGCGTGCAGCAGCGGCTCGAGGCTCTGCTGGGTCATGAAGAAGCGCCGGCACGGGCTGTAGGGCTCAACCCCGGCATTGATGTCGGGAACGAACTGGGCCAGCTCGCGCCCGGCGAGCGATTCTACCAGGTTGATCCCGCCGTCGGGGCCGAACTGTTCGCGGCTCGCCGCGCCGATCGCCGCTTCGAGCCCGAGGCGGCGAAAAGCCTCCATCGTGCCGAGATGGAAATAGCCGGCACGCGGATGGATCGAGGTGCCGGCGTGCTTTTCGACGACCGTCGCGGCGATGCCGTGATGGCCCAGGAACGCCGCCGCCGACAGCCCGACCAGGCTGCCGCCGACGATCAGGACATCGCAATCGGCGCCGTGCATCGGGTTAGCTGGGCAGGTCGTCCCCGCAGCTCTGATAGACGCGGCTGATCGCTTCCTGCGCCCCGGCAACGTCGAAGCTGACTTCGATCGTGCGGCCGCGTTCGAGGTACATCCTGAGGCGCAGCTTCGAGGCGGTCGGCAGGCCGTCCATCAGCCGGCTGAGCGACTGGTTGCCGCGCGCATCCATCGCCATCGCCGAATTGCCGACGAACCGCCAGCGGTCTTCCTGCGGTGAATTTTCGTCGAAGCGCACTTCGGTCGGCAGCAGGAACGGGTCGCGGGCGGTCGGCACCAGCGCGGCCGGGTTGACCATCACCACATAGACCGATTTCTTGCCCGGGCGATCGCACTTGATCAAAAGCTGCGCGCCCTCGGCATTGACCACGCCCGCGGTGATCGGCTGCCCGGCTGGTTCGAAATAGGCCCACTTCGAGGCGGGCGCCTGCGCCACCGCCGCACCGGCGAGCGCGGCCAGGCCGGCTCCGACAATCAGGTAACGCATCGACCTCTCCACATCTGCGTGCTTTGCAACAGGTTAGCGCGTCCCTGCTCGCTGGGCAATTGCCTGGCGCTGAACGGTGTGCCGGCTTGGCGTGCGGCGATTTGTGCGCCTAAGGGGGGCTGCGCGCGAAAAAGGAACACTCGTGGAAGAATCTGGGACCGGATCGCTGCTGCGCGACGGGTTCGTGCTACTCGGCTTTGCGCTCGGCTTCGTGCTCTTGTTCCGCCGCTTCGGCCTCGGCGCCACGCTCGGCTATCTCGTCGCCGGCGCGGTGGTCGGGCCCTACGCGCTTGGCCTCGTTGGCGACGCCGAAGCGATGAGCGGTATCGGCGAACTCGGCATCGTACTCCTCCTGTTCATCGTCGGGCTCGAACTCAATCCGGCGCGGCTGTGGCGGCTGAAGCGCGAGATCTTCGGGCTGGGCCTGGCGCAAGTCTTGCTGTGCGGCCTGGCGCTGGCGGGCGTGATCATGCTCGCCGGATTCTCGCCCGCGGCGGCGCTGGCGATCGGACTGCCGCTGGCGTTGTCCTCGACCGCGCAGGTCCTGCCGATGCTGCAGTCGGCCGGCCGCATGCGCACCCCATTCGGTGAGCGCGCCTTTGCCATCCTGCTGTTCCAGGACCTGTCGATCATCCCGCTCATCACCATCGTCGCGGCAATGAGCCGCAACCCGGCGACAGATGGCGGGCCGCCGGGCTGGCAGCTGGCGCTGATGACGCTGGCGGCGATTGTCGGGCTGATTGCCGCCGGCCGGTTCCTGATCCAGCCGCTGTTCCGGCTGATCGGCGGCCTCGGCGAACGCGAGATGTTCATCGTCGCGGCGCTGTTCACCGTGGTTGCCTCGGCCGCGGTGATGCAGTGGCTGGGCCTGTCGACCGCGCTCGGCGCGTTCATCGCCGGGGTGATGCTGGCCGATTCGCCCTATCGGCACGAGCTCGAGGCCGATGTCGAGCCGTTCCGCTCGATTCTGCTCGGCCTGTTCTTCCTCGCCGTCGGCATGCTGCTCGATCTGGGCGCGATCCTTGAGCGGCCGGGGTTCGTGTTCGGCATGGCGCTGGCGCTGATCGCCACCAAGGCGCTGGTGATGACGCTGATCGCCCTCGTCGCAAAAATGCCGTGGCGGCGCGCGCTCGCGCTCGGGCTGCTGCTCAGCCAGGGCGGCGAATTCGGCTTCGTGTTGTTCACCCAGGCGCAGAACGGGTTCCTGATCAGCGATGAAGGCGCCAGCTTGTTCGCCGCGGTGGTCACGCTGTCGATGGCTACCACGCCGTTCCTGATGCGCGTCACCCGGCGCATCCGCAGCCAGCCCGACGGGGTGCGCGAGGTGCGCGAAGGGCCCAGTGAACCCAGCGCCAGCGCGCTCGTCGTCGGCTATGGCCGCTTCGGGCAGACGGTGGCGCAGACGCTGATGGCCGGCGGCATCCCGGTGACGCTGGTCGATACCGACACCGAGATGATCGACGTCGCCGAAGGGTTTGGCGCGAAGGTCTATTTCGGCGACGGCACCCGGCTCGATCTGTTGCGCCAGGCCGGCGGGGCGGAGGCCGAGCTGATCCTGTTCTGCATCGACAAGGACCAGATCGAGCCCGATTTCGTCCACGCGGTGCACGAGGCGTTTCCCGAAGCGGCGATCTATGTCCGCGGCTACGATCGGCGCACGGTGCTGCGATTGTCCGATACCCCGGCCGAATACGTGGTGCGCGAAGTGATGGAATCGGCGCTCAAGATGTCGCGCCTCGCACTCGACAAGCTGGGCCTGAGCGAACAGGCGATCGAACGCGCCGAAACACTGTTCCGCGCCAACGATCGCGAACGGCTGTCGAAGCAGATCGCCACCGGCGACCTGCGCGCCGCACGCGACCAGATCCTGACCGAACCGCAAATGCGCGATCCGGCGGGGAGCGAGGCGGGCTAGAGCACGAGCTCGTAAAGAAACTCGTCGTCGCGGTGGTTGCCGACCCAGAAGTCGATGTCGGCGACATGGGCGAAGCCGTAGCGGTGGTAGAACCGCTGCGCCCCGAAGTTCTCGCTGAACACCGACAGCTGCACCGCGTCGGCGCCCCAGCCGCGCGCTTCGGCCAAGGCCCATTCGAGCAGCGCCGCGCCGAGGCCCTGGCCGGTGTGCGCGGCATCGCAATAGAGCTGGCTGACGAACACCGGGCGGCGCGGCTGCGGCGCTGGGCGCTCAGGAACACGCTCGCCGCGCACGATCAGGCAATAGGCGGCAAGCCGGCCGTCGACCTCGGCGAGTTCGATCAGCGTCGGCGGATGCGCCAGCCGCTCACGGAATTTCGCCGCCGTGCGATATTCGCCGAGGAACGCGGCGAGATCCTCGGGCCGGTAAAGGTGGCCGAACGCGGCGATGAAGCTGTCTCGGCCGAGTTCGGCGAGCGCTTCGGCATCGGCTGCGGTGGCGCGGCGCAAAATGGCGGTCACAGGTCGCGGCTCATGCAGACGGAGAATTCGTCGCCGACGTAATCGCCGAAGTCCGCGCACTCGGCGAAGCCATGCTTGCGATAGAGCGATTGCGCCGGAAGATAAGCGGCCGGACGCCCGGTCTCGAGGCCAAGCCAAGTATACCCGCGCCGTTTGGCCTCGGCGACGAGGTGAACGAGGATCGCTTCTCCCGCGCCCTGGCCGCGATACGCGGGGATCGCGCGCATCGATTTGAGCTCGCCGCGCCCGTCGCCCATGTCGCGCAGCGCGCCGACCGCGGCGAGCGTGTCGCCATCCCACGCCGAATAAAATGTCACATCCGGCTGGCGCAGCCGCTCCACCGTCATCGCGTGGACTTTGCACGGCGGCGACAGCGCGTGCATTTCGCCGAGGTGGAAGGCGAGCAGCGCGATCACCGTCGCGCCGGTCAGGTCATCCTCGACGATGCGATAGGCGGGCATGGCGTGGCTGTGCTACGCGGCGGCGATGGACGCAACCGCCCAGTGGAGTCTCGCCCTGCACGGTGGCGCCGGCACGATGGCGCGGGCCTCGATGACCAAGGCCGATCAGAGCGAATACGAAGCCGGCCTCGGCGCTGCACTCGAGGCCGGGGTGGCGGTGCTGGCGGCGGGCGGCGCGGCGCTCGACGCGGTCGAAGCGGCGGTGGTCGTGCTCGAGGACGATCCGCACTTCAACGCCGGACGCGGTTCGGTGTTCACGTATGGCGGGATCATCGAGCTGGACGCCTCGGTGATGGACGGGGCCGGGCGCAGAGCCGGGGCGGCGGCGGGACTGCGCCGGGTCAGGAACCCGGTGCGGCTGGCGCGCGCGGT
>JANOAH010000313.1:0-2390 GCA_031411075.1 Erythrobacteraceae bacterium
GCCTTGAGCCGCCGCCGATAGGCCTGCGGATCGGGCCGGATCGACGCGGCGAGCGCGCGTGAGTCCTCGAAGTCGGCCGGTGGCCGGCCGTAGAAGTCCGCCAGCAATGCCAGATAGCCCCCCTCACCCAGCGCGCGTGTCTTGGCTTCGACCGCCGGGGTCGGGTTCATGATCGTCGGGAACACCAGCACCGCCCCGCGGGGGCGCCCAGCCGGCCGCGCCAGATGCGCGGTCAGCCGGGTGTCACCGTCGGCGTAAGCAAGCGGTTCGAGGCGAACGCTCAGGCACCGCTCCGTGTCGGCGCTGGGGCCGGGGCCGGGGCTGGGGCCGGCGGACCGCCTTGCGCGCCGGGCGCCGGCGGCGGGGCCACGGCCGGATCGCGGTCGAAGATGCGCGCCCACTGCGCGCGATCGTCGGGCGCGTTGGGATCGACCAGCCCGGCAGCGATGTCGCGCCGCTTGGCGCGGCTGGCGCTGATGTAGTCGCGCGGCATGCGGTTGCCTTCGTGGCAGGCGTATTCGTAGAACTGGTACCCGTCGTCGCGGATCCAGTCGACCCGCGTGGTCCACGGCGCGGTGAACACGGCGGGATCGTCATAAGTCAGCTCGTGCGTCAACGCGTTCGGCCCGGTCATGGTGAACCGTTCGCGCGTGTGCGCCTGCTTGCTGGTGGGGATGGTGTTGTACGGCGGCACGGCCTGCGTCGCGATATTGAGCGGCGAGCCGTTGCGGGCGAAGTGATCGTGGCTGACGCCGTCACCGCTCTTGATGTTGGTGGTTTCGACCACCAGAGTGTTGCCTTCCCACCAGCCGACGCTGTTGCCCAGCCACGCTTCGGCCGCGGCCGGCCAGCGGTAATTGCGCGCCGCAGCCTCGTTGGCGACCAGCGGAATCACCCGGTTGCCGAGCATTTCGAGGTGGATCGAGACGAGGCCCGGGCTCTGGAAAATGCGGATGCCGTTGTTGTAGCGGAATGGGTACATCGAGGCCGGGAAACCGCGCGATACGCAGCGGTCCCACGAATCGAAATCGCTGACCCAGTCATAGTCGATGCCCGGGACCCAGCCCGAGCGACCCGATTCGTGCAGCCGTTTGCCTTCGGGCGTGAACGCGGGAAGCTGGCCGTTAGCCGGGCTGACCAGCAACGAGGTGCGCCAGGCGAACGGCGAGGTTTTGACCCAATCGCCCAGCCCCTGAGTACCGCCGGCGCCGATGCCGTTTTCGTTGGCCTGGGTGAAGTTGCTATCCGAGCGTTCCGCGGCGGTGACCCGGCGGGCGTGCTGTTCTTCGGTCTGCCAGAAACTGTTGCCGTATTCGACCGGGCGCTGGAACAGGATGCGCGTATTCTGGACGAATTCGTGCTGGAAGCTGTGGCTGAGGTTGGGATCGCCCCACGCGGTCCGGCCGGGATCGTAGCTGGTCGGCACTGGCGGCAGCACGGTGGGATCGGCCGGCCGGTCCTGCGCCACCACGGCAGGCGCGCCGATCAAGAGCGCGGCTGCCGCGACACTCGACAGGGCGGAGGCAAAGCGGGATGCGGGGCTGCGGCGCGTCATGGCAAGTCCTCTCATGGTATCGCTTGACCGTCTGTCTATGACTTTGTCCGGTTTCAGGCCAGCGGATTCGGCTTATTCGGTGGGGAGGAAATCGGGCACCGACAGATAGCGTTCGCCGGTGTCGTAATTGAAGCCGATCACGCGGGTGCCGGCGGGCAGCTCGGCCAGCTTCTGCGCGATCGCGGCGAGCGTCGCCCCGCTCGAAATGCCGACCAGCAGGCCTTCTTCGCGGGCGCAGCGGCGGGCCATCTCCTTGGCGTCGTTCGGATCGACCTGGATCGCTCCGTCGATCGCCTGGGTGTGGAGGTTGGCCGGAATGAACCCGGCACCAATGCCCTGGATCGGGTGCGGCCCCGGCTGGCCGCCCGAGATGACCGGGCTGAGCGTCGGTTCGACGGCATAGGCCTTGAGCTCGGGCCAGGTCTTCTTGAGCTCCTCGGCGCAGGCGGTCAGATGGCCGCCGGTGCCGACCCCGGTGATCAGCACCGCAGGCGGGGCATCGGCGAAGTCGTCGATGATCTCACGCACTGTGGTGCGGGCGTGAACGGCGATATTGGCCGGGTTTTCGAATTGCTGCGGCATCCAGCTGCCGGGCGTCGCCTCGATCAGTTCTTGTGCGCGGGCCAGCGCGCCCTTCATCCCCAGTTCCTTGGGGGTGAGGTCGAAGCTGGCGCCATAGGCCAGCATCAGCCGGCGCCGCTCGAGGCTCATCGATTCGGGCATGACCAGCACCAGCTTGTAGCCCTTGACCGCGGCGACCATGGCGAGGCCGATGCCGGTGTTGCCGCTGGTCGGCTCGATGATCGTGCCGCCAGGCTTGAGCGCGCCCGAAGCT
>JANOAH010000314.1:0-18521 GCA_031411075.1 Erythrobacteraceae bacterium
TCGAGCACGCCGTTGCTTTCCGGGTCGCGGGTCCACAGCGAATATTCGCTCTGCACCGCGCTGACCGGGTGGACCGCGTGGGCGCGGCGGATCGTCGCGGCACCCGCTTCGCTGAGGCCGAAAGCGCGCACCTTTCCTTCCGCCACCAGCCGGCCGACTTCGCCGGCCACGTCCTCGATCGGCACCGCGGGATCGACCCGGTGCTGATAGAGCAAGTCGATCACCCCGATCTTGAGTCGGCCGAGGCTCTGGTCGACCACGGCGCGGATATGGTCGGGCCGGCTGTTGAGCTTGCCGGTGCGCACGCCTGCGGGGCTGATGTCCCAGCCGAACTTGGTGGCAATGGTGACTTCGTCACGGAACGGCGCCACCGCTTCGCCGACCCGCTTCTCGTTCTCGAACGGGCCATAGGCTTCGGCGGTATCGAAGTGCGTGACCCCGCGCGTGTAGGCGGCGCGGATCAGGTCGATCCCGGCTTGCCAGTCCTGCGCCGGGCCGTAGCCGGCGTCGAGCCCCATGCAGCCGTAACCAAGCGCGGAGACGGTCAGCGAACCGAGGCGGCGGGTGTGCATGGGGCAACTCCTGTGGTGGGCCGGGCAGCCGTTAATCACGCCGGGCAACGCGGCGGCAAGGCTTGCCGGGCCAGTCTTGCGCCATGGCTCGCTCGCTTACCTTGGCCGCCGCGCTGCTCTCCCTCGCCGGATGCGCCGGGGAAGCCGAGCGGGCCTATGTCGTGCGAATCGATCTCGATCGGACCGCCGCCGATACTGCTCACCGGGACACCTCACCTGGATTCACCGAGCTGCGCGGCCAGGGCTAGTTCAGCGCCGGACCGCGCAGCAGCTTGGCCAGATGGCGCGCCAGCGGTGCCGGTTCGATCGGCTTGCGCAACAGCAGCGCGCCGGGGACTTCGCCCGCCAGCCGCGCGCGCAACTCTTCGCCGGCATAGCCGGTTACGAACAGCACCGGCAGTTCACCCTTAGCGCGTAACGCCGCGGCGGTGGCGATGCCGTCGGGGCCGTCGCCCAGGTTGACGTCGCACACGATCAGGCCGGGCCGCAATTCGTCCGCCATCGCCAGTGCCTGCGCACTGTCGCGGGCCAGGCGCAGGTCGGTAAAGCCCAGGTCCTCGAGCATCTCGTAGATCGTCCAGGCGATCAGCAGTTCGTCCTCGACGATCAGCACCGGGGTGGCGAGCACGGTGGGGGTGAAGGGCGAGGGACCATCCTGCGCCGTGGGCGGCGGCTTGCCCCGGCCGGAAGCGGCGAACAGCGGAACGGCGGCCTCGATCATTCGCATCGGCACTCCCCAAGCTGTCAGCGCGGACGGAAGCGCAGCACGAACCGCAGCCCGTCTTCCCTCCAATCCCACTCGGCCGTTCCCCCCAGGTCGTGCCGCGTGCTGACGTCGATCATGCGAGTCCCGAAACCGCCGGTGGCCGGCGGCCCGGCGGCGTTGGGCGTTTGCTCGCGCCAGGTCAAGGCCAGCGCCTCGCCCTCGCGCGCCCAGCCGATCGCCAACGTGCCGCGGTCGTCGGCCAGCGCGCCATACTTGATCGCGTTGGTCATCAGTTCGTGCAGGATCATGCCGAGCGCGATCAGATCGCGCGGGGCGAGCTCGAGCGGCGGCCCGGCGACTGCGATCCGCTCGCCCAGCTCGCCCAGCGGCTCGACCACCGCTTCGACCAGCGCGCCGAGCGGGGCGTGCGACCAGTGCGCCGACGTCAGCAGCTCGTGGCTGCGGCCCAGCGCCGCCAGCCGGGCGGTGAAATCCTCGGCGAAGGCCCGCGGCGAGGTGGCCTTGCGCGCGGTGAGGTGGGCCATGCCCGAGACCACGCCGAGCAGGTTCTTGACCCGGTGGTTGAGCTCCCCGATCAACAGGTCCTGCGTCCGCTCGGCCTCTTTGCGCGCGGTGACGTCGCGCAGAAAGCCGAGGAAGACCGGCTCGCCGAAGTGTTCGGTGTAGGTGATAGACAGCTCGATCGGCACTTCGTGCCCGTCGGCATGGAGCGCCTCGATCTCGATCTGCCGGTCAATCACCGGACCTTCGCCAGTGGCGAGAAAATGCGTCAGCCCGCGCTCATGCGCCTCGCGGAAGCGGGCGGGGATGATGAGCTCGCTCATGCGGCGGCCAATCGCCTGGTCGGCGGACAGGCCGAAGTCGCGTTCGGCGATCGCATTCCATCCGCGCACCACCCCGGCGGTATCCATCACGATCACCGCGTCGAGCGCAGTGCGCAAGACGGCACTGATGCCCGCCAGATCGATCGCTTGCCCCCGCGTCATTCCAGTGGCTTAGCAGGCTCGCGCGCCCGTGCCTAACGCTTCGCACGACGGCGGGCGGCGAGAGCGGCGCCAATTCGCTTGACCGCGACGCCTCGGCGGCGACAGGAACGTAGCCGATGACGGGGACGAACGCCCACGGCCAAGCTCAGCACGCGCGCCCGGCCGGCGATCCGCGCGCGGCGACCTGGTTCGACCGCGGGCTGGCGGCGGGCGCGGCGGTGATGTTGGCGGCCGTGCTGGCGGCGCTGGCGCGTGGTATAGACGAATGGGACCGGGTGCCGGGGGTGGTCTGGCTGCATCTCGGTACGATCATGGTCGGCCTGGCGTTGACGCCCGTCATGCTGCTGCGGCGGCGGGGCGATCGCTGGCATCGCTTGCTCGGCTGGGTGTGGTGCGCCGCGCTGTTCCTGACCGCGCTCGTCAGCCTGTTCGTCAAGACCATCGACCCGGGCCACTTCTCGTGGATCCACCTGCTGTCGGTGTGGACGATGATCCAGGTGCCGGTGATCGTACTCGCCGCGCGGCGGCACGATTGGCGGCGGCATCGCGGCGCGGTGCGCGGCATGGTGGCGGGCGCGCTGCTGATCGCCGGGTTCTTCACCTTCCCGTTCGGCCGCTTGCTCGGCCACTGGCTGCTGGGCTGAGCTATTCCATCAGCGCGAGTGGCTGGGGCAGGGTGGCGAGCAACTCGTCGGAAAATTCGGCCGCAATGTGAAAGAACGCCATCCGTGCGATCCGATCGCCGCGGTTTTCCCAGGCGTGATCGGTGCCGCGCTGAACCACCACCGCGCCGGGGCCGAGCGTGACTTCGCTATCGGTCAGGACCAGCACGATCTCGCCTTCGATCACCACCGCATAGTCGAGCGTTCGGGTGCGATGCATCACCGTGCGCTGCCCGCCCATCGCCGGCGGATAGATGTCAATGAGGCGGATCAGGTGGCCGCTCGGTGGCATGATGGTGAAGGGCCGCAGGCTCGGCTCGTTATCGGGGCCGGCAGTCAGGGCCGGGACGGTTTCGGCCGTATTCCAGACCTCGATGAAATCCGCGCCCACCGCAGGCCCGCGCATCGGATGGTCTTGCGGCGGGACGCCGTCCGACAGGATGATCGATCGCCCCTCACTATCATGCCCAGTGACCACGCGACGCGGCTGGCTGTGCATCTCGTCCCTCCCATTGTGCGGGAGTGCGATAGGCCCAGCCGCGCCGCGGCGAAAGAGCGCCTAACGGATGGCGAGTTCTGCCGCCACGTCGATGACACGCGGGGTGACTTCCGCTACTTCCATGCTCGAGTGTGGCTCGGCCGGAGCGAGCTCACTCGACACTTCGATCACCTCGCCGGACGGCTCGACCGCCACTGGCTGTTCGGCCGCGGCGACATACTGGTCATAGGCGCCAACGGCGAAATCGGGTGAGTAGCGGAAATTGCGATAGAGGCCGCGGTCCGAAAGCTGGGACACGTCGAACCGCCCCTCGCGGGTGACAAGGGCGTAGTGGTCGGGCGCCTGGTTCGCCAGGGCGTAGGGCTGCTCCTCGTCTTGCGGTTGGCCGGTGATCAGTTCGGCGATCCCGTCGCGGTGCATGGCGGGCACTTTGCCGAGCACCGCTCCGCCGGTCGTGCCAAGCGCCAAGGCAACCGCCATCGCGCCCAGAAGTCTGGGTTCGATCCGCATGGTAACGCTCCATTTAAAATCGGTTTGATCGGGAAAACGCCGCTTGTGGCAGTTGGGTTCCACGCTCAGCCGGGCGCGGGGCGAGCCCGGTGGCGGGGGCTAGCGCAACTGGCGGGCGCTTCGCGCGTTAGGACAGCAAACGCCCGCTCTCAAGGAGACCCGCCATGCCGTTCGAACTGATGCCCTTGCCGTACGACAAGGAAGCGCTCGCGCCCGCCATCTCGGCCGAAACGCTCGGGTTTCATCACGGCAAGCACCACAAGGCCTATCTCGACAAGACCAACGAAGCGCTGGTCGAGGCCGGGCTCGAGAACGCGGATCTCGAAACCGTGATCGCCAAGGCGCGGGGCGACAACAAGACGCTGTTCAACAATGCCGCGCAGAGCTGGAACCACGGCTTTTACTGGCATTCGCTGAGCCCGGCGGCGATCGATCCTTCGGGCGACCTGGCCGACCGGATCGATGAGGCATTCGGCTCGTTCGCATCGCTCAAGGAACAGATTGCCGATCGCGGCACCAAGCATTTCGGCAGCGGCTGGGTGTGGCTGGTCGACAAGGACGGGACGCTGGCGCTGGCCGAAACCCACGATGGCGATACCCTGGCCGACAGCAAGGACGCGCGCCCGCTATTGACGGTCGATGTGTGGGAGCATGCCTACTACCTCGATCACCAGAACAAACGGCCGGATTACCTCAAGGCGGTGCTCGACAAGCACCTCAACTGGGATTTCGCCGCCGAGAACATGGCGCGCAAGACGGTGTGGACCTATCCGGCCAAGGCGTTGGCGGATTAGCTGGCTTCGCCGAGGTCGAGCACCGGGGCGTGGAATAGCGGTTCGCCGAAGATGAACCCGATCAGGTTGGGCTTGCCGAGGTGGTCGATCAGCGCGGTTATGGTCAGCAGGATCGGCACCGACAGCAGCGCCCCGGTAACGCCCCAGATCCAGCTGAAATAGGACAGCGCCAGCAGGATCATCACCGGGTTCATAGTGAACCGCGCGCCCAGGATCGACGGCGTGACGACGTTCGATTCGACCGCGTGCAGGCCCAGATAGGCGGCGGCGGGGATCACGCCGACCAGCGGATCGCCGGCGGTGCCGAGGCCGAACAGCGTCAGGATCGCCACCATCGACAGCGGGCCGACATAGGGCAGGAAGTTCATCAGCGCGGCAAGGCCACCCCACATGATCGGATAGGGCATGCCAAACGCCAAGGCGCCGAGCGTGACGATCACCCCGATCCCCAGGTTGATCAGGCCAACGGTCAGGATGTAGGCGGCGACCCGGTCCTGCACATCGCGCATCACCCGCGCGGCCTTGAGGCTGGCGCCGAAGGTGTCGCGATCGAGCAGCAGGCGCCGGCGCACGCGCACCCGCGCTTCAACCATGAAGAACGCCATCAGGAAGGTCAGCAGCACTTCGAGCACCACGGTGGGCGTGGCGAAGGCGAGCTGCTGCAGCATCGATGGACTGGCGAGAACGACCTGGTCCCCCTCATTGGCGCCGATGGTCTGGCTGACCTGTTCGTTGAGTTGCGAGACCCAGACGAAATGCCCCTGCAGGTCGTCAAAGCGCAGGCGGATGCGGGTGATCATCTGCGGCACATCGTCGAACAGCGCCACCGCCGGGCGCAGGACCGCGAATAGCGCCAGGGCGACGATGCCCAGGAACGCCAGCATGGCCAGGAACGAGGCGAGGAAATTGGGCAGGCCGAATTGCGACAGCCGGTCGGCGAGTGGCGAGAGCACGATCATGATCACGATCGCAGTGGTCAACGGCAGGAACACGACTGAACCGATCGACAGCACAAACGGAAGCGCCAGGAACAGGCCGATCGCGATCAGCAGCACCAGCGCCGAAATCAGCCGCAGTTCCTCGGCAGCGAACGCGAGCGTGCGGCGGCGCGGCGCCAGCGGCTGTTCGGCGGCGGGATCGCTGGTGGCTTCAGTGCTCATCGGCGGGCGCCCCTTTCACCGCCCGGCCTCAGCGCGTCGGTTCGGACAAGCCCTTGCCGGCGGCCACGTCATCGAGTTCTTCGAGGATCGCGCGATGGGCCGAAGGATCGCTCGTCGATCGTTCGGGAATTTGCCCTTCGTCGATCATCGCCGTCAAGGCCGCGCGCGCCCGGCCGACCCGGCTCTTGATCGTGCCGACCGCGCAGCCGCAAATGTCGGCGGCTTCTTCGTACGAAAAGCCGCCGGCGCCGACCAGGAGCAACGCCTCGCGCCGTTCGGGCGGCAATGTCAGCAGTGCGCGGTGCATGTCCGACAGGTGGATCGGCTGTTCCTGCCCGGCCGGATGGGTCAGGATACGTTCGGCCGCCGCTTCGTCGTATTCGCCGCGGAAGCGATTGCGCCGCATGTCGGTGAGGTAGGCATTGCGCAGGATCACGAACGTCCACGCGCGCATGCTGGTGCCGGGTTCGAACCGGTCCTGCGCCGCCCACGCCTTGAGCAGCGTTTCCTGCACCAGGTCGTCGGCCATGTCTGGACGCCCGCACAGCCCGCGCGCGAAGGCCCGCAAGTGCGGCACCACGTCGGTAAGCTGGCGCTTGAATGCCTGCTTATCCTCTGCGCTGCGTGTGGGGTGTGGGTTGGGGGCGGTGCTCATGATGTCCGGTTGTCGAGCTTGGACAGGAGGTCCATGAACGAATCCGGAATCGGTTCCTCGATCACCGAATCGTAAAGCTGCTTCAATCCGGACGTCCAGTCCGCATCGGTGCGCCGCTTGGGCGCTTGCTTCCTGCCCTTCACCGGCTTTCCCGTCCTACCAGCAACAGCCATGCCTGTTACGTCCCACCCCATGTAGTGAACCCCAGCCACCTTTGCCACGCCTAGCTGTTGCTGGCTTGCATCGACTAATTGTTGTTGCGGCGGGATTGGAACGAAAGCGGTGTCGTCAGGTTCCCTTGTTGGTGTCGCGCCGCGCGAAATTGGGATCGCGTCCGTTAAAGTGTGTCTTGGCGGCAACGCCTGGATCGTCGGTGGGCCACCATAGGGGAATCGATTGCCGGACGGATCGCCACAGCGAAGCGCCACCAAGCGCTGGCTGGCGCGGTTTTCGCGGGCGCTGCCGCTGGCCATTTTCGCGCTGGTCGCGGCGATCACTTTGCTCAGCGTCTTTGCCATCGAACGTGGCGAAGCGGCGCGTCAGTCCGGCCTGTTGCGCGGCCGCACCACCGCGATTGCTTCGGCGCTCGAACGCAGGGCCAACGCCAGCAGCGCCTATCTGCGCGCCGGCGCCGCGCTGCTCGCCACCCTGAACGATGTCACGCCGGCGCAATTCCGCCGCTTCGTCAGCGAGCTGCGGCTCGATGCCGACTATCGCGGGGCCGAAGGAATCGGCTGGGCGCCAGTGATCTATCCCGACGAAATCGTCGCTTATGAGGCGCGGCTGGCGAGCGAGGCACCCGGACTGGCCCGGCTCAACCCGCGCCCCGATGGTTCGCAGCCCTACGCGGTGCCCGTCACCTACCTCTATCCCGACACCGAGCGGAACCGGCGCGCGCTCGGCTTCGACATGTTTTCCGAACCGGTGCGGCGTGCGGCCATGATCGAGGCCGAGCGATCGGCGCGGCCAACATCGAGCGGGCGGGTTGAGCTGCGCCAGGATGCCGGTAGCGAGCGGGCGGGCTTCCTGATCTTCATGCCGGTGTTCGAGCAGTCGGCCGCCGGGCAACGGCTGAAGGGCTACATCTACAGCCCGTTTTCGGCCGACGAATTCCTCGACGCCGCACTCGAACTGCAGGATGCCGGAAATTACGCGGTGCGCCTGTTCGACGGGGCCGGTTCGGCCGAAAATCTGCTGGCGCAAGTCGATCCGGCCGACCAACGCGGCAACAGCGCGACCGAGCGGGTCGATATCGCCGGCTCGCCATGGCTGCTGCGCGTCACCGCCCAGTCGGGCGCCGGGCTGTCGGGCCTGTCGTTGGTGACGCTGATCTTCGGGCTGCTGGTGGCCGGGCTGCTGATGCTGCTGCTGCGGCTGTTGACCCAACAGGCGATCGAGGACGAAGCGGCGCTGCGCTGGTTCGAAGAACAGGCCTCGATCCGCAATTCACTGACCCGCGAGCTCAATCACCGGGTCAAGAATACGCTCGCCAACGTGCTGTCGATCATCGCCCTGACACGCCGCCGCGCGACCGATCTGGCGGAATTTGCCGACGGGCTCGACGGACGGATCCGCGCCCTGTCGGCCACGCACGACCTGTTGACCAATTCGGACTGGGGCACGACCCCGATCCGCGCCGTGGTCGAGGCCGAACTGCTGCCTTATACGCAGCAGAGCGATCACGAAGTCGAGCTCGAGGGTCCCGATATCGAACTGGCGCCCAACGACGCCCTCTCGCTCGGCCTGGCGACACACGAACTGGCCACCAACGCGGCCAAGTACGGCGCGTTGAGCAGCCCGGGCGGCAAAGTCGCGGTGCGCTGGCGGCTGGTCGCCGAAGCGCTGGTGCGGATCGAATGGCAGGAAAGCGGCGGCCCGCCGGTCAAGCCGCAGCGCGGCCGCGGCTTCGGCACCGACCTCATTGAACGGATCGTCGCGCACGAGCTCAAGAACCCGGTCGAACTGACGTTCGATCCCGCCGGCGTGCGCTGCGTGCTGATGGTGCCGGTGCGCCGGCCGACCGAATTCGCGATGCGCGCGCAGCGGCCCGTCGACGACCCCAGGCCGCGTCCGGCAGCGGCGACCTGACCGCTTCCCAAACGGCCCCGCGCTCTGTAGGCGGCCGGCGATATTCGGGGGAGTGATCGTGACCACAGCCGACCTGCTGCTCGCCGCCTGCATGTTCCTGGGCGCCGTGCTCTACACCTCGGTCGGTCATGCCGGCGCCTCGGCCTACCTGGCCTTGATGGCGCTGTTCGGTGTCTCGGCCCCGGTGATGCGGCCGACCGCGCTGGTGCTCAACATCCTCGTCGCCAGCTTCACCTCGGTTCGCTACATCCGCGCCGGCCTGTTCCGCTGGCGGACGCTGTGGCCGTTCCTGATCGGGGCCCTGCCGTTCGCGGTGCTCGGCGGGGCGATCCAGCTGCCGGGCGAATTCTATCGCCCGCTGGTCGGCGCGGTGCTGTGGCTGGCGGCGGCGCGGCTGCTGTGGCCCCGCCCGATCAAGACGGCCGAACATCCGCACGATCCGCCGGTGATCACCGCGGCCCTGATCGGCGCCGGGATCGGCCTGCTCGCCGGGCTGACGGGCACTGGCGGCGGCATCTTCCTGTCGCCGGTGCTGCTGTTTCTCGGCTGGTCCAATCCGAAGACCGCCTCGGGCGTGGCGGCCGCGTTCATCCTCAGCAATTCGATCGCCGGGCTGGGCGGCAACATCGCTTCGGTGCAGGCGCTTCCTTCCAGCCTGCCGCTCTACGCCGGCAGCGTGTTGGCCGGGGCGCTGGTGGGCACCACGCTGGGCATTCGCTTCAACAACACCGCCGTGCTCAAGGCGCTCGGGCTGGTGCTGATCGTCGCTGGCTTCAAGCTGTTCGATGTCTTCTAACGGTCGGCCAGCTCGTCGTAAGCGGCGCTCAGCGCATTAATCGCGCGGGCACGCGGGCTAGTTGCGGCGGTGCCGCCGGGCAGCACCGTCTCGGCCACAAACGGCGCGAACGCGGGCATCCGCTCGAGCGCGGCGAGCGCTTGTTCGGGCGCATCGCCGCGTCCCCGGGCCTGACGGGCGGCATCGGCGAACGCGCGGGTGAAGGCGGCATAGGCGGTGAATTCGGCCCAGGTCCGGGTGGAGGCGTCGTGGCCGGGAATGACGATGTCGATGCCGCCGATCGCCGCTTCGGCGCTCGCCAACGACACGGGCAGCGCCAGCGCGCTGCCGCCCGCCGCGGCATCGATGCGCGGCATCGCCATGACCTGAAAGATGTCGCCCGCGGCCATGACCCGTTCGGCCGGGATGACCACGAAGGCATCGCCGTCGGTGTGCCCGGCGCCGAACCAGTACAGGTCGATCCGGTCGCGGCCATCGCCGATGGCCATGCGGTCGGTGAAAGTACGGGTGGCGGGGCCGACATTGGCCATCGCCGCCATCCGCCGCGCCGTGTTGGCCTGGACGACGACATCGATGCGCCGGCGCGGATTGATCTCGGCGTTCGAGCCGACATGATCGCCGTGCGAATGGGTATTGATGATCAGCGTCACCGGCCTCGCGGTGACCTTGCGCAGCCGGGCCAGGATAGCGGCCCCGTTGTTGGCCAGCTTGGTATCGACCAGCACCACGCCATCGGCGCGCACGAACGCGGTGGTCGTCCCGCCCTGGCCGAACAGGCGCCAGACGCGCGGCGAAACCTGTTCGAACTCACCCAGTGCGGGCTGGCCCTGCGCCGACAGTCCGGCGGCGGTGAGGCCGGTGAAGACCAGCGCCGCGAGGACGACGAGCCGCCGCATTGCGCTGTGCCTAGTGGACGTGCTCGCCGCGCTCGCCCGGGGGTGGGGCACCGCCGGCCGGCGGGCCGCCGCGTGGTGGACCGCCCGGACCGCCGGGGCCGGCCGGCATCGGCTGGCCGGGCAGCGGGGGCGCGCCCATGATCAGCGGCGGGCGTTCGCCGCGCAGTTCGGCCATGGCGATGAACAGGTTGTTGTAGGTCCGGTTCTTGGGCGTGCCGCCATATTCGAGCCCAGGCTTGAGCGCTTCGAGGGTGTAGGGCCCCATCGCCGGATCGGTGGCGATGTATTTGTCGTAGGCTTCGACGTAAGTCAGGTTCTCGGCGATCGCCAGGCGGGCCACTTCGACCACCCGGCGGGTGAACCCGACATAGCGCAGGAAGCCGGCCCAGGTATTGGCATCGCCGTGGCCTTCGATCACCCGGTCGACCCCGGTAATCGTCTCCGCCGCGCGGCCGAGCGTGACCGGCGTCGCCAGCATCGATCCGCCCGAGCCCGGATCGACCAGCAGGCCCATGTCCCAGGCCATGATGTCGCCCACGCACATCACCCGCTCGCTCGGAAACACCACGAAGGCATCGCCATCGGTATGGCCGGCGCCGAACCAGTAGAGATCGACTTGGTCGCGGCCGGTGCCGAGGGTGAGGCGGTCGTCGAAGCTGCGGCTGACCTTGTTGTTGGTCGGCGCGGCCTGCATCCGCCGCGCGGTGTTGGCCTGGACGACCACTTCGACCCGGCCGCCCAGCGTGGTGTCGATCTGGGTGTTCGAGCCGTTGTGATCGGGGTGCGAATGGGTGTTGATGATGGTGGTCACCGGTTTGTCGGTGATGGTCTTGACCACATCGAGGATCGCCTGGCCGTTGTTGGCCAGCTTGGTATCGACCAGCGTGACCCCGTCGCTGCGCACGAACACCGTGGTGTTCCCGCCGGCGCCGAAGATCTTGTAGACGTTGTCGCTGACCTTTTCGGCCGTGGCGGCAATGCCCGGCAACGGGTTGCCGCGCGGCGGTCCGCCGCCGCCGCCCGGGGGCGGGCCCTGCTGCGCCGCTACCGCTACCGCCATCAGCCCGGCGGCGACGATCGAGCCCAGAATTGCGATCCGCTTCATCACGCTGCTCCCCAAAACACCCGTTCGATAAACCAATAGGCCCCTGCCGCTGCGACCCCTGCCGAACCGATCAGGACGATCGGTCTGGAGGTCTGCGGCCAGCGCCGGCGGATCAGCGCAAGCGCCGAGGCGACGACGAGGACCACGGCAAGCTGCCCCAGTTCGACCCCGAGGTTAAACGAAAACAGCGACCAGCCAAGCGCTTCTTGCGGCAACCCGAATTCGCGCAGCACCGCGGCAAAGCCGAACCCGTGGACGAGGCCGAACACGCCGGCGAGCACGGCGCGCAGATCGCGGCCGCGTTGCTTGTCCTGCAGCAGGTTGTCGACGCCCACCACGACGATACTGAGCGCGATCGCCGGCTCGACCAGCCAGCCCGGCGGATTGACGATGTTGAGCGCGGCGAGCGACAGGGTGATCGTGTGGCCGAGCGTGAACATGGTGACGATCCCGACCAGCCGCCGCCACCCGCCGCCGAGCAGCATGAGCCCGATCAGGAACGCGATGTGATCGATCCCGATCGCGATGTGCTCGATTCCCGCCGGAACGAAGGTCGCCATCACCGCCGCCGCGCCGGCGGTGGTGCCGCGGTAATAGGTCTGCGGCGGGCTCGAACGGGCAAAGATCGCCTGCTGCCGCAGGTCGCCGCGCTCGTAGATGTTGACGAAGGTCTGGTGCTGCGGATCGCGCGGGAACAGGTCGGTGTCGAGCGCCAGCGCCCCGGCGGGCTTGCCGGCGAGGCGGAACGGGATTTCGATCGCTTCGCCGGCGTCGACGATCCGCGCCGCGCCCCACTGCGCCTGCTCCAGCGTGCCGGGGCCGAGGGTGACTCGCGCGGCGAGATACCGCTCGATCGCCGGCAGATAGCGGGCGCGTACGTCGGCGCGCAGCAAGTCGCGCGGGTCGTCGAGGCCGAGCACCGGGGCGAGATCGACGAGATGGACGCGCACGCGGCCGTCGAGCGATCCATCGTGAACTTCGACATCGAGATAGCTGAACGGCACCGGATGCGCCGAGGCCGGGCTTGCCAGGGTCAGCGCCAGCATCAGCCAGACCGCCAACCAGCGCCAGACGTTGCGCAACCGGCCCTGCGGTTGACGCCCATCGCGGTCGGAGGTGGTCACTTTCCCATCAAGAAAAAGTAGCGTTTTCAGATAATTTAATGTGAAGAGGTCAAAAATAGTGTCACCTTTCGAACCAGCCCGTGTGCGCCCTGCCGCCGCTCGGCCATTTCGCACCCGGCCCGAAAGAGTCGGCCCGGTTCGCGCCGGGAGCATGCCTGATTGTGGTCGTGTAGGAAAATGCTTCGTGCCGCAGGCCAGCGATGATCGGCCCGGCCGCCGTGCCTGCCGCACCCCCGATTGTGTGACGCGAGGGCAACGCTGGTGCGGGATCGGCGCCGCTGCGCACGCGGCGCGGTTCGCCTCTAGCCGAGACGGCGCTTTTTTGGCATTCGCCCTGGCGGCCCCCGGGGCCCCTCTTCCCTTTGCATGAGCGAGCGTATTCGAATGACCCAAGCAAGCGCGCCATCGCTAGCCAACGAACGTCTGGTGCGGAACGACAGTGGCCTGCTGTCCGAACTGGTCGACGACGAACTTGTCGGCATGAGCATCGAGGCCGGCACCTGCTACGGTTTCAACGGTGTCGCCACCCGGGTGTGGGAACTGCTCGCCGAGCCGCGCTCGATCGACGAGCTTTCGGCCACGCTGGTCGATGAATATGACGTCGAGGCCGAAACCTGCCGCCGAGACCTGGTGGCGCTGATCGACACCCTGCGCGAGCAAGGCCTGGTCACCAGCGCGGCTGGTTGACGCGAACGGGCGGGGCAGACAGGTGGAGACGCGTCCGGCCGCAAGGACAAAAGGTCAGACACAATGGCCGCGCGAACTCGATCTGCTGGTCGCCTGCTGCCGCTGGCCGCCTTCGCCGGCGCGTGAAGCCGCGGTTAGCGCCGCCCATCTTGGTGCGATCGATTGGGAGCGGTTCGAACGGCTCGCCCGCGCGCATCGAGTGGTGCCGCTGGCGGCGGACGGGCTGAAAAGCGCCGGCATCGATCCGCCCGAGACGCTGGCCAAGCTGGCCGCGCGCCATTCGCGCCGCGAGATCGCGATGGCGCGGCTGAGCCTCTACCTTCAGCAGACGTTCGATCGCCTTGGCATCGACGCGATCCTGGTCAAAGGTGCCGCGCTTGCGCAGCTCGCCTATGGCCGGCTGGGCATCAAGTACTCGAACGATGTCGATCTGCTCGTCGCGCCGGCCGATGTGCCCGCGGCATGGTCGGCGCTCGAAGACCTCGGCTATCATGTCATCGCGCCGCGCATTTCGCATGACAAGGTGGCACGGTTCGTCACTCTCGCGAAGGAAGCGGTGTTCGTCCATTCGAACGACAAGCATATCGTCGAACTGCATTGGGCGCTGACCGACAACAACCAGCTTCTTGGCGGGCTCGGCGGCGCGCCAGAGCTGCAGACCGTGGCGATCGGCCCCGGCGCCATCCGCACGCTCGCCGATGTGCCGTTGTTCGCCTATCTTTGCGTCCACGGCACTTGGCACGGCTGGGCGCGGTTGAAGTGGATTGCCGATCTGGCCGCGTTCCTCAGCCACCGCGACGGCGCTGCCATCGCGGCGCTGCACGATCAAGCGGTGCGGCTCGGCGCTGGGCGCGCGCCGGGGGTGGCGCTGCTGCTGTGCCGGCAGCTGTTCGATACACCGCTGCCAGACAGCCTGACCGCGCGCCTCGCGGCCGACCGGCACATCGCCGCCCTCGTCGCGACCGCGCAGCGCTGCATCGCCCGGGTGCAGGTTCCGGGTGCCGAGGCCGTATCCGGGCTGGACCAGGTGCGGCTCAATCTGGCGATGTTCCGGCTGGTGCCGGGTTTCGGCTTCGCCATCAGTCACCTGCGGCACAACTGGACCTCCGAAGCCGACCGCCTCGACTTCGATCTGCCGCGGGGACTCGGCTTTCTGTACCACATCATGCGCCTGCCCTTGTTTGCCGTGCGGCGGGCGAAATACGCCCTGCGCGGCGGATCGTGAGCGCGGCGGTGGCCGCGCGCAAACCGCTTGGTGCGGGGCAATACGCCTTGCTGGTCGAAGCGCTGGGGATGGTGACGCTGGCCTCGGCCCTTGTCGCCTTCGTTCCGTTTCGCCGGCTTAGCCGCCTGGTCGCCCATGTGCCCGGCGAACCGACCGAGATTGAACAGCGCAAGAAGATCGAGCGGGTCCGTTGGGCCATCGGCGCGGTGGCCCGCCGTGTACCGTATCGGGCAATGTGCATCGAACAGGCGTTTGCAGCGCAGTGGATGCTGACGCGCCGGGGAGTGCCGGCGGTGATCCACTACGGCGTCGCCACGCGCGAAGGCGCGCTGGCGGCCCATGCCTGGGTCATATCGGGGGAGATCGGCGTCGTGGGCTGTGACGTCGCCGGCGATTACACCGAGCTGGCGCAATTCCCCGCATCGCGCGAAACGCCCGTCCGATAGCGATGGCGGACGATCGCTTCGCGCCGCTGACCCGCCCGGGGGTCGATCCGTTCAGCGCGGCGCACAAGCCGCCGCTGCCGCCCGCTGACTATCACCGCCGCACCGAACAAGGGCTGACGATCGAGCGCAACGTGGTCATCCCGCTGCGCGACGGGACCGAGATTTTCGCCGATCTCTACCGCGCCGAGGGGGCCGAGCGCGACTTGCCGATCCTGCTGGCCTGGGGCCCCTACGGCAAGCACGCGTTGTCGAACCAGGTGTTCTGGCCGCGTTCGGGGGTCGATCCGGCCTGGCTGTCGACCCTGACCCCGTTCGAAGGCCCAGACCCGGTGTGGTGGGGCCAGCGCGGCTATGCCGTGGCGGTGGTCGATCCGCGCGGGGCGTGGCTGTCGGGCGGCGATTTCCACCACAACGGCCGCCAGGAAGCCGAAGACTGTGCCGATGCGATCGAGTGGTTGGCGCGGTTGCCGTGGGCCAACGGCCGCGTGGGCATGACCGGCGTGTCCTACCTCGGCGCGATCCAGTATTACGTCGCGCCGCTGCGGCCGCCCGCGCTCGCCGCGCTCAACGTGTGGGAGGCGTTTTCGGACTGGTACCGCGAATTCGCCTATCACGGCGGCATTCCCGAAACCGGCTTCCTGCCGCGCGCCTCGGACAACATCGCCTACTCGCTCGGCCGCACCGAGGATACCTGGGCCAATGCCCAGGCGCATCCGCTGATGGACGGCTTCTGGCAGTCGAAGGCGCCCGATCTCGAAGCCATCGTCCAGCCGGCCTATCTGGTCGCCAGCTGGTCCGACATCGGCCTGCATCTGCGCGGCACGCTCGAGGCCTGGCGGCGCATTTCCAGCCCGCAGAAATGGCTCGAAATCCACGGGCAGAAGAAGTGGGCGCACTTTTACCGGCCCGAAAGCCGCGCCCGCCAACTCGCCTTCTTCGACCATTTCCTGCGCGATCGGCCAACCTCGTTATCGGCTTGGCCGAAGGTGCGCCTCGAGGTGCGCGAGCGGCACGGGGTGGCCGAAGAACGAGCGGAAGCCGAGTGGCCGCCGGCGCGCACCGAGCATCGCCGGCTCTATCTCGACGCCGCGTCGGGCACGCTGGCATCCGCCATTCCGCCGACTGCCGACGCCAGGTATGAGGCGCAGACTGGGCAACTGATCTTCGACCATCGCTTCGATGGCGCCACCGAGCTCACCGGCTACGCCAGCCTCGCGTTGTGGGTCGAGGCCGATGGCAGCGACGACATCGACTTGTTCGTCGCGCTGCAGAAGCTCAATGCCGACGGCGCCGTGGTCGGCTTCACCTTCTATGCCTTTTTCGAGGATGGCCCGGTCGCGCTCGGCTGGCAGCGCGTCAGCCACCGCGCGCTCGATCCGGCGCGGTCGACGCCCGAACAGCCGGTTCACCTGCACACCGCCGAAGCGCGGCTCGCGCCCGGCGAATGCGTCAAGGTGGACATCGAGCTTTGGCCGTTCTCGGCCAGCTTCGCCCCCGGAGAGAGCCTGCGTTTGGTCGTTGCCGGCGCCGACATTTATCGCCGCGAGCCGGGGCTGATGCTGCCCTTCGCCGAACACCACGATACCCGCAATGCCGGCCGCCACATCGTCCGAACCGGCACCGAACATCCGTCAGCGCTGCTGCTGCCGGTCGTGCCGGCATAGGGCTGGCAAGAAATGGTGCCGCTTACAGGACTCGAACCTGTGACCCCATCATTACGAAGGCCTTAGACGCTCGTCACAAACTCTAGGAATTCCGCCAATCGCGGGGCAATTTGGCCAGTTGTGCTGACCCAACCCAAAGGCTTCCCAAACTCACCGAAAACCGAACTAGCGGGCACTTCCTACCCAAGGCACCTTGGTAGGACCCATCTGACGGACATGACCTCCTCTAAACCCGAATGCGACTGGTCGCGCGTCAATTCGTTGCACCAGCCAATTCGTGTGCAATCCTTCGCGGCAATCTACGTCCCTGGAGGAGTATCGCGATATGGCCAAGCGGGCACGCAACAATGCACTACCGCCGGAACCTCGCGAGCTGATCGTCAAGATCGATGGCTACGAGCAGACCTACTACATTTCAGAGCATGGCCTCGACGGAAGGGCGACGAGCGACGAAGCACTTATCGATGTTCAAGGTCGCATCATTGCCATCAGCAAGAAGCTCAAGCAGCACTTGAACGAGCGGCTTGATGTTAGCTTCGCGTGCGCCACGTCATACTCTGAGAACGAGCGAACCCCCGTCAGCGACAAGCCATTTCTGCTTCCCATGAACCTTCGCAAGGATCACCGGAGTTTCATGACATACCTTCCGGCAGCCGCCTTCTGGTCAATTCCAGAAATGATCGACGCAGGTAGGCTCACCCACATCGAAGCTCGCTTCAGTCCGCCGCAATACGGGAGCGGCAATCTGGTTAGTGTCTACTTGATGCCGGAATCAAAGTGCCAGGCGCTGATACAGGAGAGGGCTGACCTGGCGGTGCAGAGTGCGATTTAGGACAGCAAATTCCCGTGCACGAAAGATCAGCGGCTTCCTTTCCGGGTGTGCTTTACTCTAGCCATTTGACTTGGCCTTGGACTGGCCTGACAAGCGGGCTTGGGAGGGAGCGGCCGTGTCGAAGCTTTTCGAGCACTTCCATCTGTCGATGATCGAGCGCGAGCAGCCCGATTTACTGGTCGCCGCTATGGCTCGGGAGCAATGGCTAAGAAGCCGCCTCGGCGACCGATTAGAGTTCCGGCACATGGGCAAAACGCTCTACTGGATACCAAAGAATTGGTCGGAGGAGCTTATCACAGCCATCATCGAGAAGAAGAGATCGAAATCCCAGCATTTCGGCCCTGACGAAGGAGGCGAGGAATTCATAGGGGAGGAGTGGCAAGGCTCCATCGTGATTGTCGATCCCTTGCATCACCCCGGGGGCCAGAAGCTGGCTTTCGAGTTCGATGAAGCTGTGGGGCAACCAGCCGCGATACTGGCGTCTTTGGTGAGCCATTTAAACTCGGTGGCGGCCAGTCAATATGCCCTGCACTACAAGCCGCTTATCCGAGAAGGATCATTCTCGCGTTTCGCTGAGAAGCATGGCGGCGTTCTAGAGTACGTGGCGTTCCGTTTCACGGTTCCGAACATGATCTTCGGTGCCGAGACCAAAACTCAGACGGGGTTGAAGAGGATCGGCCGCGAAACAGGTGCTCAAGAGGTCGAGGTCAAGCTAGAGAGTGATGATGGCGTTCGGACCGAGAGCGGCGCAGTGCAAGAGGCCGTTGATTATGCAGAGGAAGGGAACGCGAGGATAACGGCGAAGTCACGAACTGGTGAGTATTGGAGTTCGACGAAGCAGAAAGTCAGCGTTCGGATGCATCGCGTCATTGACCTAGCCAATGAGGCCAAAGGGTCGGTTGAGGAGTGGCTAAGGCAAGCCTTGGACCGTGACTAGGGCGCTATCTATCGGCGCCCTCGTGGCAGTCGTCGCTGGGTTGCTAGCTGCTACCCTTTGCTCGCCATCCTACCTGAGTGATTCAGGGAACTCCTTTCTCAAGAACTTCGTTAATCACGAGTTCCTATCTTTTCTCGGCGTTATAGTGACGATCAC
>JANOAH010000315.1:0-3502 GCA_031411075.1 Erythrobacteraceae bacterium
TCGTCCGTCATGGAACCTCGCTGGGCGTGATCGCGCTGGCCCTGGCGGCATCGCCGGCCATGGCGCAGGCCGCCGCCGATCAGCCCGCTTCGGCCGAAAGCGCCGCCGAAACCGATGATACGCCGGCGATCATCGTCACTGGATCGCGGCTGGTGCGCTCCACCTTCGATACCCCAACGCCCGTCACGGTGCTCGGCGCCGAGCAGCTCGCCGAAACGCAGGTCACCAATGTGGGCGAAGCGGTGGCCGACATCCCGGCCTTCCGCCCGTCGACCACACCGACGACCAATGGCTTCGGCAGCTTCAATGTCGGCGCGCAGATCGTCAACTTGCGCGGCCTTGGCGTCACCCGCAACCTCGTGCTGGTCGACGGCCGGCGCTTCGCCCCGACCACCCGCGAAGGGTCGGTCGATCTCAACTTCATCCCTTCGACGCTCGTCAGCCGGATCGAAGTGGTTACCGGCGGGGCCTCGGCCGCTTACGGTTCCGATGCGCTGGCGGGTGTGGTCAATGTCATCCTCGACACCAAGCTCGAAGGGTTCAAGGCCCAGATCGACTACGGCTTTTCGGGCCATGACGATGCCAAGAACCTTCATGGCGGGATCGCCTGGGGTGGCGCGCTTGGCGATCGCGCGCATGTCGTGATCGGCGGCGAGTATTCCGACCAGCGCGGTACCGGCAACTGCTTCGACCGCGACTGGTGCAAGATCGGGGCGGTGGTGACCAACACCGCCTTTGCCACCAACGGCCAGCCCAACTTCGTGCGCAGCGACACCAATGCCGGTTGGTATGTGACGCCGGGCGGCATCGTCAGCCGCTTCAACAATGCCGCGGGGACCGGCAACACGATCGCCAACAGCCTGGGCACGGGCGCGATAACCTTCGGTTCCGGCGGAAACGTCCTCGCCACGCAGGCCGGCACGATCGCGTCGGGGATCAGCCAGCTCGGCGGCGATCTCTACGGCACCTACACCGAGGTCGATCTGGTCGCCCCGGTGGAACGCTATACCGGCTTCGCGCATCTCGACTGGGATATCAGCGACGACATGCGCTTTTTCGTCGAGGGCAGTTATGGCCACGTCGACGGGGCGACCTTCCAGGCGGCTTATTTCTCCTCGACGATCCCGATCTACGGCGACAACCCCTACATCCCCGCCGCGGTCCGCGCGCTCTATCCCGCAGCTTTCCGGACCCAGCCGACCGCCCCTTACCAGTTGTTCCGCCCCGGCTCGGTGGCGCCGGCCGGACAGCCGGCACCGGTCAATGCCGCGGGCGTTACCGCGCTCACCTTCAACCTGGGCAAAGTGTTCGCCGACGTCGAGCGCGGCTATTCGCGCTCGGAAGCTGATACCTACCGATTCACCACCGGCCTCGCCGGCGAGATGGGCGACGGCTCCTCGTGGGACATCTATTACCAATACGGGCGGACCGATCGCCTGCAGACGGTGAGCAACGATCTTGTCGTCGGGGCGCCCGATTTTCCGATCAACAACATCGGAACCATTGCCCGATCGGACGCGCGGTTCTTCTTTGCGGCCGACGCGGTGGTCGATCCGGCCACCGGCCGGCCCACGTGCCGCGCGCTGCTCAGCACCGATCCAGCCCTGCGCGCCGCCGCCGCCGGCTGCGTGCCGATCAACCTGTTCGGCGCCGGCAATGTCACGCAGGCCGGAAAGGACTACATCTACAACCAGCTCCAGGAAGACATCAATCTGGAGCAGCATGTCGTCGCCGCGACGGCGCGCAGTGCGATCGAGAATGTGCTGGGCGAGACGCTGAACTTCGCCACGGGCATCGAATATCGCATCGACAAGATCGACGTGACGCACGATCCGCTGTCGAACATCTATGCCTACTTCCAGAACTTCGGCTCGGACTACAACGGCAAGACCAGCGTGCTCGAAGGGTTCTTCGAAGCCGAACTGCCGATCGCCGACGTGCTCACGCTCAACGGCGCAGTGCGGCACGCGCTGTACAACACCCGCGGTTTCGGCAGTTACCTGCGCGCCGCGCAGAAAAACGAGTTCCAGGCGACCACCTGGAAACTCACCGCGAGCCTTGAGCCCGCCGACTGGATCCGCCTGCGGGCCACCCAGTCGCGTGACGTGCGGGCGCCCAACTTCGCCGAGCTTTTCCTCGCCTCGGCCAGCTCCTTCACCCCCCTGACGAACCCGTTCGTGCTGACCCCGGGCGGTGCGCGCACGACCGATTTCCCGTCGATTCGCAACGGCGGCTCGCCGTTTGTCGAGCCGGAACGGGCCGACACCACCACGCTGGGCGTGGTGCTCCAGCCGCATGGCGCGCTCGACGGCCTGCGCGCCTCGGTCGATGCCTATCGGATCAACGTCAACGGCTTCATCGGCGCGGCCCCGGGCGGCGCCCAGGGCTTGATCAACAACTGCTTCAACGGCGTTGCCGTCGCCTGCAACTTCATCACTCGTAACGCCGCCGGCCAGATCACCGATGTGCGCAACACCAACCTCAACCTCGACCGCATCCTCGCCAAGGGCGTCGACTTCGAGCTCAGCTATCGCCTGCCGCTGGGGGCCAACACTCTCCAGCTTCGCGCTCTGGCAACTTATGTCGATACCCTGGCGGTGACGAGCTTCGGCGAGCGGATCGACCGGGCCGGGCAGACCGGCGCAACCGCCGGCATCGCCGCGCCCGACTGGACCGCCACCGGCACGGCCACTTACACCGCGCAGCGGTTCCAGGTGACGCTGCAGGGCCGTTACATCGCGCCCGGCAGGCTCGATGCGCAGCGTATCGGGCCTGACCAGGCGGGCTATGCCACCACCCTGGTCAACTCGATCAACGACAACAGGGTGGAAGGCCGGTTTTACACCAACCTGTTCGCCTCTGCGTGGATCGATGCGGACAAGCGGTACGAAGTGTTCGGGTCGATCAGCAACCTGTTCGACAAGGATCCGCCGGCTGCCCCCGAAACGCAGTTCTACACCAACCCGGTCTACTTCGACACGCTCGGTCGCTACTTCCGCGTCGGCGCGCGGGTGAGGATGTAAGGCCGGGCGGTGTGCGGCGGGTGAAACAGCCCGACGGGCGCAAAAAGCGCTTTCCTACAACGGGGCCGCTGTGCCTAATGGGCTCAGCGGTTTCCGCTGATTCGCTAAGTAGCGGAAATCAAATAAATTCTTGCGCTGCGGTAGTGTATCTTTTGCGTAACCTTCCGGCCCGTCCCGGCCCCTCCCATTGCGCACCGGGCACCAGCCTTTAAGATGCGCCGCCACGCCGGGAGAGAGGCCGCATGTCCGATAAAGTCCGCCTGATCGCCACCGAGGAAGCCTGGTCGATCCCCGAAGTTGCCGCCGCGCTGGGCGAAGTGTCGCGCGGGCCGAGCCAAAGCCTCGACAAGCTCTTGGTCAAGGGCATCTACGACGATCCGCAGCGCGATACCTCGGGCTACTCCAAGCTCGATTTCCTCTCCGGCCTGCTCGATGCCGAGGACCGGCGGCTGAAGGAAATGGATGGCCTCGGGGTCGAC
>JANOAH010000316.1:0-3083 GCA_031411075.1 Erythrobacteraceae bacterium
AACGGGCCGGTTATCCGGCTCACCGCGCACGCCCTTGCATCGCCGCGCCGGCATCGCTAAATCGCCCGCGACTTCCGACATCGGAGCCAGCCTGCCCCTCCCGGACCTGAGCCGGGGCGGCGGTGAGCCTATGGCGGAAGCCGACGCAACGTTTACGCGAAGGGCATCCGCATGGCCAAGGTTTCTCCCGGCGAGTTTATCAACCAGGTCAAGTCCGAAGCGGGTAAGGTCGTTTGGCCGACCTGGGCCGAAACCTCGCGCACGGCGATCTTCGTGGTCATCATGATGACGATCCTGGCGGTGTTCTTCCTCGGCGTCGATCAGTTGTTCGGCTGGGTCATGCGCCAGCTTATCGCGCTCGCCTGACCGCCGCACCCCATCCCCTAACAAGAGAGATCCATGGCCCGCTGGTATATCATTCACGCCTACTCGGGGTTCGAGAACAAGGTGCGCGATTCGATCCTGTCCGAAGCCCAGCGGCTCGGCCTGGCCGATGGGGTCGAAGCGGTCGAAGTGCCGACCGAAACGGTGACCGAGGTCAAGCGCGGCAAGAAGGTCCAGGTCGAACGCAAGTTCATGCCCGGCTACGTGCTGGCCAAGCTGCAGTTGACCGACGACGTCTATCACCTGGTCAAGAACACGCCGAAAGTCACCGGCTTCCTCGGTTCGGGCAGCAAGCCGCAGCCGATCTCCGAACGCGAAGCGGCACGCTATTTCGGCGGCGTCGCCGAAGCCAAGGCCGCGCCCAAGCAGCAGATCAGCGTCGATTACGACATCGGCGATTCGGTCAAAGTGCTCGACGGACCGTTCGCCAGCTTCAACGGCACGGTCGAAGAAATCGACTTCGACAAGAACAAGGTCAAGGTCGGCGTCTCGATCTTCGGCCGCGCCACCCCGGTCGAGCTGGACTTCGAGCAGGTCGAACTGGTCAAGTAACCAGCGCCAGGGCCCGTGCCAGCGCGGGGTCGTGCCCGGCGGCGATCTGGGCGCGGGTCGGTGCCACCGTCACGTCCGGTTCGATCCCCGCGTCGGGTTGCGGGCTGAGCGGGAAGTAGCCGATCAGCGGCAGGTCGACCTCCAGCCCCGACCCGGGCAAGCTCAGGAAAAAGTACGCCCCGCCGTTGATCCCGCGGCGGTTGCCGCCGGTCGGCTCGCCGACCAGCACCGCTCGCCCGCTCGCCTGGATCATTTGCGCGAACTGGAACGTGGCCGACGAACAGGTCGGTGAGATCAGCACCGCCACCGGGCCGGCAAAGCGCGGGCTGGCGGGCGGGAGCATGGCACCGGGCCGATCGTCGGCGTCGCGTTCGAGCCGGTAGAAGCCGGGTTGGTCCGATACCCGCGCGGCATCGCCCCAGTCGAAGAAGCTGCGGTCCCAGGTGTCAAGATAGGGGCGCAAGCCCTCGGGCACCTGGCGATAGCGCACCCGCCGCTCGAACGCGGGCAGCGCCACCGGGCGGTCGGTCAGATGCGCCAGCAGGACATCGCCGCAATCCTGCCCGCCTTCGTTGTCGCGCAAGTCGACCACCAGCCCGCGTGCGTCGGCGGCGTTGAGCGCCTCGATCGCGCTCACGATGAACCCGCGCCAGTCGAACGGCGAATTGTACAGCGCCCAGGTCGGCATCGTCAGGCGGCCGGCTCCATCTGCGATGACAAAGCGCCAGCCGCCGTCGTCGGTCTCGCCGGCCAGCGCCTGGCGCTCGGCATCGGTCATCGCCGGCAAGTGCAGCGTGCGGCCATCGACCCGCGCTTCGACCGTGCCGTCGCCGCGCGCGGGCGATACCAGCGGGCGATAGACGTCGAAGGCGTTGTAGCGCCCGCGCCCGTCGACCTGCATCAGCGCGCGCCGCTTGGCATCGTTGTGCCCATCGGCGCGAGCCAGCGGCAGCAGCCGGGCGAGCAGACGGTCCATAGGCACGCCGTCGAGCGCCTCGATCGCATCTCCGAGCTTGAGCGGCAGGCCGGGCAGCAAGACGCGGGTCACCACCGCCCGCCCGCCCAGCCAGCGGAACGCGAACGGCACCCGGTCGCGCCCGTCGAGCAGGCTGTGCAGCACGGCGTCACTCTGGTTGACCGGGTTGGGATAGCTGTGCCCGCAGCGCACCGCCGCGGTCAGCCGGGCGAGCGCGAGGTACAGTGCCGCGGTGTCGGCCGGGCCGGCGGAGAGCCGGGTGCGCTCGGCTTCGACCATGGCCGAAAACCGGTCCGCGCCGAGATAGCGATCGAGGCCCGGGTGCAGCTGGCGATAGGCGTCGGCGAAAATCGCCAGGTCGCCGCGCACCGCATCGGCGGTCAGCGGCGCGGCGAGGGTCGGACGGGCGAGCGCGGCGGCCAGCGTACCGGCGACGAACTGGCGGCGAGTGGCGATCGGCATCGGTGGGGCTCCTCGAACGGAGCCCGCCTGGTGAAGATCAACGTCGCGCCGGTCGCCTCACTCGCGCAACATCGCCTTTGCCGGCCGATGTGAGGCGCGATAGGCGCTTGGGCTCGTCCCCAGCGCGTCCTGGAAGGCGCGGTTGAAGCTGGCCTTCGAGCCGAACCCGGCCTCCAGCGCCAAGCTCAGCAGGTCCTCGCCGCGGCCCGCCTCGATCCAGCGTGCCACCGCGCGGGCCCGCGCCCCGCCGATCACGCCGGCGAACCCGCCATGCGGCGCCAGCGCCTGTGACAGATAGGCGCGGTTGGTGCCGAGCTTTCGCGCCAGGCCGTCGGCGGTTAGCGCCGGATCGCACCACAGCGCCTCAGCCTCGATCGCCGCCAGCCAGCGCGGTGCCGGGTCTTCGGCCGGCTGCAGCGGCGGTGCCGGGACCAGCGTGGCGCGCCAACTTTCGATACCGAGCCACGTACCGAGCGCGCCGAGCATGACGTAGAACGCGAACAGGTCGAAATAATCGAGCGGGCGGACCGTGAGCTCGAACAGCGTGTACCCGGCGCGTGCCATCACCAGCAGCGCCAGCGCCGCGACCAGCCAGCGCAGCCGCCGCGCCGGGGCAACCTGGCGGCGGCGTTCGCGCAGCCACGCCTCGTACCCCTGCGCCAGCCGCCACGCCGCCCAGCCATAAAACGCCAGCGACACCAGCAGCGCC
>JANOAH010000317.1:0-3213 GCA_031411075.1 Erythrobacteraceae bacterium
CAAGGCCGACGCGGCGACCCTGCTCAAGCTGATCGACGTGCTCGACGACGACGACGACGTCCAGGCGGTGTGGGGCAATTACGACATTTCGGACGAGGTTATGGAGAAGCTGGGTTGAGCTGGAAGGGCTGGCTGTTTGCAGTCGGCCTGGTGAACCTTAACGATGTCGTCACCCTGAACTTGTTTCAGGGTCCATTCACCGGTTTGCACTGGAGCGTCATGGGGCAGCTAGACGGAGCGGTCATGCTTTCGGACGGGCCTCGGAACGTTGGGCCCGATGGATGCTGAAACAAGTTCAGCATGACGGGGTATCAAGGCCGGTGGGTTGCTGATCATCGGCCTCGACCCCGGGCTCGGCACGACCGGCTGGGGCGTGGTCGCGAAAACGGGCAATCGCCTCAGCCACATCGCCAACGGCCAGATCGCCACCGATCCCGCCGCGCCGCTGGCCGAGCGCCTCGTTACCCTCGACCGCGAGCTGGCCGACGTGATCCTCGCTCACCAGCCCGACCAGGGCGCGGTCGAGGAGGTCTTCGTCAACAAGAACCCCCAGTCGACCCTCAAGCTCGGCCAGGCCCGCGGGGTCTGCCTGCTGGCGCTGGCCCGCGCCGGGCTGCCGGTCAGCGAATACGCGACGCGGCTGGTCAAGAAGGCGTTGGTCGGGACCGGCGGGGCCGAGAAAGCCCAGGTCCAGGCCATGCTCAAAGTGCTACTGCCGGGAGTGAAGCTGGCCGGGCCCGACGCCGCCGATGCGCTTGCCGTGGCAATCACCCACGCCCATCTGGTGCGTAGTTAGAGATTCTTCTCGCTCATCCAGGCCTGCGCGGCATTGGCCTTGCCCAGCGCCGGCTCGCAGCCGCCCTCGCGGACCAGCAGGCAGGCCTTCTGCCCGCCGCGCTCATGGCACGAGACCTCGGCGTATTCCGGATTTGAGAGCAGGTCGCCATCGTTGAGGACGGCATTTGCGCTGCCGGCGAGTTCGTCGGGCAGCGGCGAGAGGCCGCCGAGCAGCTCCACCGGCATGACGTAAAGCGGGACATTTCGGCCGAGGAAGGCGGTGACGACGTGGTTGTGCCAGTCCTCAGGCACGGCCAAGCCGCATATCCTCGAATCGGAGGACACCGCGTGCGCGGCCATCGCATAGGCAGCGCCGGTGCGCGGGAGGCGGGCCTCGCCGTCTCGCCACGACAGGGCGGCCAGGGCCAGCCAACCAGCCATCGCCGCAATCAGCCCCAGGCGCCGGGCGAGCGGAGCAGCGCTGCGCCGCGCCGCGACCCAGTTGACGGCCTTCACCGTGGCAATTGCGGCAAGGACCAGGGTCAGGAACAGCGACAGGAATACGAAGCGATACTCCTTGTGCGCTATCGCGCTGTGGACCGCGATATTGACCAGGTTGGCGAGGATCAGCGGCCAGTAGCGCTTGCCCGCGAAGACAGAGGCGATGAAGATCGCGATGGCCGCGGGTCCCAGCGCCGCCTGCATGGCCTCGAAGTAGTAGAACGGCCCTTCCACCCCGAACCGCGCGGCAATGCCTTGGCCGAGGTTCGCTTGCAGAGTGCCCACGGCCCAGGCGAACGGCACTTGCCCGAAGGCCAGATCGCTGACTGCGCCCAAGACGAGCGCGCCCAGGCCGCCGACCAGGAGCGGCCGCCATTTGCGCCTGTCCTTAAGGAGCGACAAGGCTACCAGGACCACTACGAAGGGCGCATACTGCACGCGGACCAGGACACCGAGCGCCAGCAAAAAGCCTGCCAGCCGAAGGGTGCGCACCTTGGCCCGCTCGACCAGCAGCAGGGCCGCCCCGCAGGCGAGCAGCGCCGTCGCCAGGCTCTCGGAGAGGAGCGTGGTCCCGAAGAAAACGTTGTCGTACCGCAGCGCCGCGACCAGCAGCGCAGCGAGCCCGTCTTCGCGCGAGCGTGCCGCGCCGATCCCCCAGGCGCCGGCCAGCATGGCGAGGCACAGCGCCATGAAGCCCAGCCGCGCGAGGTGGACCGGGAGCAGCCCGTGCGGGGACACCGCCTCGCCGAGCGCCATCGGCGCCGCCAACAGCTGCGGGATCAACCCGTTGCGGATGCCGAGCCGCCCCTCCCAGGGGATCAGGCCCTGGCCGGTGACGAGCCGGTGGCCCTGCTCGAGGTACTGGTAGAACTCGTCGGCGTGGTACTGCCCCCACGGGTCGTAGAGCATGACGCGCAAGGCGATTCCCACGGCGACGAGCGCCGCGACCAGCAGCCAGTAGCCTGTAAAGTCCGCGCGTTTCGGCTGCGGCATGCCGGTGCCCCCTTCGCTCGGGACGGTTGATAACCGATCCCGACCGGCTGCCAAGTCGCTTGCGCGCGGCAGGGGGGATCACGCATGCACACTGGCTGCATCGAGCGCGGCGAATTTCATCCGGCAAAATCGTTTTCCTACACTCTACGTACCTGTTATGTTCGCCTCGAGGGATTACAGTCTGCGCTTCGAAGCTGAATTTTTTCCGCGATTTTCTCGTAATGTGTCACCCTGTCACCTTGAGGGCTAATCTATTGGAAATGCTGCAATTAATGGGCAGGACGAGTGGGTGACAGGGTGTCGCCTCTGTCACCCTGCTTGCAGCCTCCGGGCTGACCGCGAATGATCGCGCATCTTACCGGCACGCTGGGCGATTTCGGCGCCGATTGGGCGGTGATCGACGTCGGCGGCGTCGGCTATCTCGTCCATTGCTCGGCCCGCACGCTCGACGCGCTGGGACCGCGCGGCGACCTGGTGACGGTCTTCACCGACCTCCAGGTCAGCGAAAACGACATGCGCCTGATCGGCTTCGCCAGCGCGGCCGAGCGCGAGTGGTTCCGGCTGCTGACCGGGGTCCAGGGCGTCGGTAGCAAGATGGCGCTGGCGGTGCTTTCGGCACTGACGATCGACGAACTCCAGCGCGCCTGCGCCGGCGGCGACGCGGCGATGGTGTCGCGGGCGCAGGGGGTGGGGCCGAAGCTTGCGGGGCGGATCGTCAACGAGCTGAAGGACAAGGCCGGCGGGGTGCCGCTGGGGCCGGGTAGCCCGGTGGTCGTGCAGGCCGGCTCGGCCAGCGCGGATGCGGTCTCGGCCTTGCAGAACCTCGGGTTCAAGCCGGCGGTCGCAGCCGCGGCAGTCGCCCACGCGCAGGGCGAGCTTGGCGAGGGTGCGGAGTTGAACGAGCTGGTGCGGGTTGCTTTGAGGAAGGCGGCGGGGTGAACC
>JANOAH010000318.1:0-2598 GCA_031411075.1 Erythrobacteraceae bacterium
TTTCGCGGCGTCGCCCGAGGGGGTGATGCCCTGTGCTTCGAGCCTCAGCGTACGGCGCAGAACGCTCCGCTCGCTGGCCAGGGCTCGCGCCGATCCAATATATGCCGTCAATGCCGCCATGATGCGCTCCGCTGACTTAGAGCCTAAGCGCAATTGGTTTACGAGACGTTGCAGATCCGGTCGCGGACGCGCGGGGCGGTGCGGAAAGTTGGAGCGGGTAGCGGGAATCGAACCCGCATAGCCAGCTTGGAAGGCTGGTGCTTTACCACTAAGCTATACCCGCGAAATCAGTCGTTTAAGACCGATCGGGCGGCGCTGTTCTGCACTGCGTCGTGCAGACCCTCGCCGATCTGCCCGCCGATTGCCACAGCCTTGGCTGCTGCGTCAACGAATCTGGATCACGCAGGCGATGTTGGCCGGGGACTTGTCCCAGGCGGAACCGGGCCGCGATGTTCATGGTATTGTCGTGATTCGCCGTCATATTGGTCGGCGCAAGCACGGAGACGCCAAATCGCTACGAGCCGCCAGCCCAATGCCTTTGCCGGCGCCGCCCGGCGGGTCCGCAATACGCTCGGCACGGGCGTCGCCCGGCTGCTCGGCCGGCTCGGACGCGGCGGCAAGGCCGAAGCGACCAGCCAGGGCCTGCTCGATCTGGCCGGGGCGCTGCTGTCGCTGCGAGGCAAGGCTTCGGGCCCCTCGCTCGCCTCGGCTTTCCTCGATCTCTACGAGGCGACGGGAAAGGAAGCCCGGCAGAGCTTCCTGGGCCAGCTCCACGCCAAGTTTCCGCGCGACCGCGCCCGCATCGAAGCGGCCATCGCCGGCTGGATCGAGGCGCGCGACGAGGCCGCCGCGGCCAAGCTCAACGAGGCGACCGAGAGCCCCTGCCATCACCTGATCCGCCAGCTGAACCTCGCGCCCGGCGGCACGCGCCGGCTGATCGCGATGCGCGAAGATCTGCTCGACGCGCCCAAGTCGCACGGGCTCAATGAGCTCGACCGCGAATTCGAAGACGTGTTCGAGAGCTGGTTCAATGCCGGCTTCCTCGAGCTGCGCCGCATCGGCTGGGACGCACCGGCGTCGATCCTGGAGCGGATCATCCGCTACGAGGCGGTCCACTCGATCAGCGGCTGGGACGATCTGCGCCGCCGGGTAGAGCCGGTCGACCGGCGGTGCTACGGCTTCTTCCACCCGCAGATGTCCGACGATCCGCTGATCTTCGTCGAGGTCGCGCTGACCGACCATCTGCCCGCCGGGATCGACCAGGTGATCGGCGAGGAGCGCGAGACCGTGCCGCCGCACCAGGCGAGCTATGCGATCTTCTATTCGATCTCGAACTGCCAGGAGGGCCTGCGCGGCATTCCCTTCGGCAACTTCCTGATCAAGCAGGTGGTCGGCTTGCTCAAGTCCGAGCTGCCGCAGTTGCGCTGCTTCGCCACGCTTTCGCCGGTGCCCGGTTTCGCCAAGTGGCTCGAGCGCGAGGGGATCGACGGCGAGAGCCTGGCCCCGGCACGCCTGCGCGCCGAGGCCGCGCGCTATCTGGTGTCGACCCGTAGTTCGAGCGGCGCGGTGCTCGATCCGGTGGGGCGCTTCCACCTTGGCAACGGGGCTCGGCTGGAGGCGATCCACACCGGCGCTGACACTTCGCCCAAGGGCCTGGCCCAGTCGCACGGGGTGATGGTCAACTACCTCTACGATCTCGACGAGATCGAGGCGAACCTGCTGGGGCTGTCCGAACTCGACACCGTCGCCACCTCGGAACGGGTGCGCGAGCTCGTCGACCACAGCGCCCGGAGCGCCAGCGAAGCGGCCTAGTGCCCGGGAAAGTCGATCAGCGCCTCGGCGGAGATACCGTCGGCGCGGAGCCGTTCGGCCCCTCCAAGGTCGGGCAAGTCGATCACGAACAGGGCATGGGCAAGCCTGGCGCCGGCCCGGCGTAGTAGCTGCGCCGCGGCGTGGGCGGTGCCGCCGGTGGCGATCAGGTCGTCGATCAGCACCACGTTCTGGCCCTCGCGAACCGCGCCGGGATCGACCTCGAGCGTGTCTGTGCCGTATTCGAGCGCATAGTCGATCGCCAGCGAGGGAACCGGCAGCTTGCCCGGCTTGCGCACCGGCACGAACCCCAGGCCGAGCCGGCACGCCACCGCCGCGCCGAAGATGAAGCCGCGCGCCTCGATCCCGGCGATGGCCTCGGCGCCCGCGGCCGAGGCCCGCTCGGCCAGCATATCCACCGCTGCGGCCAGGCCCTCGCCGTCACCGATCAGCGTGGTGATGTCGCGGAACAGGATGCCCGGCTGAGGGAAATCGGGCACCGTGCGGATCAGGGCCTTGAGTTGGTCGGGGGTCATGCGGGCTCCCTTCAAAGCAAACGCCCCTCACATCCGGAGATGCAAGGGGCGCCTAGATTGCCGGTCGCGTCGCTCAATGCTTGGTGTCGGCCCAGACGTTGCGATAGGCGAAATAGCCGAGGATCGTCGCGAACAGGAGGAAGCCGAGCACCGGCCAGCCGGTCTGCTTGCGCTTCTCGAGCTTGGGCTCGGCGGCCCAGATCAGGAAGGCCGAGACGTCCTTGGCCATCTGGTCGACGCTCGCCTTGGTCCC
>JANOAH010000319.1:0-2729 GCA_031411075.1 Erythrobacteraceae bacterium
CGCGGGCCGCTGCCCGAAGGGCCGGCTTCGGTGATCGCCGAGCAGGGTCGCAACGATCTCGAAGCGCCCGCCATTTCGCGCTGCCCGCCGATCGCCGAGGTGCTCGCTGAACTGCGTCAGACCGGCGCCGATCTGGTCCGCATGAGCGGCTCGGGCGCGACGTGCTTTGCCCTGTTCCGGCGTCATGACGTCATCGGCAAAGCGTTGGAAACGCTGCAAAAGCGTCGTCCGGACTGGTGGACGCTGGCGGGGAAATTGCGGTGAAGTCTGAGGAGCCTTTCCGCCTGATCGGTACGCCTGAGGCGGGCGGAATTCTGATCGTCTCCGACCATGCCTCGAACCGCATCCCTGACGGGATCGAGCTCGGGATCGATCAGGCGCTCCTCGACCAGCATGTCGCGCTCGACATCGGCGTGGCCGAGGTCGCTGATCGCATAGTGGCCGCGGGCCGGTTCGCCGCGTTCCTCGGCAATGTCAGCCGGCTGGTGTGCGACTTCAACCGCGAGGCGGACGCGCCCGGCGTGGTTCCGCAGGCGAGCGACGGCCACGCGATTCCCGGCAACCTGCTCGATCTGGCGGAGCGGGACGACCGGCTCGAACGGTTCTACCGGCCGTTTCATACGGTACTGGAGACTCTGCTGAACATTTGTCCGCCGCGCTTAATTCTCTCATTGCACAGTTTCACGCCGCATCTGGCAGAGCGGCCGGACGAGGCGCGGCCATGGCATGTCGGCGTGCTCTACAACTCTAACGAAGCCCCGGCCCGCATCGCCATTCCGCTGCTTGAAGCCGAGGAGCTGACGGTTGGCGATCAGCAGCCCTATTCGGGCAAGCTCCTGAACGCGACGATGAACCGCCACGCCGAAGCCCACCACCGCCCTTACCTCGGCCTCGAAGTGCGGCAGGACCAGATCGCCAACGCCGCCGGCCAGGCGCTCTGGGCCGAGCGGTTGAGTCGCGTTGCCAAGGCGGTGGCGGCAGCGCTTTAGAGGGTTTCGCGCAGAGGCGGCAGAGGGCAGAGACTGCGGAGGAACTCGCGTTTCCCGTAACTGCGGAAACCCAATTGAACTTGGCAAAGAGCTGACTGGGTCCTCGCGTTCGCGGGGATGACGAACGATTGAGCATTGGTTCTCTGCGTCCTCTGCTCGTCTGCGCCCTCTGCGCGAACCAATTCCTTGACCAATCCGCCGCTCCCCGCGAAGGCGCAGGTACGGAAGGAGCGCCGCGTGCCAGCCCAGTTTGATAAGTCCCGCCTTCCAAGCCGCCATGTCTCGGTCGGGCCCGAGCGCGCGCCGCAGCGCAGTTATTACTACGCGATGGGCATGACCGAGGAGGAGATCGCGCGCCCGTTCGTCGCCGTCGCCAGCGCCGGCAACGACAGCGCGCCGTGCAACACCACCCTCGATTTCCAGGCCGACATCTGCCGCGAAGGAGTGATCGAGGCCGGCGGCACGCCGCGGCGGTTCAACACCATCACCGTGACCGACGGTATCGCCATGGGCCACCAGGGCATGCGCTCGAGCCTGGTCAGCCGCGAGGTCATTGCCGACAGCATCGAGCTGTCGGTACGCGGGCACTGCTATGATGCGGTGGTCGGTTTTGCCGGCTGCGACAAGAGCCTGCCGGGCATGATGATGGCGATGCTGCGGCTCAACGTGCCGTCGATCTTCGTTTACGGCGGCTCGATTCTGCCGGGTCGGTACGAGGGCCGCGACCTGACGGTGCAGGACGTGTTCGAAGTGGTCGGCCGGTGGAGCTCGGGAGCCTGCCCGCTGAGCGAGGTCACCGCGATCGAGAAGGCCGCTTGCCCCGGCCACGGCGCCTGTGGCGGGCAATTTACCGCCAACACGATGGCTTGCGTCGGCGAGGCGATCGGATTGTCATTGCCGAACAGCAATATGGCACCGGCACCGTATAAATCGCGCGAGGAAATCGCCCGCGCGGCAGGCCGCCAGATCATGCCGCTGATCGAACGCCAGCTGCGCCCGCGGGATATCTGCACTCGCGCTGCCTTCGAGAACGCCGCGCGCGTCGTCGCCGCCACCGGCGGGTCGACCAATGGAGCGCTGCACTTGCCGGCGATGGCGCACGAGTGTGGGATCGAGTTCGATCTGTTCGACGTAGCCGAGATATTCAAATCAACGCCTTACATCGCCGACTTGAAACCGGGCGGCAAATATGTCGCCAAGGACATGCACGAGGCAGGCGGGGTGTATATGGCGATGAAGACGCTGCTCGCCGGCGGCTTTATCGACGGCAACCCGTTGACCGTGACCGGCAAGACGCTGGGCGAGAACATCGACGAGATTACCTGGAATCCCGACCAGAAGGTGATCTACGACGTAAAGGCCCCGATCACGCCCACCGGCGGCGTCGTCGGGCTCAAGGGCTCGCTCGCCCCCGACGGTGCGATCGTCAAGGTCGCGGGGATGAAGCGGCTGGCGTTCCGCGGGCCGGCGCAAGTGTTCGAGTGCGAGGAAGATACTTTCGCCGCGGTCGAGGCGCGCCGGATCCGCGAAGGCAGCGTGATCGTGATCCGCAACGAAGGCCCCAAGGGCGGGCCGGGCATGCGTGAGATGCTGGCGACCACCGCCGCGCTCTATGGTCAAGGCATGGGCGAAAGCGTCGCCTTGATCACCGATGGGCGCTTTTCGGGCGCCACCCGGGGTTTCTGCATCGGCCATGTCGGACCCGAAGCGGCCGACGGCGGCCCGATCGCGCTGGTCGAG
>JANOAH010000320.1:0-6895 GCA_031411075.1 Erythrobacteraceae bacterium
GCATTATCATCGCCGACGATGACGAACTGGTCGGCCGCCTGGTCGGCGATGCGCTGTTCGCCGCCGGCCACGGCGTCGGCTGGGTGGCCGACGGGATCAGCGCGCTGCACGCGATCAGGGCCCGCCCACCGCACCTCGCCATCCTCGATTGGGACATGCCCGGCATGCCCGGCGCGGTGGTGGTGCGCGAAATGCGCCGCGATCCCGACCTGGCGTTGATCCCGATCATGATGCTGACCGCGGTCACCGACCCCTCGAGCCAGCGCATCGCCTATTTCGACGGTGTCGACGATTATATGACCAAGCCGTTCGACCTCAACCAGCTCACGGCACGGGCGGAGGCGTTGCTGGGCGGGCGCAAGCGGGGGACGAACGCGTACTTGCTGTCAGCTTAGAGGTGGCCGCTGGTTAGCAATTCAATGCCCTAAATATCGCATTTTTGACTGGCGTCGATTAGCTCAATCTGGCTTAAAGAGGTCGAGCGAGAGGTGGTGCCCGGGGTCCTTGTGGAGGGGACCTCGCCTAGCCTAGCAGCAGCCCCGACCTCTCGCTCTCTTCTACGTTGGAAACCGCAGAATTGCGTTGGTTATGGACGGCGGCTTACGCGCTGCAAGAGCGCACATATAAAAAAAGTGAAATATATCGGCTTGACGAACCGCAAACAGGCAGGCGCCCGTTTAACTCTCTGAGTTTATTCTGCAAATCCCAATTTAGCGCGCGAATCGGCGGAAATCCGTCATTCTAATGGATTTTTAGCTTTACTTTTCTAGGGTCCGCGAACGGGCCGGACAATTACTCAATGCAATTCTTAAGCCCGGACCGCACGACGGGGCGCTTTTCTGGGCCGCGACTCGGGAAAGCAGATGTGGCTTTCGCAGCCATCGTCGAACCCAAGCCTTCCCTCACCCCAACCCCGCCGCCTTCAGCAACGCCTCAGTGCTCGCATCGAAGCTCCCGCCGCCCTTGTCGATCGACCTGGCGATATCCTTGCCCAGCTCGACCCCGAACTGGTCGAACGGGTTGATGCCCATCAGCACCGCGTTGGCGAAGGTGCGATGTTCGTGGAACGCGATCAGCGCGCCGAGCGTGGCGGCGTCGAAGTCGTCGGCGAGGATCGTCGCCGAGGGGCGATCGCCTGGATAGGCGCGCGCGGGATCGTCGCTTTGCTTCCCCGCCATCAGCGCGGCGCCTTGGGCGAAGCAGTTCTGCAGCAGGATCTGGTGGTGGCGCGGATCGAGCGTGTCGCCGGGCGCGATGCTGGCGACGAATTCGACCGGCACCAGGTGCGTGCCCTGGTGGAGCAGCTGGAACACCGCGTGCTGCGCATCGGTGCCGACCCCGCCCCAGGTAATCGGCGAGGTCGGGCCGGCGGGATGGCCGTCCGTCGTCACCGATTTCCCGTTCGATTCCATCTCGAGCTGCTGCAGGTAGCTCGACCACAGCCGCAGCCGCTCGTCATAAGCGAACACCGCGCGAGTCTCCGCCCCGCGCAGCCGGGCGTAGAACAAGTCGGCAAAGGCCGCCCGCAGCGGCAGATTTGCGCGCCCGGCGGTATCGCGGAAGTGCGCGTCCATCGCTGCGGCGCCTTCCAGCAACGCCGCAAAGTCTTCCCATCCGATGCCAAGAGCGATCGGGAAGCCTATGGAACTCCACAGGGAATAGCGCCCTCCCACGCTTTCGGCGAACGGCAGCACACGGGTTTCGTCCACCCCCCATTTGACCGCCTTGTCCGGAAACGCGGTCAACGCGATGACCCGGCCATAAGGATCGTCCACGCCGTTATTGCCCAGCCAGGCGAGCGCGCTGGCCGCGTTGGTCATCGTCTCGATGGTGGTGAAGGTCTTGCTCGCCACCGCGACCAGCGTGGTGGCCGGATCGCAAGCCGCAAACGCCGCCTCGAGCGCCAGCCCGTCGATATTCGAAACGACATGGACGTCCACGATCGCCCCATCGCGCCCGAGCGCGTCAACCGCCAGCGCCGGGCCGAGCGCCGAGCCGCCGATACCGATGTGGATCAGGTGCCGGATTTCGCCCAGCGCGCCGCCGTGGATCGCTTCGACCAGCAGCCGCATCCGCTCGCGCAGTGCGGCGGCCTCTTCGACGCTCGCCGCCTGACCGACGCCGCGCAGCGCGGTGTGTTCGGCGGCGCGGTGCTCGGTGGCATTGACCACTTCGCCGGCGAAAAGCCGCGACCGCGCGTCGGCGAACCCGGCCGCCTCGGCCAGCGCCTCGAAGGCGTCCAGCAATTCGTCGGTCAGATGCGTCTTCGACCAGTCGAACAGCACCCCCGCGCCCGCCAGTTCGAGCCGCGTCGCCAGCCTGCCGACCCGCTCGCCGTCGCTCGCGAACAGTTCGGGCAACGTCGGGGTGAACAGCCCCTCGAGCCGTTCCCAGGCCGCGGCGCGGGTCTCGCTCAAAATCTAAGTCCTTTCCTACAGGGCCTGTGTTCGGCTAGGCGACCCGGCGATGCTTGGGAACCGGAAATCCGCGCCTTTCGCCTGGCCATGGCCCCGTGCGCGCGTTTCTTCGCTGAACCCTGTCAACTGTGTCAGCCAAGTGTCAACTTCGCCGGGATTGGCCGCCCGACCATGAGCGACGCCGAACCCGCGGCTGCGCCCCAGGAGGCTCAGCCCGCCCCCGCGCCCGCCCCCGCGCTCGCCGAAAAGAAGCAGGACAGCTTCGCGCTGTTCGTGGTCAAGCTGGTGGTGGTGGTGCTGTTGTTCCGCACCCTCTTGTTCACCAGCTTCATGATCCCCAGCGAATCGATGATGCCGCGCCTGCAGGTCGGCGATTACCTGTTCGCGGCGAAGTGGCCGTACGGCTATTCGCGCGCCTCGCTACCCGGCGATTTCGATATCGCCGGCACCGGCCGCCTGTTCGGCAGCCTGCCCGCTCGCGGCGACGTGGTCATTTTCAAGCACCCGATCGACCGCACCGACTACGTCAAACGGGTGATCGGCCTGCCCGGCGACCAAGTGCAGATGATCGCCGGCGTGCTGCATCTGAACGGCCAGCCGGTGCCCAAGGTCGAGGTCGGCGACTTCGTGCTGCCGATCCGCGCCAGCGAAGGGTGCAAGGGCGGCGTGCGCTTCACCAAGCGGCGCGCCGATGGCGGGTTCGAATGTCGCTATCCACAATTCCGCGAAACACTGCCGGGCGGGGTCAGCTACAACGTGCTCGATCTCGGGCTGCTGGCGCAGGACACCACCCCGCCGGTGGTAGTGCCCGAAGGCAGCCTGTTCCTGATGGGCGACAATCGCGACAATTCGCTCGACAGCCGCTTCCCCGCGGTGCCGCAGCAAGGCATCGGGCTGGTCCCGGTCGACAACCTGGTCGGCCGCGCCAGCTTCATGTTCTTCTCGACCAGCGCGTCGTGGGGCGAACTCTCGAGTTGGCTGTCGGGCATTCGCTGGAGCCGGATCGGGCACGAGATTTGAGCGGGCTTGCCCCCGCCACCCGCGCCTGGCTCGAAGGCGTCGGCTTTGCGGTCGCCGACGAAGGGCTTTGGCTCGAAGCGCTGACCCACGGCAGCACCGGCGCGGCGCGCGATTACCAGCGGCTCGAATTTCTGGGGGACCGGGTGCTCGGCCTGGCCATCGCCGATTGGCTCTACGCCCACAGCGACGGGCCCGAGGGCGAACTGGCGCAGCGGCTCAACGCCCTGGTCGCGCGCACGATGTGCGCCGAAATCGCCCGCGACATCGCCGCCGCCGAGCACGTCCAGCTCGGCAAGCAGGCGCGCGACGACGGCGCGGCCGATAGCGACAACGTGCTCGGCGACATCATGGAAGCGCTGCTCGGCGCCGAGTTCCTCGAGCACGGGTTCGCCACCACCCGCGATCTCGTCCACCGCCTGTGGCAGCCGGTGATCGGCCGCGCCGGCCAGTCCAAGCATCCCAAGAGCGCGCTGCAGGAATGGGCCGCCGGCAACCAGCGCAAGACGCCCGAATACGAAGTGATCGACCTCAGCGGCCCCGACCACGCCAAGCGCTTCACCGTGCGGGTCAAGGTCCACCGCGTCGGCGAGGTCGAAGCCAGCGCCTCGAGCAAGCAGGACGCCGAAACCGAAGCGGCCAAGCTGTTCATGGAGCGGTTCGGGTGACCCACTGCGGCGTCGTCGCCGTCATCGGCGCGCCCAATGCGGGCAAGTCGACGCTGGTCAACCAGCTGGTCGGGCAGAAGGTGGCGATTACCAGCGCCAAGGCCCAGACCACGCGCGCGCGGCTGCTGGGTATCGCGCTCGAAGGCCAGACCCAGATCATCCTCGCCGATACCCCCGGCATTTTCGCCCCCAAGCGGCGGCTCGACCGGGCGATGGTCCACGCCGCGTGGGAAGGCGCGCAAAGCGCCGATGCGATCGTGCTGGTGGTCGATCCGATCAAACAGCGCCGCCATGAGCTCGAACCACTGCTCGAAAGCCTCAAGGACCGGCCGGAGCGCAAGCTGCTGGTGCTCAACAAGGTCGACGCCAGCGCCAAGGAGCCGCTGCTGGCGCTGGCGCAGGACCTGACCGGCAAAGCGCAATTCGCCGAAGTGTTCTTCGTCTCGGCGCTGACCGGCGACGGGGTGCCCGAGCTCAAGGCGCATCTCGCGGTGCTGATGCCCGAGGGGCCGTGGCACTATCCCGAAGACCAGGTCAGCGACGCCAGCGAGCGGCTGCTGGCGGCCGACGTCACCCGTGAACAACTGTACCAGCAGCTCCACGAAGAGCTGCCCTACGACAGCGCGGTGCGGCCCGAAAGCTATACTGAGCGCAAGGACGGCAGCATCGAGATCCACCAACAAATCGTGATCGGCCGCGACAGCCAGAAGCCGATCGTGCTGGGCAAGCGCGGCGCCCGGATCAAGGCCATCGGCGAAGCGGCGAGGAAGGAACTGGCCGAGATGCTCGGCGTGCCGGTGCACCTGTTCCTCCACGTCAAGGTCGACGAGAACTGGGCCGAAAGCCGCGAGATTTACGAGGAGATGGGGCTCGACTGGGTGCGCTAGTCGCCGCGCAAACTGGCCAGGGTCGCGCCGCTCTTGGTCACGCTCTGGTACCGCGCCAGACTGCACAGCGCGGCCACCACCGCCAGCGCCATGCTGACGAAAAGCGGTACCGGCCCCAGCCCCGCACCGCTCGCCAGCAGGATGCCCACGGTGACCGCGCCCAATGTCTGGCCGAGCAGGCGTGAGGTCGATAGCAGTCCGCCCGCCGCCGCGGCACGCTCGCGCGGGGCCTGGCCGATCAGCAGCCGCGAATTGGGCGAGAAAAACAGGCCAAAGCCGAGCGCGGTGAGGCTGAGCCGCCAAGCGATGGCAAATTCGGTCGGCTCTGAGGGCAGAAAGGCGAGCAGCATCAGCCCGGCAATCGCGATCGCCATGCCGGCCACGCCGAGCTTGGTCGGGGCGACACGGTCGCTCAGCCACCCGGCGGCGGGCGCGACGAACAGCATCGTCAGAGGGAACGGCAGCAGCAACAGCCCGGCCGCCTGCGGCGCGTAACCCATCGCCTCCTGCAAGCGGAACGGCAGCGACAGCATCAGCGCGCTCGCCGCGACGAAGCAGGCGATCGAGCCGAGCGCCGAGAGGCCGAGCACCGGCTTGGCCAGAAGGTCGACCGGCAGCACCGGCGCGCTGCGGCGGCGTTCGCGACGCACCAGTAGGATCAGCGACAGCACCCCGGCCGCCGCCAGCGCCGCGCCAATCGCCAGGGTTTCGTGCGTCGCCAGTTGCAGCCCGCCGACCAGCAGGAGCATGGTCAGCGCGCTCCATAGCCCGCTCAGCCATTCGGGCGGCCGTTCGACTGGGGCCGGATCGGGCAAGGCGCGGCCCAGCGCGAACGAAACGAACGCGAACGGTGCGGCGGCGGCGAACACCCACTGCCATTGCGCATGGGCGACGATGAACCCGCCCAGCGTCGGCGCCAGCGCGGCCGAGCTGGCGACGATCACCGAGTTGATCCCCATCCCGCTGCCCAGGCGATTGGCCGGATAAATCTGCCGCAGCATCGCCGCCGACACGCTCAGCGCCATCGCCGCGCCCAGCGCCTGCAGTGCTCGCAGGCCGAGCAGGACGAAGAAATTGCCCGCGAACAGGCACAGCGCCGAAGCGACCACGAACACCCCCTGCCCGATCTGGTAGAACGTGCGATGGCCGACCCGATCGCCCAGGCTGGCAAACGGCAGCAGCGCCATGACCAGCACCAGCTGATAGACTGTGACCACATTGGTGATCACCGCGTTGCTGACGCCGAGGTCACGCGCAATCGTTGGCAACGCGACATTGGCGATCGCCCCGTCGAGCACCAGCAGCGCGGTGCCGAAACTGATCGCCACGATCGCCCACAGCCGCCGCGGCTTAGGCAGGCCGTCAAGGTCAGGGGAACGCGTCACGGCGGGCATGCCGGCCCTGTGGATCAGCGCCGCCGCGGCTTCAACCCATGCTCACCGCTTCTTGGCGATATTGATCCCGTCGACCTTGGCGCGGTCCTTGGTCGATTCCTCGGTGCGGCCGAGCGCCTTGGCGATTTCCTTCAGCCCTTTGCCCTTGGAGGCCAGAGTTCGCAGCTTGCCCAGCTCCTCGCCAGTCCACGGCTGCCGGTGGCGTTCGAAGCGTTCGCTCATGGCTTGGCCGCCTTCCTCTTCGGCGCTGGTTTGCGCTTCGGCTTCTTCTTCGCCGGGCCTTTGGCGGCCCGCGCGTCGATCAGATCGATCGCCTGCGCTTCGGTGACGTCCTCGGGCTTCATGTCGCGCGGCAGGGTGGCGTTGGTGGTGCCGTCGGTGACGTAGGGGCCGTAGCGGCCGGGCATGACCTTGATCTCGCCGCCGCTGGTGGGATGCGCGCCGAGCGTCTTGATCGGTTCCGCCTTGCCGCGGGCGCCGCCGCCGGCGCGATTGGCGGCTTCGGCGAGCAG
>JANOAH010000321.1:0-5182 GCA_031411075.1 Erythrobacteraceae bacterium
CGTCGTCGACCACCGTCACCCCGGGCGCGCCCACCCGCTCCCCGATCCGGCCCGAGAAGGCGCTGGTGCCCTTGCGGTTGAAGTCGCCCTCGAGCCCGTGCCCGACCGCCTCGTGCAGCAGCACGCCGGGCCAGCCCGGACCAAGCAACACGGTCATCTCGCCGGCCGGGGCGGCGACGCTGTCGAGATTGGTCAGCGCCTGGCTCAGCGCCTCGTCGATGGCGTGGTTCCAGCGGGCGGGGTCGAACAGATCGTCGTAGAGCCGGCGTCCGCCCATGCCGTAGGTGCCGGTCTCGCGCCGGCCGTCGCGTTCGGCGACGATCGACACGTTGAGGCGGACCAGCGGGCGGATGTCGGTCGCGACGAAGCCGTCGGCGCGGACGATCTCGACCACCGACCACGAACCCGAGAGGTTGACGCTGACCTGGCTGACCCGCGGATCGCGCGCGCGGGCGGCGGCGTCGATCGTCTCGAGCAGCTTGACCTTGGCGGCGAAGCCGACCGCGTCGAGCGGCGAGGCGTCGGTATAGAGGTGGCGGTTGCTCCGGCGCGGCGCCCCGGCCTTCGGCCCCTCGGCCGGGTCGAGCAGAGCCAGCGTCTCGCCGGCGCGGCGGATGGCGGCGACGGAGATGTCGTTGGCGTGGGCAAAGCCGGTCATCTCGCCGGAGACGCCGCGCAGGCCGAAGCCGGCATCGCGCGAATAGTCGGCGGTTTTCAGCCGGCCGTCGTCGAACCCGAACGCCTCGGAGGCGATGTACTGGAGGTAGAGCTCCCCGTCGTCGCAGCGCGCCAGGGTCTCGCGGGCGAGCGCCTGGGCTTCGTCGGGGGAAAGCTGGCCATCACGGTACAGCAGCGAACGGGGGTCAGTCAGAACATCCATCTCACCGCCCGATATAGGCGGTTCAGATGCTCGCGCCAGAGGAGATGTCCGGCACGGACGCTGGATCGGCGCTGTCGGCCGGCCCGCCGCGCAGCACGAAGCGGCGGTCGCAGTAGCCGCAATCGACATAGCCGTGCTCGTCGATCTGCAGCCATACACGCGGATGGCCGAGCGCGGCGCCGCCGCTAATGCCGGTGGCGCCGTCGCATTTGACGCGGGCGGTGTCGGTGTGGACCACTTCGGGGGGCTCGATCATGGCCCGCAGCTAGCAGGCACTCGCAGCGATTTCCAGACGGTCAGTTGTACTGGACCGTGACCGAGAAGGTCCCGTTGTAGATGCCGGGGGTCTGGTTGGCGTTGACGTGCAGCGTCGCACCGAGGTGGAGCACGAAGATCCCGGTCGGCGAGTTGATCGTATAGCGCTGGTTGCCGCCGCCATTGACCAAGCCGTTGCCGTTACCCTGGGCATTGGTGTTGCCGGTGAAGGTGATGGTCGAGTTCGAGCCGATGATGAAGGTGTCCATCGTCATCGCGGTGCCCGGCCCGGTCAGCTGGGTGATGTTGGACATGGTCACCCGGGCCCTGAACGGGCGCCTCCCCATGCCGGCGAAGACGGCCGCCCGGCAGGCGTTGCCATAGCTGGTCGCACCCCCGGCCGCGGCGCAGGCGTTGGTCACCGGGTTGATGGTGACGGTGCCGGCCGCGGCGCTCGGCAGAATCTTGCCGAAGTCCATGTCGGCAACCTTGATCAGCGTCAGCGGCGCGATGATCACGGCCTGCGCGGACCCGGCGGTATCGGCGACGTTCTGGGCCCGCGCCGTGGGCGCCGCGAGCGCGCAAATTAGCGCAAGGAGCGCCGCGCAACACGCGCGCAACATGCCTTGCCCGTACCAGGGCTGCCGGGAATCCCCCCAATTCATCACTTCGGCATTAACCAGGCCGTCTGAACATGCCCTCATGAGACTTGGTTAATTCGGCGCTAAGCAGCGCCTTTAACTGCGGGCGCACACCAGCCGGCCGGGCTTTACGCACGGTGCCGGAGCGCGCAAGGGAGCGCCATGAGCGACGCCGCCATCTCCATCCGCGACCTGGTCAAGCGCTACGCCGGCTCGCGCGGAGAGCCGGGCAAGCTGGCGCTCGACGGGGTCAGCTTCGACGTGCCGCAGGGCCAGATCTTCGGCCTGCTCGGGCCCAACGGCGCGGGCAAGTCGACGCTGATCAACATCCTCGCCGGGATGGTGATGAAGACCTCGGGAACGGCCCAGATCTGGGGCTTCGACATCGATACCGATCGCCGCAACTCCAAGCGCGCGATCGGGATCGTGCCGCAGGAGATCGTGTTCGATCCGTTCTTCACCCCGTTCGAGGTGCTCGAGAACCAGGCCGGGCTCTACGCCGTGCCCAAGGCCATGCGCCGCACCGCCGAGCTGCTGCGCGAGGTGCACCTCGCCGACAAGGCCCAGGCCTATGCCCGGACCCTCTCGGGCGGCATGAAGCGCCGCCTGCTGGTGGCCAAGGCGATGGTCCATTCGCCCCCCGTGCTGGTGCTCGACGAGCCGACCGCCGGGGTCGACGTCGAGCTGCGGCGCCAGCTGTGGGAGCTCGTCGGCGAGCTTAACGCCGAGGGCGTGACCGTGGTCCTGACCACCCACTCCCTCGAGGACGCCGAGCAGCTGTGCGACCGCATCGCGATCATCAACCACGGCAAGCTGATCGCAAACATGCCGACCCGCGAGATGGTCGACCTCGCGCGCGAGAAGATCGTCGTCCTCACCCTCGACCGCGAGATTGCGACCGTGCCTGCCCATCCCGCCTTCCTCAAGTCCGAGCCCGCGGGTGAGCGAATGGTCGAGATCACCTACGACAAGGACCGCATCAATGCCGGCGAGGTGCTGGCGCTGGTTCAGTCGCAAGGCTTCGCCATCGTCGACGTGACCACCCGCGAGGCGGACCTGGAGGACGTCTTCGTGACTCTGACTACGGCGGCGAAAGCGGCCTAGCCTTACCTCGCCCATCGGCCTATCCGGGCCGGCTTTATGGCCGAAACCCGATCCCTAACCCCCTGGCGCGCGGAACTGAGCGCGACCGTCAGGCTCGCAGCGCCGCTGGCTCTCGCCAACTTGCTGCAGATGGCGCTGGGCGCAGTCGACGTGATCTTCGTCGCGCAACTTGGGCAAGAGGCCCTGGCCGCCGCGGCGCTGTCGGTCGCTATCTTCATGCTGGTCGCCTGGGCGCTCTCGGGCTTGACCGGAGCAGTGGCGCCGCTGATCGCGGCCGAGCTCGGCGCCCGCCGCCATGCGGTGCGCGAGGTGCGGCGTTCGGTGCGCATGGCGCTGTGGCTGGCCGTGGCGAGCGGCGTGCTCGGAATGGGGATTGCTAGCTTCGGCAAAGAGATCATGATCGCGACCGGCCAGGCCCCGCGCATCGCCGATCGCGCCGACGAGTTCCTCGACGTGATCAAGTGGGCGATCATTCCGCTGATCGTCAGCAATGTCTTGCGCACGTTCGTGTCGGCGCTTGGCCGGCCGGTCTTCGCCACGGTGATCACCGGGCTGTCGATCGGCGTCAACGTGCTCGGCAACTGGGCCTTTATCTACGGCCACCTCGGCATGCCCGCGCTTGGCCTGGTCGGCTCGGCCTGGGCAACCGTGGTCACCGGCGTCGCCACGGTCGCAGCCTACTTGGCAGCGATCGCCTCGGACCGGCGGCTGCGGCGCTACCGCCTGCTCGGGCGGTGGTGGCGGCCCGAGTGGCAACGCCTGCGCGAAATCGCCGTGCTCGGCCTGCCGATCGCCTGCATTATCGTTGCCGAGGGCGGCTTCTTCGGCGCCGCGGCCTTTCTGATGGGCCGGATCGGCGAGGCCGAGCTCGCCGGGCACACGATTGCGCTGCAAGTCGCGGCGCTCGCCTTCCAGGTGCCGTTCGGGGTCGGCCAAGCGGCGACGATCCGGGTCGGCTTCCATTACGGCGCCCGGGATCGCGACGGCGTCGCTCGAGCGGGACGGGCAGCGCTGACAATTGCCGTGCTCTTCGCGCTGATCCCTGCCGCGGTGATGATCCTCTTTCCGCGAGCGGTACTGTCGCTCTATGTCGATGTCTCCGCGGCCCAAAACGCGGCGATGGTCGCCCTGGCGGTACAATATCTCGCCGTGGCCGCCGCGTTCCAGCTGTTCGACGGCACGCAGGCGGTCGCCGCCGGCGCGCTGCGCGGTTTGCAGGACACGCGCATGCCAATGGTGATGGCGCTGTTCGGTTACTGGGCGATCGGGTTCGTGACCGCGATAGCGCTCGGGTTCTTCACTCCGCTGTCGGGTTTCGGCGTGTGGATTGGCCTCGCCATCGGCCTCGTCGCGACCTCGGCGCTGTTGCTAAGGCGGTGGCAAAACCGAGAGAAACTGCGCCTCGTCCCGTTTTGAGCCCGCTGCAGAGCGCTAGCGAAAAATTCGTTCCGGCCTGCCTTGACGGCTCATGAACGCCGACCCATATGGCGGCGGCTGGCACTCTCCCCGGGGGAGTGCCAAACGAAGATCAACTCAGAGAGAGGTATCCCATGAGCTTTCGTCCCCTGCACGATCGCGTGCTGGTCCGCCGTATCGAGGCCGAAGAAAAGACCGCCGGCGGCATCATCATTCCCGACAGCGCCAAGGAAAAGCCGGCTGAGGGCGAAGTCATTGCCGTCGGCGCTGGTACCCGCGACGAAACCGGCAAGCTGGTCGCGCTCGACCTCAAGGCCGGCGACCGCATCCTGTTCGGCAAGTGGTCGGGCACCGAGGTCAAGATCGACGGCGAGGACCTGCTGATCATGAAGGAAAGCGATGTCCTTGGCGTGATCGAGAACGCCGGCGAGGCCCGCAAGGCCGCCTGATCGCATTTTCGACAACCAGTTCAACATTCAAGAGAGGGATAGGCTACCATGGCAGCCAAAGACGTACGTTTTTCACGCGATGCGCGTGAACGCATTCTCAACGGCGTGGACATCCTCGCCAACGCGGTGAAGGTCACGCTGGGCCCCAAGGGCCGCAACGTGGTGATCGACAAGAGCTTCGGCGCGCCGCGGATCACCAAGGACGGCGTCACCGTCGCCAAGGAGATCGAGCTCAAGGACAAGTTCGAGAACATGGGCGCGCAGATGCTGCGCGAAGTGGCCTCGAAGACCAACGACCAGGCCGGCGACGGCACCACCACCGCCACCGTGCTGGCCCAGGCGATCGTTCGCGAGGGCATGACCTCGGTCGCCGCCGGGATCAACCCGATGGACCTCAAGCGCGGCATCGATCTCGCCGTGATCAAGGTCGTCGAGGA
>JANOAH010000322.1:0-2909 GCA_031411075.1 Erythrobacteraceae bacterium
GCGATTCGATCGCGGTCGACTGGACCTGGAACGACCCCAAATCGGGTGAGGCAAGGCCCGTCCGGCTGATCGACACCGCGGGAATGCGCAAGAAGGCGCGCGTGGTCGACAAGCTCGAGAAGATGGCGGTGGCCGATGCGCGCCACGCGGTCGATTTCGCCGAAGTCGTGGTGCTGCTGCTCGACGCCACGCGCGGCCTCGAGCATCAGGACCTCAAGATCGCCAGCCTGGTGCTGGAGGAAGGCCGCGCGCTGATCGTGGCGATCAACAAGTGGGATATCGCCGAAGACCCCAGCGGGTTGTTCAACGGCATCCGCTTCGCGCTCGACGAGGGGCTGGCGCAGGTCAAGGGGCTGCCCGTGCTCAGCGTTTCGGCGATCACCGGCAAGGGCCTCGACGACCTGATCCGCGCTGCCTTCACGATCCGCGATGCGTGGTCGAAACGCGTCACCACCGGCCAGCTCAACCGCTGGTTCGACCGCGCGCTCGAGGCCAACCCGCCGCCGGCGCCGGGCGGACGGCGGATCAAGCTGCGCTATATCACCCAGGCCAAGACCCGCCCGCCGGGCTTTATCCTGTTCGGCACCCGGCTCGACCAGCTGCCGATGAGCTACCAGCGTTATCTGGTGAACGGCATCCGCCGCGAGCTGGGGTTCGAGGCGGTGCCGGTGCGGCTTACGCTGCGCAGCGCCAAGAACCCGTTCGATGACAAGTAAGTTAGCTGACCGCTGCTAACTTCCGTAAGTTGCGCAACCCCATCATTCCACCGGCATGAGACCATCGTAACGTGAGTTTTTTCACTTAGCCTACTTTTACTTTGGTTTCGCTTGGGCTTTGTGGAACATTGAAAAGAAAAGTGGTCTTCGAGTCGCCTGCAAAGGAGACAGATCATGCCGGTAAATCTTGGCGCCCCGTTGTCGTGGAAATCCGCCGCTGGCGACGACAAGGCGATGCTGGAGAACCTCCAGCCCAACATCCTCAAAGCCCACACCCGTGAATTCCTTTCGATGTTTTTCGTCCGCTTCGCCGATCAGGCGAAGGGCAAGGCGCTTCTCCGCGCGCTTAGCGCCGCACCCGCCAAATTCTTGAAAAGCGCACTCGACCACCTCAACGAGGTGGCGGCATTCAAGGCGTCGGGAACGCCGGGAACATCCTATTTCGGGGTCGGCCTGACCAAGCCGGGCTACGATCTGCTCGGGGTGCCACCCGCCAAGCAACCGGGTGACACCGCATTTCGCGCCGGGATGGCGACGCAGGCCGGTGCGCTGGGCGATCCGGCGGCGAGTGCATGGGAAGCCGGACTCAGCGGGGCCCATGCGGTGATCCTCGTCGGCGATCAGCTCGCGCCGCCGCAAGCCGCCGCGGTGCTCAAGCTCAAGGCGCTCCTGGCCGCGCATCCGGGGGTCACTGTGCTGGTACGCCAGAACGGCCACGGCCAGCACAACGACAACGAGGAAGGGATCGAGCATTTCGGCTACGTCGACGGGCGCAGCCAGCCGATTTTCCTGAACGAAGACCTCGCCGCCGAGAAGTTGGGCAAGGACGGGATCACCACCTGGGACGCGGCTTTTCCGATCGGCCGGGCGATCGTCGCCGATCCCGCCGCGCCGACCCCCGCCAAGCATTTCGGCAGCTATTTCGTGTTCCGCAAGCTCGAACAGAACGTCAAACTGTTCAAGAAGGAAGAGGAAAAGCTGGCGACCCGGCTCGGCCTCACCGGCGACGACGCCGAGCGTGCCGGGGCGATGATCGTCGGACGTTTCGAGGACGGGACCCCGCTGGCGGTGCAGTTCGCCGAAGGATCGTGCAATCCGGTGCCCAACGACTTCGACTATTCGAGCGACTCCGAGGGCGGCAAGTGCCCGTATTTTGGTCACATCCGCAAGATGAACCCGCGCGGCAGCGGCGGCTTCGAACCACTCGCGGCCGAACGCCTGCACATCATGGCGCGCCGCGGCCAGACTTACGGCGTGCGCACCGATGGCCTCAACGACGGCAAGATCGCCAACAAGCCGACCAAGGATGTCGGCCTGCTGTTCATGGCGTTCAACGCCGACATCGGCGAGCAGTTCGAATTCGTCCAGAAGAACTGGGCCAACTTCGGCGGCTTTCCCAAAGTGGCCGCCGGAGTCGGGGCACCGGGTCCCGATCTGATCATTGGCAACGGCGCCCGGCCCGATGTCGAATGCCCGGTGCAGTGGGGTTCGGCGATCGGCGTTCCGCCGCGCAAGACCACCCGCACGACGAAGGCCGCGGTGACGATGAAGGGCGGCGACTACTTCTTCATGCCCTCGATCGCATTTCTTCGATCGTTGTGACCAGTGGCGGGGCGGGGGCTTAGCTCGCTTCCGCCGCCTTGCTCTGCAGCTGGACGTAGTTTGGCAGCCCCATGCGTTCGATCATCTCGAACTGGGTCTCTAGAAAGTCGACGTGTTCTTCCTCGCTCTCGAGGATGCGTTCGAAGATTTCGCGGCTGACATAGTCGCGGACGCTTTCCGAGTGCGCGATCGCATCCTTGAGCAGCGGAAGCGCCTCCATTTCCAGCGCGAGGTCGGCGCGGAGGATTTCCTCGACCGTCTCGCCAACCTTGAGCTTGTGGAGCGCCTGGAAGTTCGGAAGGCCGTCGAGGAACAGGATGCGCTCGGCCAGCGTATCGGCGTGCTTCATCTCGTCGATCGATTTGTGACGCTCGTATTCCGCCAGCTTGGTCACCCCCCAGTGGTGGAGCACGCGGTAGTGCAGCCAGTACTGGTTGATCGCGGTCAGCTCGTTGGTGAGTGCGCGGTTGAGGTATTCGATAACCTTGGAATCGCCTTGCATTGCTGCCTCGTGGTTGCCGCGCCGGGTTGAAGGGGGGGTATGGCCCGGCGCGGCTGGAGGAGCAAGAAGTCAGGCGGGGCAGAGCGCCG
>JANOAH010000323.1:0-6492 GCA_031411075.1 Erythrobacteraceae bacterium
GTCGGCCGGGCGCTGCGCGTCGTCGTTCTTGGCGATCGCGATCAGGTGGCCGGCGCGGCTCTGGGCAAAGAGCTTGTCGGGGCTATCGGGCGCATCGCCGACCAGGCCGCCGCCATGAAACGAGGCCGCGCCCTTGATCCGGCTGGGTACCGCCGCGGCGCCGCGAATGGTCCACGACCCGGTCATGCAATAGCCTTGCACACCGACGCCGCGCGAGGCGTTGACCGAGGCCTGGCCATCGAGCCAGGCGACCACCGCGCGGGTCGTCTCGACGATATTGGTCGGCGTGTTCTGCTGCATCCACGGGCCGACTTTCTGGAACCCGTTGTTGCCGCGGAAATCCTCGAAATCGGCGAATTGCGGCGCCGGCGTGCTGCGATAGTAGGGATTGGGCACCAGCACCGAATAACCCGCGGTGGCGAGCCGCCGCGCCATGACTTTCTTGGCATCGCGGATGCCGGCGATGTCGGGCCACAGGATCACCGCCGGGTGACGGCCGCTGGCAGGGTGGACGAAGAAGCCGTCCATCGTGCCGCCGGGCGCGGCGAAGCTGACGTTGCCTTCGGTCAGTCCGCCGGCGGCTTCGCCTTCGGCCGTTACGCAAGCGCTCAACGCCGCAAGCGCACCCATCGCGCCGAATTCGCGGCGGCTGAGTCCGCTGGTTCCTATGTCCGCAAGCTGGTCCTGTTCACACATTTCGGCCTCCTCGAATCCCTCGAGCGCGACGATAGCGGATCGCGGCGAGAGGTCTAGGTCAGGTCGTCGAGCTGGATCAGCAGGCCGGCCTCGGCATCGCGCATTGCCTTGCGGCGCAGTTCCTCGATGTGCAGGCGGCCCGGCGGGGCTTCGCCTTCGGGCAGCGCGGCCATCACAGCGGCGTGGGCCTCCTCGAAATCGGGTCCGTGTTCGGGATGGGTCAGGATCAGGCCCTTCTGCGCGGTCATGCCGGCAAGGATGATCTGGCCGACTTCGTACGGGTCCATCCCTTCGTCGAAAGCGGTGCCGAACTGTTCGAGCTGGGCCTGGCTGACCTCGGGGAAGCCGCTGTCGCCGATCCCTTCGGGCCGCTTCAGCGCGCTGGTCCAGGCGTTGGTCCGGGTCAGCGCCGGGCAGCACAGCGAACAGCCGATGCCGTGCGGGGCGAGGTTATAGCGCAGGCTTTCGGTCAGCCCGCGCACCGCGAACTTGCTGGCGGTGTAGATGCCCGCCTGCGGGCCGGGCAGGAACGCGGCCATGCTGGCGACGTTGACCACGTGGCGGCGGCCCCTGGCGGCCTTGATCCTGGGCAGGAAGCTGACCAGCCCGTTGACCACGCCGCCGAAGTTGACCCCCATGATCCAGTCGTAATCGGCATAGCTCGCCTCGTCGGTCGGTCCGAACACGCTGACCCCGGCGTTGTTGACGAGAACATGGACCTCGCCGAAATGCGCCATTACTTCCTCCGCCACCTCGGCAAAGCGGGCGCGATCGGTGACGTCGAGCTTGCAGAACAGCGGCGCTTCGTAGCCCTTCGCCGCGAACCAGTCGGCGGTGCGCGCGCGGTCGTCCTCGTTGCGATAGCTGAGCGCGAGCCGCATTCCGGCATCGGCAAACGCTTGCGCCACGCCCAGCCCGATCCCGGTCGCCGCGCCGGTGACGAACGCCACCCGGCCTTCCCAAACCCGTTCGCTCACCTGATTTCCTCTCGCCAAAACGCTAACGAGCGTTACGGATAGCGGCAGATTTGGGAGAGTCGATAATGAGCGAACAACGCCTGGCCGAGCTCGAACAGCGCGTCGGCATTCTGGAAGACATCCAGGCGATCCGCCGGCTGCACTGGGCCTATGGCTACTACATCGATTTCAACCGGCCCGACGAAGTGGCTGAGCTGTTCGCCGAAGACGGCGCGGTCGTGTTCCTCAGCGGCGAATATGTTGGCCACAAGGGCGTCAGGCGGCTTTACGGCGACTGGATCCAGGGCCGTTTCACCGGCGGCCGGCCGGGGCCGGTCAACGGCTTGCTGCTCGACCACTTCCAGATGCAGGACGTGATCACCGTGGCGGCTGATCGCAAGACCGCCAAGGGCCGCTTCCACGGTATTCTGCTCGGCGGCTGGCACGACGATTTCCAGGAGACGCGCGAGGAAATCATGCCGCAGCAGTTCATGGAAGCGGGCATCTACGAGAACGATTACGTCCGGGTCGACGGAATCTGGAAGATCAAGCGGCTCGACTACATGATGCAATGGCAGGGCAATTACGAGGAAGGCTGGGCCCACACCACCGCGCACCTCCAGCCCGCGGCCAAGACCTTCCCCGAAGACCCGCTCGGCCCCGACCGGCTGCTGTCGGCCGAACACCACCGCAAGACCTGGCCCTATCGCCAAGACGTGCCGATGCACTTCGCCCACCCCAAGTTCGGCGCGATGCTGGCGGGGCAGGAAAAGTGAAGGAAGGGGTTTCGCGCAGAGGGCGCAGAGGAAAGGAGGACGCAGAGATGTCGCTCTTACGGCGAAGCCGATTTCCATTGATACCGTCGCGCCAGCTCCCACTGTTCGCAAAAGAAGATGAGCCTGCGGCTCAGCGCAGCACCTCTGCGCCCTCTGCTCCTCTGCGGCCTCTGCGCGAAACTAAACCAAACCGGAGGCAATGCGCATGATCCCAGCCACGAACGCCCTGCCGTGGGACCCGGAGGCTCCGCCGTTCGACCCGCGCGATACTTCGGGCCGAGAACTGCTCAGCACCCGCGAGGTCGCCGAGCGGTTCATCCAGCTGTTCTACGTCGAGGACAATCCTCGCGACGCGTTCATGGCCTGGATGCACCCCGACTATATCCAGCATAACCCCAACGCCCCCACCGGGCGCGACGCCACGCTGGCGATGATGGAAGCGAGCCTAGGCCGGCTTCCGGACCTGAGCCACCTGGTCAAGCGGGTAGTGTGGGGCAGCGACGACCTTGTGGCGATCCATTTCCACTTCCGTTACGAACCCGACACCCCGGGCTTTGCGGTGGTCGACCTGTTGCGCATCAAGGACGGCTACATCGTCGAGCACTGGGACGTGCTGCAGGAAGTGCCCGACCCGGCGACCGCCAAAAACAGCAACGGGATGTTCTGATGCCCCTGCTCGAAGACGGCAGCGAGAAAGGCCTCAAGGGCTATTTCAAGGAAGACTTCAGCCACCGCGTGCGGATCGGCATGGCGCCGCGCGCCGGGCATATCGACCGCGCTGCGCCGTACAAGCGCATCGCCACCGAAGAGGCGTGGACCTTCCCGGCGCTGGTCAAGGCGCAAGTCGACCATTGGGACAGCGGCGCCGCCAAGGCCGACGATTCGCTGCGCATGGGGGCGATGTTCGCGGGAATGCCGAGCTTGCAGGACATGCTGCAGGACTTGGGCGATCTGCGCCTGTCGCACATGGACGAATATGGCATCGACCGGCAGCTCCTGCTCTTGACCGCGCCGGGCGTGCAGGTGGTCAAGCCGGGCGAAGGCACCGCGCTCGCCCGCGAGGCCAACGACATCGCCGCCGATGCCTGTCGCCGCCATCCGGACCGGTTCAGCGCATGCGCCGCGTTCGACCCGCGCGATGTGCCGGGCTCCGTCAAGGAGATCGAGCGGGCGATGGGCGAATTGAAGCTCGCCGGCGCGGTGCTCAATTCGCACTTCCAGGGGCATTACATCGACGAGGTCGAATACTTCCCGATCCTCGAGGCGCTCGAGGCCACGGGCGCCGCGCTCTACATTCATCCCACCGCGCCGTTCAACGCCCCGCATTATGAGACGCGCGGCTTCTTCGGCGCGCTGGCGGGCTTTCCGCACGATGTCTGGCTGCACACCATGGGCCTGATCTTTTCAGGCGCGTTCGATCGGTTTCCCAAGCTGAAGCTGGTGATTGGCCACATGGGCGAATGCCTACCGCTGCAGCTCTATCGCTTCGACTGGATGCAGGGGAACGCCGACGGGCGTGCGCATTTGCGCGATGGGCGGCAGGTCAAGCTGCAGCACCCGGTAAGCCATTATTTCAAGAACAACATCTGGATCACCACCAGCGGAGTGGCGTGGGAGCCGGCGATCAAGTTCTGCATCGAGGTGCTGGGCCCCGACCGGGTGCTCTACGCGATGGATTATCCCTATCAGCAGAGCTCGGACGAGGTGGCGGCTTACGATCGCATGTTGATTCCGTCTGATCATAAGCAAATGCTGATGCAAACCAATGCCGAGCGCGTATTTCGGCTGTAACAAATAGCAAGCTAATCATCCAAAAGCTGTATCTTTTGTGCACCTATCGGCAATTTTGTGCCGCCTTAGCCATCCCCGGACTTTGTCAACGCGGCCGCAGGTCGTAGAGGCGCCATGTGGCGTAGGCCATCAACGGCACCTGCCGTCCATAACCGTAGTCAGGGAGAGACATCATGGCGTCTATTCGCCGCCTTGCCAGCCAGACCAATCCGGCCGCCAGCCTCACCGCGATCGCGCTTGCGCTCTACGCCATGCCCGCCGTCGCTCAGGAAGCGAGCAACAATCCGGCCGATGTTCTGACCAGCCCTGAGGAAGACGCTGCGGAAGAAGGCGATAACCGCATTGTCGTGACCGGCTCGCGCATCCAGCGTCCCGACTTCAACAGCAACAGCCCGGCCGTTTCGGTCGATGAAGCGCTGCTGCAGAACTCTTCGACCACCGCGCTCGAATCGAACCTCAACAAGCTGCCGCAGTTCGTCCCGGCGCAGACCCCGACTGCGGGCGGCGATATTCAGCCGACGGCGACCAACACCCCCGGCGCCGCGACGATCTCGCTGCGCGGCGTGGGCGCCAACCGCACCCTGGTGCTGGTCGATGGCCGCCGTTCGACGCCATCGAACGCCTCAGGCGTGACCGACATCAGCACCATTCCCGCCGCCGCGATCGAGCGGGTCGAGATCATCTCGGGCGGCGCTTCGGCTACGTACGGCGCCGACGCGGTCGCCGGCGTGACCAACTTCATCCTCAAGAAGAATTTCCAGGGCCTCGAGCTCGACGGCCAGGTCGGCATCACCGAGCGGGGCGACGGGTTCGAATATCAGGCCTCGGGCATCATGGGCGCCGATTTCGACGATGGCCGCGGCAACGTCAGCCTGGCGCTTTCGATCAACACCCGCGAAGCCAACTATCAGCGCGATCGCAGCTGGTATCGTGACCTGTGGGCCGATCCGCAGACGCCCGGGACGCAGTTCTTCATCGACCGGCCGGGCATCCTCACCGCGTTCGGCAACCCGGTCAACAACGCCGCCTTCTTCGGTGTGTTCAATCAGGCCCAGCCCAACGCGCAGGGGGCGACCTACAACGCGCAGGGCCAGGTCACCTGCACCCCCGGCACCGCCAACCCGCAATCGCGCGGGATCGACAGCGGCGCCTGCTTCCCGATCGGCATCTTCCCGCCCAATACGCCCGGTTTCCCCGCGGGCTTTGCGATCAACGTGCTCGGCGGCATCCAGGGCGTGCCGATCTACGCCAATCCGAACGGCACGACCTTCACCGGCGCCGGCTTCGGCGGCTTTGCCCAGCGCGGCGGCGTGTACCGCTTCCAGGGCGCCGGCCAGAACGGCTACAAGATCACTGCCGCCGGCGCGATCGCCAAGAACAACGAGAACCTGTACCTGATCCTGCCGCTGACCCGCTACAACGCCTTCGCGCGCGGCAACTATGAGATCAACGACTGGGTCGGCATGTTCGGCCAGGCGCTGTTCAGCCATGTGACGACCTATACCCGCAACGAACCAGGCCCGATCACCAACGGCTGGGACGTGTTCCTGCCCTATGGCACCAATCCCTATGTCGGCAGCCAGGGCTTCCAGCCCAACGGCACCACGATCGGCAGCGCCAACCCGAGCTCGGTGATCTTGAACGGCCAGCTGTTCAACGGCGCGGCCTATGTCGATGCGACTCCGGGCAACCTGTCGGACAACCCGACCAGCCCGGCGTTTCGGACACTTTATGGGACGCAGTTCGCCTGCGCCAACAACGCCAACGGCGGCTGCACCAACAATCAGGTCATCGGCCAGTTCCTGCCGGCCGAAATCCAGACCTTCCTCAACGGCCGCACCGATCCCAATGCGCCGTTCCAGCTGACCACGCTGCTGCCCGACGACCGCGAAACCTTCACCGACGTCATGACCTACAACATGATCGCCGGCTTCGAAGGCTCGATCCCGGGCACCGACTGGACCTGGGAAGCGTTCGTCAACCACGGCGAATCGCACACCTTCGCCCGCCAGACCGGGGTTTACTCGCTCGAACGGACGCAATCGGTGCTCTCGGCGCCGGGCTTCGGCCGCGGGCTCGTTATCCAGGGCAACCAGGAATCGGGCGGCTTCGGCGCCTCGACCGGCCGTTGCACCACCGGCATCAACTTCTTCACGCCGCCGTCGGGCGGGTTCAGCAACGATTGCCTCGAAGCGATCCGCGCCGACCTGAAGAACCGCTCGAAGTTCCGCCAAACGATCGTCGAAGGCAACTTGCAGGGCGGCCTGATCGAT
>JANOAH010000324.1:0-10611 GCA_031411075.1 Erythrobacteraceae bacterium
GCGGCGCGCAAGCTGGCCGAGATGAGCGCCGACCAGATCGGCGCCTATGTCGATTCGCTACAGCCGTCGGGCAGCACCTATCATGACATCGGCATGTTGTGGGGCGGCCGGCTGCTGTCGCCCACCGGTCTGTTCGCTGGCGAAAACGCCGATCAGCCGGGCCGCCCCACGTCGCGACACATGATCTTCCTGACCGATGGCGAGACCTCCACCAATGCCGGAAACTACGCGACCTACGGCCTCGAGGCGGTGGAGCGGCGGCGGTGGCGGCCGAATTCGCCGACGTCGCTCAATCAGACGGTCGAAAATCGCTTCGCCTTCACCTGCGAGGAAGTGAAGAAGAAAAACGTCACGGTGTGGGTGATCAGCTTCGGCACCGCCGGCAACCCGGTGATGGAAGCGTGCGCGGGCATCGAACACTATTTCGTGGCCGATGATGCCGATGGCCTGTCCGACGTATTCGCGTCGATCGCCAAGCGCATGGGCGACCTCAGGATGACCCGGTGATGCGCGCGCTCGCCCCCCTCTTCCGCGACATTCGCGGCGTCGCCGCGGTCGAATTCGCGCTGATCGCGCCGGCGCTGCTGACGGTGCTCCTGGGCCTGATGGATCTCAGCTACAACCTTTACACCTCGACGCTGCTGGAAGGCGCAATTCAGCAGGCCGGCCGCAACGCCACGATCCAGGACGCTAGTTCGCGCACAGCGACGATCGACGCCAAGGTACGCGAGGTGGTGAGCGATATCGCGCCGCAATCGACCATCACGTTTTCCCGCCGCGCCTATGCCGACTTTTCGGACGTGGCCACGCCCGAGGACTTCACCGACAGCAACGGCGATGGCCTGTGCGCCGACGGTGAGCCGTTCGAGGACGTCAACGGCAATGACACCTGGGATGCCGATCGAGGCCGTGATTCGGCCGGCGGCGCGCGCGATGCCGTGCTCTACACCGTGACCGTACGCTATCCGCGCGCTTTCGCGTTCATGTCGAGCGTGGGGTTGAGCGATACAGTGACGGCCCAAGCCCGCACGGTGCTGCGCAACCAGCCGTTCGATCAACAAGCCCGGACCGTGGCCACCGTGGGGAACTGCGCGTGACCTGGCGCCGGCTGACCCGCTCCTGCCGACAGCTGTGGATCGCGCAAAGCGGTGTCGCCGCCACCGAATTCGCCATCGTTCTGCCGTTCCTGCTTGGGGCCGGTCTGATGGGCATCGAAGTCGCCAACCGGGCGATCGTCGAGATGCAGGTCAGCCAACTTGCCGCGCACATCGCCGACAACGCCTCGCGCATCGGCGACACGTCAACCTTGCAGGATCGCAAGATCTACGAAGCCGACATCAATGATCTGTTTCGTGGCGCGGCAATTCAGGGGGGCAAACGAGTCGAGCTGCTCCGTCACGGCCGGGTGATTCTGTCCAGCCTCGAGGTTATGCCGGGAACCGAAGACCAGCAGTACATCCACTGGCAGCGCTGTGTCGGGGCCAAAGATCATGCCTCGCGCTATGGGATCGAGGGCGATGGGACCGGCGGCGGACTTGCCGGCATCGGTCCGCCTGATGAAGAAGTCTGGGCCTACCCCGGCGAAGCGGTGATGTTCGTCGAGATCGCCTATGACTATCAATCGCTGGTCGGCGATACATTCGGCTTTGACGACGTGGTCCATGCTACGGCTTCGTTCACCGTGCGCGACGACCGCGACCTATCGCAGATCTATCAGCGCAATAACGCCGATCCTGACTCAATCGCCGATTGCGCCGTCTATACCAGCGGCGAAGAAGCCTAACCGCGGTAGCAGACTTTCCGCACCGCCTCGGCGATTCGGCCGGCATCGATCAGCGCCAGCGCTTCAAGATTGGCGGCATAGGGCAGCGGCACGTCTTCGTTGCAGACGCGCAGCACCGGGGCGTCGAGGTGGTCGAAGCCGTCCTCCATGCACAGCGCCATGATCTCGGACGCGATCGAGCAGACCGGCCAGCCTTCCTCGGCGATGACCAGACGGTTGGTCTTGGCCAGGCTCGCCAGCACCGCGTCCCGGTCGAGCGGGCGCAGTGTCCTCAGGTCGATCACTTCGGCCTCGATCCCTTCGTCCGCCAGCGTCTCGGCCGCGTCGAGCGCGAGACCGACGGCGATCGAATAGGCGACGATGGTGACATCACTCCCCTCGCGCACGATACGCGCCTTCCCGATCGGCAGGACATGGTCGTCGAGCTGGGCGAGTTCGAACGTGCGGCCATAAACCAGCTCGTTTTCGAGGAAAACGACCGGGTCTTCGCAGCGGATCGCGGCTTTCATCAGGCCCTTGGCGTCGGACGCGTCATAGGGCGCGATCACGATCAGGCCCGGGACGCTGGCGTACCATGGGCCATAGTTCTGGCTGTGCTGCGCGCCGACCCGGCTGGCCGCGCCGTTGGGGCCGCGGAACACCACCGGGCAGCGCATCTGCCCGCCCGACATGTAATTGGTCTTGGCGGCCGAATTGATGACGTGGTCGATCGCCTGCATGGCGAAGTTGAACGTCATGAATTCGACGATCGGCCGCAATCCGCCCATCGCCGCGCCGGCGCCGATCCCGGCAAAGCCGTATTCGGTGATCGGCGTGTCGATCACGCGCTTCGGCCCGAATTCCTCGAGCAGCCCCTGGGTGACTTTGTAAGCGCCCTGATACTCGGCCACCTCCTCGCCCATCACGAACACGCGGTCGTCGCGGCGCATTTCCTCGGCCATCGCATCGCGCAAGGCTTCGCGCAGCGTCAGCTTGATCATGTTGGTGCCGGCCGGGATGTCCGGATCGGCGGCCGGTTTGGCCGACGAGGCAAGCTTTTCGGTGCCCGAAGGCGCCTTGGCCTTGGCCACCCCCGATTCCTCGGCCTGCTTGGTGTGCGCGGGGTCTTCAGGCGCCCCGACGGCAGGCGCTGTGGCCGGCGGCGGCGCGGCGGCGGGCTCCTCGCCCTCGCCATCGAGCGTGGCGATGACCGTGCCGACTCTAACCCCCTCGGTGCCTTCGGCGACCAGGATCTTGCCGACCGTGCCTTCGTCGATCGATTCGAACTCCATCGTCGCCTTGTCGGTCTCGATCTCGGCCAGCACGGTGCCCGAGGTGACGGTGTCGCCTTCTTTCACCAGCCACTTGGCCAGAGTGCCTTCTTCCATCGTCGGCGACAGCGCCGGCATCTTGAGCTCGATCGCCATCAGTACCGCTCCACCAGCACGTCGGTGTAGAGCTCACCAGGCTCGGGCTCAGGCGATTTTTCGGCGAAGTCGGCCGCTTCGGCCACTTGTGCGCGGATGCGCTTGTCGGCCTCCTTCAGCTGCTCCTCGTCGACGCCGAGGGTGAGCAATTCGGCCTTGGCACGTTCGATCGGATCGTTGTGCTCGCGCTGGTCCTGCACTTCTTCGCGGGTGCGGTACTTGGCCGGATCGGACATCGAATGGCCGCGATAGCGATAGGTGTTGAGCTCCATCAGCACCGGCCCGTTGCCGCCGCGCACGTGCGCGAACGCCACTTCGGCGGCCTGCCGCACTTCGAGAACGTCCATGCCGTTGACGTCCATGCCGGGGATGCGGAACGCGGTGCCGCGGCGATAGAATTCGGTTTCGGCCGAACTGCGCTTGACCGCGGTGCCCATCGCGTACTGGTTGTTCTCGATCGCGAACACGATCGGCAGCTTCCACAAGCTGGCCATGTTGAAGGTTTCGTAGACCTGGCCCTGATTGGCCGCGCCGTCGCCGAAATAGGCCAGGCACAGCCCGCCGTCCTCGCGATACTGGTGCGCCAGCGCGAGCCCGCCGCCGAGCGCCACCTGCGCGCCGACGATACCGTGCCCGCCGTAGAACTTATGCTCGGTCGAGAACATGTGCATCGACCCGCCCTTGCCCTTCGAGATGCCGGCCTGGCGCCCGGTCAGCTCGGCCATGATGACCTTGGGATCGATGCCGTAGGCGAGCATGTGGCCATGGTCGCGATAGCCGGTGATCACGCTGTCCTTGTCCGGATCGAGCGCCGATTGCAGCCCGATCGCGACCGCTTCCTGGCCGATGTAGAGGTGGCAGAACCCGCCGATCAGGCCGAGGCCATAGAGCTGCCCGGCGCGTTCCTCGAACCGGCGGATTAGCAGCATCTGTTCGTAGAATTGCAGCAGCTGGTCGGCGTCGGCCTTGAACCGGCGGGCATTGTCGAAGCCGAGCTGGAGGCTGCGCAGTTCGAAATTCTCGTCGGCAACAGCAGCCTTTTGGGCGGCTTTCGCGGCGGATTTTGCGGATGGGTTCTTGGCCGGGGAACGGCCGGAGGCGGCGGGACTGGAACGGGCGGCTCGAGCCAAGACAATTCCCCAACGATCGCGCCGTTCGAACGGCGCTTGCTAGCGGCCGCTATAAGCAGCCTGGCGGGTGGCTGGCAACGGCCTGCGTTGTCGCGATCGCAGCGGGGCCTAGCGCTGCTCGTCGAGCTCGAGCACGTATTCGTCGGGATGGGCGACGTTGAGGTTGCGCCGCACCAGTTCGGTCGCCAGGTCGGCATCGACATGGTCGGGGTCGAGCAGCGCGACGCGGTTGGTCAGCATCGCCTCTTGCGCGCGAAGGTCGGCAATCCGCGCGTCGCGCTGTTCGAGCGCGGCCAGGTTCTCACCCCAGGCGAGCAGGCCATAGGGGCCGGCCAAAGCCAACGCCGCCAGGGCCAACAGGACCGCCAGCGCGCCAAAGCGGGCGAGTTTCTCTCGCACGACTTCGCGCCGGGTGATGACTGCGTTCATCGGGCGACAGAATCACAGTTAACGCACCGATTCAAGCGGTTTTGCGTCACTGTTGCAGTTATCCGCAGCTCGGCGCGACGCCTTGCAAGTCACGATCGATAAGGTTACACACGAAACTATGTCCGATGTGTTCGATAATCCGCTCGGCCTTGACGGCTTTGAGTTCCTCGAATTCTGCGCCCCGGCAAAAGGCGTGCTCGAACGCGCCTTCACGCTGATGGGTTTCAGCCAGGTCGCCCGCCACCGCAGCAAGGACGTGCAGTTGTGGCGGCAGGGCGGGATCAATTTCATCGCCAATTATGAACCGCAGAGCCCGGCGGCCTATTTCGCCGCCGAGCACGGCCCGTCGGCCTGCGGCATGGGCTTCCGGGTTAAGGACGCTGCCCGGGCTTATGCCCTGGCGCTGGAACGCGGGGCCGAACCGGTCGAAGTGAGCACCGGGGTGATGGAGCTGCGCATTCCCGCGATCCGCGGCATCGGCCATTCGCTGATCTATCTGATCGACCGCTATGGCGACGATTTGAGCATCTACGACATCGACTTCATCTGGGAGAGCGAGGAGCGCCATCCGCGCGGCGCCGGTTTCCACACCATCGACCACCTGACCCACAACGTCTACGACGGCCGCATCCCGCACTGGGAAGGATACTACGCACGCCTGTTCAACTTCCGCGAATTTCGCGCGTTCGACGTGACCGGGGAATACTCCGGTCTCAACACCAAGGTCATGGCCGCCCCCGACGGCAAGATCCGCATCCCGCTCAACCAGGATGGCGGGCGCGACGGCAAGGGCCAGATCGCCGAGTACCTGCGCGCTTACAATGGCGAAGGCATTCAGCACATCGCGCTGGCCAGCGACGATCTCTATGCCTCGCTCGACGATCTCAAGCGGCGCGGCCTGGCCTTCGCCCCGCCCCCGCCCGAAACCTATTACGAACACCTGGCCGAACGCCTGCCCGGCCATGGCGAACCGGTGGCCGACCTGGCCGAGCGCGGCATTCTGGTCGATGGCAGCACCGATTCCGGCGAGGCGCGGCTCTTGATGCAGATTTTCAGCCAGCTGATGGTCGGCCCGGTGTTCTTCGAATTCATCCAGCGCAAGGGTGACGAGGGGTTTGGCGAAGGCAACATCACCGCGCTGTTCCGCTCGATCGAAGACGACCAGGTGCGCCGCGGGGTAATCGGCGAAGGGCCCTGATCCGCAGCTTGCGCCGCCGCCGTTCAGGCCACGGCAACCCCCTTGCGCGATAGCCAGCTTGCCGCCACTAGAGCGGCAATTGGACAAGAGGGGTCATTCATGCCGAGCCTGGCGCAGCGCGCTTCCATCCTGGCCCTCGCGGCCGCCTCGTTGGCTGCCCTGGCGGGTCCCGCCGCCGCGCAGGCCGATCGCGGCGCGGTGCTCGGCATCCTGGTCGAATGCGCCAAGATCGACGATCCGACCGCGCGCCTCGCCTGCTATGACAACAACATCCGCAGCGCCGGCGGCGTCGCCCGTTCGACCGTGCCCGGCCAGGTTCGCGGCGTGGCCGGCGGCGGCGCTCCGATCGAACAGCAGGGCCCGCGCGGGTTCGGAAACGAAAACCTTCGCCAGGCCGGCCCCAACCGGTTCGATGCGCCGGCCGGCCAGCTCGGCTCGATCAATCCGCGCGTCGCTTCGGCCAGGATGCTCGGCCCGGGCATCTATCAGATCGGCTTGGACGACGGGGCGCAGTGGATTTTTGCCGAAAGCGTCGCCGCGCAATTCCGCCCGCCTAAGCGCGGCGATCAGATCGAGATCGAACGCGGCTTTGGCGGCAGCTTCCTGATGCGGGTGGACGGGCAGGCGCCGGTACCGGTGCGCCGCACGCGCTAACCGCTCACTGTCGCTCAAGCTCCGTCGATTTCGGCGAACGCCCGCTCGCGTTCGAGCTGCGAGGAAGCGTTGCGGCGCAGCTTCTCGAACGTCGCGAGGAATCGCGCCCGCTGGTCGCTTGCCAGCGGCGCGAGCAGGAAGGCGCTGCGCTGACGCCCGGCTTCGTGGATCGTGTCGAACAAGCGCGCGCCCGCCTCGCTCGGATAGAAGCGCCCATGGCGGCGGCCGGGCTTGCCCTCACGCCGCACCAATCCGCGCTCAACCAGCGCGGTCACGGTCCGCCCGGCCTGGCTGTGATCGCGGGCCAGGGCGCCGACCAGCGTGGCCCAGTCGACCGGCGGCGCCATCCCGATTTCCGACAACACGAACGCTTCGAACGTCGATAGCCCGGTCAACCGCTTGAACGCCAGTGCGCCGCTGCGGCTGAAATAGGCGCTGAGCGTCATCAGCGGGGCGATCACGCGCGAACGGTCGATCGCCGCGCGCTCGCTGGGCCGAGTGGCCGCGTCGGCCGCCTTGCCGCCGGCCAGCTCGCGCTCCTGCTCGTACAGCGCCATCGCCCGGTCGAGCAGCACTTCGATGGTGTCGAAGAACCCGGTCAGCTCGTCCTCGGCGATGTCGAGGGTCAGTTCGCGATGGCGCAGTTCGGCCAGGCGGTTGAGCCGCTGCCCGAGCCGCTCTCCACCCTGCGTCAGCCGCAGCGGGGCGCGGATTTGCTCGCGCTCGACCAGCCGCAGTTCGAGCAGCCGCTTGACCGATCGGCTGACCTGCGCCTTGTCCACCCCGACCGAGTTGGAGATGTCGGCCGGGACCAGCGGGCCGCGGTCCTGCAGCAGGAACAGGATGCGGCGGTCGAGCTCGATCAGGTATTGCTCGCGCGAATAGGCGAGCTCGGCGCTTTCGCGGATCTTGCGCAGCAGTTGCCACAGCTCGCTCTGGATCACATGCGGCGGGGCGGTCGCGGCCGCCACCGGGGCCGCCGGAGCGCCGGCCATCGCCGCTTCGATGCCGTTGAGAATCAGCTCAAGCCGCGCCGCGAACTCGCCCGCCGGCGCAGCCGCGCGATCGGCCCCGCGGGCATAAGCTTCGACAATGCTCAGTGCGTCGTCGATCAACGGACCGAGAGACTTTGTCAACAATTGCCGCTCGTCGGCGTCCATTTGCCGCTGCGCCCCGCCCGGCTGGCCCACCGCATCGGCATGGTCGCGCAGCACGGCGCGCCACCCGCGCCCGGGCACCGCGGGCGCAGCGGCCGGATCGCGCTGTTCGCGCTTGGCGCTCGCCGCGCGATTCGTCTCGGTCATGGCCGCGCCGTCCCCCCCGCTCGATCCGCGTGGCGGGGGCACCGTAGGGCGCTTTGGCCAGCGTGGATAGCCGGGCCGTGGAGCGCCCTGGCTTATGCCGGCCCGCTCCGCTCCCGATCGATAGTTAGCCCTGCCATTATCGAGTTGCGAACCGATGCAGCTTGGCAACACTGTCTGTTTATGAACGACGTAGTGCATTGGCAAGAATGGCGGAATTCCGCCGATTTTCGGATGAGCCGCACGCCTTTGACGGCGATGGCGCCGCTTCGGGGCGCGCAACAATCCTTCTCGCCGCCGCGATCGGGGGACATTTTCCGCAGGTTTTCACCGCCCGATCCCCTAGACACTGTCAACGAGGCGCTTTAGGTATCGACCCCAGGCGGACCCCTCGATTCCAAGATGGGCCGCGAGGGAGGGGTTTGTCATCAGCGACATCGCGCACCTTTTGGGCGTACCTGCGTCGGCCTGGCCGACGCTGCGCGGGCGCGACTTCTCCTGAACGAATCGATTTGAACTTGCCGCGTCGATGACTGCGTTCGTCGGGCAAAATGTGTGAAGGGAGCACAACGTGAGGAAGTTGCACACCATGGGGGTTCACAAGGCTCTGCTGCTGGCGGGTTGCGCCGGCTTCGTTTCATTCGCCACGCCGGCGCTGGCCCAGCAGGCTCCTGCCGCTGGCGCCGACCCGAGCGACGTGCTGACCAGCCCGGAAGAAGACGCCGCTGAAGAAGACGAAGGCGATAACCGCATCGTTGTCACCGGCTCGCGCATTCAACGGCCCGACTTCAATTCGAATAGCCCGACCATCTCGGTCGACGAAGCGCTGCTCGAGAACACCGCCACGGCGGCGATCGAATCGAACCTCAACCGCCTGCCGCAGTTCGTGCCGGCGCAGACCCCGACCGCGGGCGGCGACATTCAGCCGACGGCCACCAACACCCCGGGCGCCGCCACCCTGTCGCTGCGCGGCATCGGCGCCAACCGCAACCTGGTGCTGGTCGATGGCCGCCGCACGACGCCGTCGAACGCCTCGGGCGTGGTCGACGTCACCACCATCCCTGCCGCCGCGATCGAGCGGACCGAGATCATCTCGGGCGGCGCTTCGGCTACGTACGGCGCCGACGCGGTCGCCGGCGTGACCAACTTCATCCTCAAGAAGAACTTCCAGGGCCTCGAACTCGACGGCCGCCTCGGCTTGACGGCCGAAGGCGACGGGTTCGAATACCAGGTGTCGGGCATCATGGGCGCCGACTTCGACGATGGCCGCGGCAACGTCAGCCTGGCCCTGTCGATCAACACCCGCGAACCCAACTTCCAGCGCGACCGCGACTGGTACCAGGACCTTTATAACGATCCGCTCGCCACGACCGGCGCGCAGTTCTTCATCTCGCGGCCGGGCTTCATCCTCGCGGGCGCCAACCCGGTTTGCGTGACGCGCACGACCGCGGGTTGTACCGCACTCCCTGCGGGCGCACGCACGATCAGCGAAGTGTTCAATGCCCAGCCCGGCAACCCCTCGCCGCAGCTCGGCGTTGGCGGCGCGGCCGTTCCGGCGTTGACCGGGTCGGGCTACAACATCTTCTTCAACAACGACGGCACCGCGTTCACCGGCACCGGCTTCGCCCAGCGTGGCGGCGCCTACCGGTTCAACTCGGCCCCGATCGACGGCAATCCGTGGAAGAAGACCGCCCTCGGCACACTGTCCGAAATCAACGACACCTTCTACCTGATCCTGCCGCTGACCCGGTACAACGCGTTCGCCCGCGGCAACTACGAGATCAACGACTGGGTCGGCATGTTCGGCCAGGCGCTGTTCAGCCATGTGACGACTTACACCCGTAACGAACCGGGCCCGATCACTACTGGCTGGGACGTTTTCCTGCCTTATGGCACCAACCCCTATGTCGGTAGCCAGGGCTTTCAGCCCAACGGCGTTCAGCTGGGCACCGGCAATCCCAGCTCGGTGATCCTCAACGGCCTACTGTTCGACGCTGACGGCACCGGCCCGCTCGGCGCATCGGCTTATGTCGATCCCACTCCCAACAACCTGGCCGACAACCCGACCAACCCCGCGTTCTCCACGCTCTACGGCACACAATACGCCTGCGCGGTGCAGAACGCGACCAACAGCAATGTCGGCGGCTGCTCGAACAACAGCGTCATCGGCTCGTTCCTGCCGGCCGAAATGCAGGCCTTGCTCAACGCCCGTACCCGCGCCGCCCGCCCGGGTGAGCCGGGGTACAACTCCAACCCCGCGCTCAACGCCCGGGTTTCGGGCGCCAACGAACCGTTCCAGCTGTTCAACTTGCTGCCGGACGATCGCGAAACCTTCACCGACGTCATGACCTACAACCTGACGGCCGGCTTCGAAGGCTCGATCCCGGGCACCGACTGGACCTGGGAAGCGTTCGTCAACCACGGCGAATCGCACACCTTTGCGCGGCAGACGGGCACGTTCTCGCTCGAACGCACGCAGTCGGTCATCGGCTCGCCGGGCTTCGGGCGCGGGCTTGTCCTGCAGGGCAACCAGGAATCGGGCGGCTTCGGCGCTTCGACCGCGCGCTGTACCACCGGCATCAACTTCTTCACGCCGCCGTCGGGCGGGTTCAGCAACGATTGCCTCGAAGCGATCCGCGCCGACCTGAAGAACCGCTCGAAGTTCCGCCAAACGATCGTCGAAGGCAACTTGCAGGGCGGCCTGATCGAT
>JANOAH010000325.1:0-3749 GCA_031411075.1 Erythrobacteraceae bacterium
CGAAAATCGTGCTCTTCGCGCAGGATCCGCGCCGCCTCGATCAGCTGCTCCATCGTGTGGTCGGAGCTTTTGACGATGCCCGAAGAGAGAAACAGCCCTTCGATGTAATTGCGGCGATAGAACGTCAGCGTCAGATCAGCCACTTCGCGCGGGGTGAACCGGGCCCGCCGCACGTTCGAGCTCTTGCGGTTGATACAATAATGGCAGTCGAACACGCACTGGTTGGTCAGCAGAATCTTGAGCAGCGAGATGCAGCGGCCATCCGGCGCATAGGCGTGGCAGATGCCCATCCCCTCGGTCGAGCCGATCCCCTTGCCCTTCCCGCTCGAGCGTTTGGCGGTGCCGGACGAGGCGCACGAGGCATCGTACTTCGCCGCATCGGCAAGGATTTCGAGTCGTTCGAGGAGCGAACCCTGGGGCATGATGTTCCTTGTATGTTCTAACTCGGCCGCTGGCGAGTGTTTTTTATTCCAACGACTTAGGAACGCTCCCCGTCCCGCCCGGTTTTCCGAGTGGACGGGGTAATGGAAGGCTTCCCATGCACACGATCGAAACGCGCGACGGCGCCCACCTCTATTCGAAGACCTGGGGTGAAGGCCGGCCGGTCGTTCTGATCCACGGCTGGCCACTGTCGGCCGATAGCTGGGATCCGATCAGCCACGCGCTGGCCGATGCGGGCTACAAGGCGATCGCCTATGACCGCCGCGGTTTCGGTCGTTCGAGCCAACCGTCGGGCGGCTATGACTACGATACCTTCGCCGACGATCTGGCGGCGGTGATGGCGCACCACGGCGCCGAACAGGACGTCGCGTTGGTCGGCTTCTCGATGGGCGGCGGCGAGGTTGCGCGCTACCTCTCGCGCCATGGCGGCAAAGGCGTCAGCCAGGTGGCGCTGATCGCCGCCGTCGTCCCGTACATGCTGCAGACCGACGACAATCCCAACGGCGTGCCACAGGCCACGTTCGACGAAATGACCGGCGCAATGCTGCTGGATCGGGCCGCGTTCTTCACCGGGTTCTTCAAGGACTTCTACGGCGTCGGTTGGGTCACGCAGCCGGTCAGCGACGAAATCCTCCACTTGTCGTGGATCACCGCGATGCAGGCCGGGCTGCGGCCGACCCTGGCCGCGGCCAAGGCTTTCGCCACCACCGACTTCCGCCCCGATCTCGCCCACTTCACCATGCCGACGCTGCTGATCCACGGCACCGCCGACAAGACCGTGCCGATCGACGCCACCGCGCGCGAGGTGGCCAAGGCCGTGCCGCAGGCGCAGCTGATCGAATACGATGGCGAGGCGCACGGCATTTTCGCCACGCAAACGCAGCGGCTGACCGACGACCTGCTCGGCTTCCTCGGCGGTCGGGGTGAGAACGCGGTGTTCGCCGGGCTCGATGGCGCGAGCCGCGAGGAGCGGCAGGCGATCGTCGACGAGACAACCGCTGCCGCGCTGGTCACGCCGACAGTCTGATCGCTTGCGGCGGCGGACGTAAATGGGCGCCCGGACGCACAAACCGTTTTCCTACTCCGTTCTTCTGTGCCTTAACCAGCAGCGCCTTTCCCGAGGCGCTGCTGGCTTGCTATCGGCGCGGGATCGAGCGCGGCAAGAGAACCGCGCCTTGGTGTATCTTTTGTGTAACCTTTGGGAGAGATCGATGCCTGATCGTCGCCTTGCCGCTCGGACTTTGGTCGTTGCTGCCGCGCTGTCGCTCGTGGCCGCCCCCAGCTTCGGACAAGACGCGCCGGTCGACCTCACGGTGATGCCGCCGGTGCCGACCAGTTACCAGCCCGCCCGCACCACTTGGGGCGATCCCGATCTGCGCGGCACCTGGCCGATCAACGACGTGGCCGAACTGCCGGTCAATCGTCCGGATCAGTACGGCAACCGCTTTTTCAAAACCGACGCCGAAGTCGCGGCCGAACAGGCCCGGGTGCAGCAGCTCGAAACCGGCTATGCGCGCGAGGACCAGGACAACCGCATCGGCAACGGGCATTGGATCGAATACCTGGCCGGATCGCGCCGCACCTCGATGGTCGTCTCGCCCGCCACCGGCAAGCTCCCGCCGATGACGCCGCAGGCCGAAGCCGTCTATCGCTCGGGCCGGTCGAGCTGGACGCCGAACACCAAGTACGACTGGGTCAGCGATTTCGACAGCTGGGACCGCTGCGTCAGCCGCGGCTTCCCCGCCTCGATGCTGCCGTTTCGCTACAACAACGGCATCCGCATCTTCCAGTCGCCGGGCTATGTGGTGGTCCAGCTCGAGATGCTCGGCGAACGGATCATCCCTGTGGCCGGGCAGACCGCCCCGTGGCCGGCCCCGGTTGAAGCGTGGCTCGGCAGCAGCCGCGGCCGCTGGGACGGCAACACCCTGGTGATCGAAACCACCAACTTGAAGACCGGCGACAGCGCCACGCGTGACATGTTTGCGCGCAATGGCAGCCCCCTCAACATGGCGACCCGCGGCGTGCCGCCGTGGAATACGATCCCCACCAGCGCGCAGGCCAAAGTGACCGAGCGGCTGACGATGACCGGGGCAAACACCATCGCCTATGAAATGACTTATGCCGATCCCGCGGTGTTCACCGAACCGTGGACGCTGCGGTTCGACTGGACGCGCGACGATACTTACGCGTTCTACGAATACGCCTGCCATGAAGGCGACGTGCAAGTGCGCAACTACATCACCGCCTCGCGCGCCGGGCGGCTCGAAGAAGCGACCGCGGCGGATCGCGCGGCGGCCGGTGAATCGGGCGGCAGCCGGTAGCCCTGAGGCTGCGCTTGCCGAAGCGTCGTGTTCCCTCTATGTTCCGGCGATGGATTCGCCCCAGCGCATTGCCGGTCGCGGCGCGCAATCGGCCGCGGTGCCCCAGCGCTTTGGCCTGGCCGAGCGCGAGGTCGATGGCGACTGGCGCGATTATGTCGCCGCGCTCGACGGGCCGCCGGTCAAACTGCGAACCACCGTCACCGAGGAACATCCCAAGTCGATCCTGACCTTCAATACCTCGCCCGACATCGGCTTCGACCGCTCGATCAATGCCTATCGCGGCTGCGAACACGGCTGCATCTACTGCTTCGCCCGGCCGACCCATGCCTACCACGACCTCTCGCCCGGCCTCGATTTCGAGACCAGACTGTTCGCCAAGCCCAACGCGGCGGACCTGCTGCGCAAGACCCTGGCGCGGCCCAGATATCGGCCCAAGCCGATCGCGATGGGGACCAATACCGATCCCTATCAGCCGATCGAAGGGCGCTACGGCATCACCCGCTCGATCCTCGAGGTATGCCTGGAAACGCGCCATCCAGTGACCATCACCACCAAGTCCGATCGGGTCCTGCGCGATATCGACTTGCTCGGGCAACTGGCGCGGCAGAACCTGGTGGCGGTGGCGGTATCGGTGACCACGCTCGACCCGCGCCTCTCGGGCCTGCTCGAACCGCGCGCCAGCGCTCCGGCCAAGCGGCTCGAGGCCCTGCGGCAACTGGCGGCGGCCGGTGTCCCCGCGCATTGCTCGGTGGCGCCGGTGATCCCGGCGATCACCGACCAGTTCATCGAAACGATCGTCGAACAGGCCGCGGCGCGCGGGGTGCGGTCGCTCGGGTGGATCCCGCTGCGGCTGCCGCACGAAGTCGCACCGTTGTTTCGCGAGTGGCTCGCGGTCCATTTCCCCGAGCGCGCCGACAAGGTGATGAGCGTGGTCCGCTCGATCCGCGGCGGGCGCGACAACGACCCGGCGTTCTTCAGCCGGATGAA
>JANOAH010000326.1:0-8218 GCA_031411075.1 Erythrobacteraceae bacterium
GCTGGTCACACTGCCCGGCGTCGGCCGCAAGACCGCCAATGTCGTGCTCAATTGCGCGTTCGGGGCCGAGACGTTCGCGGTCGATACCCACGTATTCCGCGTCGGCAATCGCACCGGGCTGGCCAAGGGCAAGACGCCCGAGCAAGTCGAGGCCAGGCTTGAGCGCGTGGTGCCGCAGCCGTTCCGCCGCGATGCGCATCACTGGCTGATTCTCCACGGCCGCTACACCTGCAAGGCGCGCACCCCCGAATGCTGGCGCTGCCCGGTGGTGGACTTGTGCGCCTACAAAGCCAAGGTGCTGGCCAAGCCGAAGCGCTAGAAGCCGACCCTTGGCGCGGGTTCGGCCGCCTCGCTCGACAGCGCGCTGATCACTTGCGCGGCGACCAGATCGCCGACCACATTGAGCGTGGTGCGGCACATGTCGAGGAAGCGGTCGACGCCCAAAATCAGCCCGATCCCTTCGGGCGGTACGCCGACCCCGGCGAGAATCAGCGCGATCACCGGCAGCGACCCGCCCGGCACGCCGGCGGTGCCGACCCCGGCAAGGATGCACACCAGCATGACGAACAACTGGTCTCCCAAGTCCAAGGGAACATTGAAGAACTGGGCCAGGAACAGCACGGTCACGCCTTCGAACATCGCGGTGCCGTTCTGATTGGCGGTGGCGCCGATGGTCAGCACGAAGCGGGCGATGCGGCGCGGCAGCTTCAGTTCGGCGTCGGCGACGCGCAGCGCGGTGGGCAGCGTGGCGTTCGAACTGGCGGTCGAAAACGCCATCACGCTCGCCTCGCGGGTCTGGCGGAAGAAGGCGAGCGGGCTCTTCCCCGCCACGAACTTGAGCAGCGCCGGAAACACCCCGAACATCTGGATGGCGAGCGCCAACAGCACCACGCCGACATAGGCGGCGAGTTTGCCGAGCAAGTCCCAGCCGAACTGGGCAGACAAGTTGAACATGAAGCAGAAGATCGCGATCGGAGCGAGCTGGATGACGAAGCCGATCAGCTTCATCGCCACTTCGAACACGCCTTCGATCGCGTCCTTCAAGGTTTCGGTGCGCGGGGTCTGCACCACCAGCAAGCCGATGCCGAACGCGAGCGCGAAGAACATCACCGCCAGGATGTCGTTGTTGGTCATCGCCGCAACGATGTTGTTGGGCACGATCGCGACGACCGCGTTGACCCCCGCTTCGCTCTCCGCCGAAGCGGCGACGATGCCCGCGGCCGCCTCGCCGCTCTGTGCCAGCAGTTCGGCCGCGGCGGCGGGATCGACCCCGTCGCCCGGCCTGAGCAGGTTCACCGCGGCGAGCGAGATCGCCACCGCGATGCCCGAGACGACCACGGTGTAAGCCAGCGTCCGCAGCCCCACGGCCTTGAGCTGCCGCACCTCGCCCATCTCGGCGATCCCGACCACCAGCGCGGCGAACAGGAGCGGGATCACCAGCATGAACAAGAGCCGCAGGAAGATCTGCCCGATCGGCCCGGTGACATAAGTCACCACCCACTCGACCCAGTCCGCTCCGGGCGCCAGGGTATAGGCGACTAGGCCCCCGACCAGGCCGAGCACGAACCCCGCCAGAATGCGCCACTGCAGCTTGCCATGGCCGATCGGCGCGGCTTCGGCGGCGATCTCGGCTGCGTCAGTGCTCATCGGCCAAACCCCCAATTCATCCTAGCGTTGCAACGCCGCCAGCACGATGCGGCGGTAGATTCGCGCCAGCGCCTCGAGGTCGTCCAGCCGGATCGCCTCGTCGCGCTTGTGCATGGTGGCGTTGGGCGGGCCGAAGTCGATCACCGGGCACAGATCCTTGAGGAACCGCGCGTCCGAGGTGCCGCCGGTGGTCGACAGCTCGGTGTCGATCCCGGTCTCGGCACGGATCGCCGAGGCGACCAAATCGGACAGTTCGCCCGGCTTGGTCAGGTAGGCCTCGCCCGAGACAACGGGGCGCGCCGTCGCCCCATGGCGCGCGGCGATTTCGGCGATCCGTTCGCCGAGCGTGGCGCCGGTGTGGAGATCGTTGAAGCGGATCGAAATCCGCGCCTTTGCCGCGGGCGGGATGACATTGTGCGCCGGGTTGCCGACCGCGATGTCGGTGATCTCGAGGTTGGAGGGCTGGAACCAGTCGGTGCCTTCGTCGAGCACCAGCGCATCGAGCTCTGCCAGCAGCGCGACCAGCCGCGGCAGTGGATTGTCCGCCAGGTGCGGATAGGCGACGTGGCCTTCGGCGCCGGCCATCTCAAGGAACACGTTGACCGAGCCGCGTCGGCCGATCTTGGCCATATCGCCGAGCCGCGCCACCGAGGTCGGCTCGCCGATCAGGCACAAGTCGGGAATCTCGCCGCGACGGCGGATGCGGTCGATCAGCGCGCGGGTGCCGTGGATCGCCTCGCCTTCCTCGTCGCCGGTGATAATCAGGCTCACGGTGCCGGCGTCGGCCGGGACTTCAGCCAGCGCGGCGACCATCGCGGCGATCGAGCTTTTCATGTCGACTGCGCCGCGGCCGTAGAGCGTGCCGGCGCGCACTTCGGGGGTGAATGGCGGGCTGTTCCAGCCTTCGCCCGCCGGGACGACATCGAGGTGGCCGGCGAAGGCGAAGTGGCGGCTGCCCGGCGGCCCGCGCCGGATGGCGAAGCAATTTTCGACACTGCCCCCGCCGATGAAGCGCTCGATTTCGAACCCCAGAGGTTCGATCATCGTTTCGAACGCGTCAAACACGCTGCCGCGCGCGGGCGTCACGCTTTCACAAGCGATCAGCGCCTGAGCGAGGCTCACAACGTCGCTGGCATTCCCCATCGCGCTGGGGTTAGACCACAGCCCGCACGCTGACCAGCCGCAGGAGCCATGCGATGCCCAAGATCGATCTCGAGGCCGCCGAGCAGACCAACCGCACCGGCTATCCGCCACCGCATAACGCGGCAGTTCAGGGGCGCTGGTATCGCCGGCTGGCGCCCGTCGCCGGGCTGACGCAGATGGGCGCCAGCCACGTGGTACTCAAGCCGGGTGCGTGGTCGTCGCAGCGGCATTGGCACCGCGAAGTCGACGAGCTGCTGGTAATGCTTTCGGGCGAGGCGGTGCTGGTCGAGGACGCCAATGACGAAAATGGGGGTGAAACCGTGCTGCGCCCCGGCGACGTCGCCGCCTGGCCGCGCGCCGCGCAAAACGGCCACTGCCTGCAGAACCGCAGCGGCGCCGAGTGCAGCTTCGTAGTGGTGAGCGCGGGCGACGCGACCAGCGACAGCGGCGAATACCCCGACATCGACATGCAATTCACACCCGGCGGCTTCCTGCACAAGGACGGCTCGCCGTTCTGAGCGCGGCTTACGCCACCTCGTACTGTTCGATCACCCACTGTTCCTCTTCGGCGCCGCGGATCCATTCCTGCATCCATTCGTGTTCCCAGATCGCCTGCATGTAGGCCTGGGCAAAGCCGGGGACGCCGATGCCATAAGTCATGAAGCGGGTTACGACCGGGGCGTAGAAAATGTCCGCCGCGCCGAAGGTGCCGAACAGGAACGGGCCGCCCTTGCCGAACCGGGCGCGGGCTTCGGCCCACAGGCCGAGAATGCGCACGATATCGGCGCGCACGTCCTCGGTCAGCTCGAGCCCCTGGATGCGGCGGCGGATGTTGACCGGGCAGGCGCGGCGCAGCGCGAGGTAGCTCGAATGCATTTCGGCGACCATGGCGCGCGCCATGCCGCGCGCCGCTTCGTCCTTGGGCCAAAACCGTTCGCGCCCGACCTTGTCAGCGAGGTATTCGAGGATCGCGAGCGAATCCCACACCACCCCTTCGCCGTCCCACAGCACCGGGACTTTGCCGGCCGACGGCTGGAATTCGCCGTCCTGCTTCTTTGCGGCCTGCCAGTCGTCGCCGTCGATGTGGACGGTCAGCGTCTCAAACGCGAGGCCCGATTGCCGGGCCGCCAACCAGCCGCGTAGCGACCAGCTCGAATAGTTCTTGTTGCCGATGATGAGCTTCACGCGCGGCCCCTGCTTGCCCCGCCGGCGCCCTAGGCGTTCAGCCAAGGGCTGTCGAGTGTGAACGGCGTTAGATCACCCGCGCGTCGTAAGCCCATTGCAGCAGCGCCTGGCGCTGGCGCGGGCGGCAGAACGGGTCGCCGGGCTCGCACGCCTTGCGCACTTGCGCGGCGTGGCGGCGGAACGCCTTCCACCGCCCGATCTGGCGCGTGTCGTCCGCCATCCGCCGGCCCGAATAATAGCGGCAATACCACTGGAACCACCCGCGCGGGTCATCGGGGTGGAGCCAGCCGTTAACACGCCACACCTTGAGCGGAACGCTGGCGCGAAGGCCGAAATAGTTGAGCGCGCAATCGGCCTTGCCCGTCGCGAGCTTGGCACGCGTGAACCAGGCGGCGGGAAATTCGCCGCGGCAGTCGGTCAGGTACTTGCCGCAGAACACCCCCAGCTCGAGCATTTCGGCAGGGGTCAGCTCGGGCTCGAACCCGGGCGCGAAGTTGTGGCCGATCGGTTCGCTGCGAACATAACGATAGCCCCGCTGCATGGTGTCGTTGACGACAATCTCGCGGTTCACGCGCGTCTCCCCGGGGGCCGTCCCTACTATGCGCCGAAACCGCGCCGGAACAAGACGCCACCCCCGCAACCGCCGCCCCCGACTGGATGGTAGGCGCGCGGGGTTAGCGCCAGGCTACCAGCCGATCTGGAACCCGCCGCGCGCGCCGAAATCGCCGCTGTCGAAGCCGACCCCGACCCCGGCCGAGATTGAGGCGCTGTCGCTGACCCGCGCGGTCACCGCCGTGGTGGCCGCGGTCCGATTGCGGAAATAGCCGACCCCGCCCGACAGCGCGAAAGTCATCCCCGGCTGGAGCGCGGGCGATTCCATCGCCAGCGCCATCGCCACGCCTTCGTTGGCACGGCCGATGTCGGTGCGGTTCTGCTGGCTGAGGTCGAAAAGCGTCGCCTGGCCCTGCTGCAGGGCGAGCAGTTGCTGCCCCTGCGATACATTGACCGACTGGATATCCGCGATCTGGCTGGCTTGCAGGCCGTTGATCGTGCGAACGCTGGTCAATTCGTTGTCCTGGCGCGCGTTGACCGTCTGGACCTCCGCGATCTGGACGGTCTGCTGCGCATCGACCACGCGCACCGCCACCAGTTCGGCATCCTGACGGGTATTGTTGGTGCGGACCGCGACCAGTTCGGTGTCCTGACGGGTATTATCGGCACGGACTGCGACCAGCTCAGTGTCCTGGCGGGTGTTATCGGCGCGGACCGCGGCCAACTCGGTATCCTGTCGCGCGTTGTCGGCGGTCGCCTGAGCGATCCCGCCCTGGATGGTGGAGACCGTGGCATCCACGTAGTTCTTGTTGGCCGCATCGGTGCCGGCCGTCGGGGTCCCGACTCCCTGCACTCGCAAGCCATTGAAGGTCGCACCCTGAAAGACCTGGAGGGACCCCACCTGGACGGTCCCGAGGAGCGAAGCCCCGTTCTGCGCGTTGAAGAAGCCCTGAACAGTCGCGTTGCCGGCGGTGAACAGGCTTCCGCCCTGAACGAGGCCGGTGGCGAAGAGTGAACCCGCGTTGACCCGCCCGCTGATTGCCGCGCTCTGCCCATTGAGCGAACTCGCGGTCAGCGCATTGGTGACGTTTATGCTGCCAGTGTTGGTGAAATCGCCGGTGTTCGTCAAACCGCGCGCGTTCAGTCCGCCGGTCAGGCTGAGGGTGCCATTGATCGTGGTCGGGCCATTGAGCGTGGTTTGACCATTGAAGGTGGCGTTTCCATTAGCGCCGTCGAACACTATCGTGCTGGAGTTCGGTCCGATGATAAGTTGATAATTCAATGCACTCACCGGTAGCAGGTCGTTGCAATCGGCTACGCCTGTCGCCGCGAAGATCGACTCGTCTGGGCCATGGCAAAGCTGGACTGGTTCAGCCGGGAGCACTTCGCCCGGTGCGCCAATGGTTATTTGCGCATGGGCGGTTGCAGCGGCCATCGCCGACGAAAGCAACGCGGCAACGACTGCGGTGGTTCGAATGTGACGGCTGCGCATGTTGGATCTCCGCAAAATGGAAGCCGCCGGTGGTGGCTCGCGAAACGATAGTGCGTTGCCGGACACGAGAGCGCGTCCACCATTTGGTGGAGATCGCTTGCCGTGATTGCTCAAGCGGTTAGACTTGTCCCGATGGGGTACGGCGGGGGCGTTGGGTGATTGAGGCTGGGCGGCTGTCCGCACTGATCGGGCTGATCTACGATTGCGCGATCGATCCGGCGGGGTGGGGCGTTGCGCTGGAGGCGATCCGCATCGAAGTCGGCGGCGCCAATGCCTCGCTCGATCTGCTGTCAGTTGCCGATGGAGCCACCCTGCTCAACGTCATGAGCAACATCCCCGCGCCATGGTGCGATACGATGTCGCACTATTCACCGCAGACCGTCGATTTGTGGGGCGGCTACGGCAAAGTTAGCGCCATGCCCCTTGACCGGCCGCTGACGCTGCTCCGGCAACGCCCCGATTTCCATCAGATCGACCTCACGCTCCGCACCGAATGGGCCAAACCGCAGGGCATTTCCGACGTCCTTGGGATCTGGCTGGCGCGCGATGCGGCGACCTTTGGGGTGATCGGCTTTGGCCGTTTCGAACGCGACGGACCTTATGGGGATCGCGAGTTGGCAATTGCCGAACTACTGGTCCCGCATCTCCAGCGTGCCGCCACGATCAACCGGTTGCTCGATATCGCCGCGCTGGAGCGAGCGAACTTCGCCGCCTTGTTCGACGCGCTGACGGTCCCGGTGCTGCTGGTCGATGGCGCGATGCGGCTGGTTCATGGCAATGCCAGCGGGCACAATTTGCTCGCCCGCGCGACACCGCTGCACATCCGAAGCGGGGCGCTCTGCGCGACCGACCTCGGCACCAACCACGCGCTGCGGGCAGCGGTCGCCCAGGCGGTCGAGGATCGCGGTGCGCTTGGGCGCAAGGGACTCGGCATCCCGCTGCGCCTCGCGCATGACTCGGTCGGCGCGCTGCACGTCCTGCCGCTCGCGCCCGGCCAAACGCTCGGACGCTCGGGCGCACTGGCGGCGGTGTTCGTGGCCCGCTCGCTGACCCCGCTGGTCGCGCCGACCCAGGTGTTCGCGGCGCTGTTCGGGCTAACCCCGGGCGAAGGCCGGGTGTTCGATCATATCGCCGCCGGGCGCAGCGTGACCCAGACCGCCGAAGCGCTCGGCGTGGAGGGCAGCACGGTCAAGACGCACCTGCTGCGGCTGTACGACAAGACCGGAGTGCGCCGGCAGGCCGAGCTGGTGCATATGGCCGCTTCGCTGGCGGTCCCGGTGATGCAGCAGCCGGTTTCGCATTAGCTCAGCGCATCCCCGAACACCGCCGCGCGCAGCTCGGCAATGCCCATGCCTTTTTCCGCGCTGGTGACGTGGACATGCGGATAGGCGGCGACGTGCTTCCTCGCTTCGGCTTCAACCTTGGCGAGCGTGGCGGCGAGCTCGCTCGCCTTGATCTTGTCGGCCTTGGTCAGCACCAGGCGATAGCCGACCGCGGCCTCGTCGAGCATCTTCATCATCTCGGCATCGGGCGGCTTCACTCCATGGCGGCTGTCGATCAGCACCAGCGCGCGCTTCAAGACCACCCGCCCGCGCAGGAAATCGCGCACCAGCCGCTTCCATTTCTCGACCACCTTGGGCGGCGCCTTGGCAAAGCCATAGCCGGGCATGTCGACCAGCCGCAGCCGCGTCGGCTCGCCCACCTCGAAGAAATTGAGCTCCTGCGTCCGGCCCGGCGTGACCGAGGCCCGGGCGATCGCCTTGCGGCCGGTGACCGCGTTCAACAGCGAGCTCTTGCCGACGTTCGAGCGGCCGGCAAACGCGACCTCGGGAAAATCCGCCTCGGGCAGAAAATCGAGGCTCGGTGCCGACAGCAGGAACTCGACCCGCCCGGCGAACAGCTTGCGCGCGGCTTCGGTGTGGTCGTCTGACACTCAGTTCCTCCCCCACCGGGGGAGGGGGACCATGCGCAGCATGGTGGAGGGGCACGCGGAACGAGCGCTACGCCTGCCCGACGTACCCCTCCACCACCCTGCGGGTGGTCCCCCTCCCCGTTCCAGGGAGGAACTCAAGCCTTCCCCCGTTCGGCCGCGCGCGCCTTATCCGCCGCGTCCTTGGCCATCATCGCCTTCATCTGCGGGTGCTTCGAATAGAGGTACTTCTGCTGCGCCAGCGTCAGCACGTTCGAGGTGATCCAGTA
>JANOAH010000327.1:0-11104 GCA_031411075.1 Erythrobacteraceae bacterium
TTACCCGCACAGCCCTTGCATGAACCAGTCGGGCAGGCCGCCGCGGCCGTCGCCGGCGAGGCCGCGGCGGTAGAGCCAGTAGCGGCGGCCGCGCTCGTCCTCGATGCGGTAGTAATCGCGCAGCCGGGTCTTGCCGCTTTCGCGCCACCATTCGGGGGCGATGCGTTCGGGGCCTTCGACGCGCGCCACCGCGTGCTCGCCGCCGCGCCAGCGGAAGCGCAGCGGATGGCCTTCGGGCGAGAGGCGCAGCACGTCGATCGGTTCGGGCCGGTCGAGCAGCTTCAACGGCCGGGCGTGGAAGCGCAGCTCCTCCTGCGCGGGCGGCGGGGGCGCAAGCGGGGGCTGCCAGCGCTGCGCGCGCTCGGGGATGTGGCTGGCGTGGCCGACCGGGCGGCGCACCGCGTCGGGCCCGAGCCGCACCGTCAGCCGATCGAGACAGGTGGCGAGCGTGGTGCCGGGCCGCTCGACCCCGCGCTCGAGCCCGGCCTGGAGCACCGCCAGCGGCTCCGCCCAGCGCGCGGTGAGCCGCACCAGCTCGATCCCGAACCCGGCGTCGAGCCCGTCGAGCCGGGCGCCGAGCAGCCGCGCGACATGCGCCGCCGCGCGGGTCGCGGCGGCGAATTCGAGATGGCGCACCATGACCCCGCCATCGACCCGCCACAGCGTGAGCTCGAGCCGCCGCGCGCCCTCGCCGCGCGCCTCGAGCGCCTGGGCGAGGTCCTCGGCCAGATCGGCGACGACGCGTTCGAGCAGCTCGCGGTGGCGGATCGGCTCCATCAGCCGCCGCTCGGCCGTGGCGTCGGGCCGCGCCACCACCGGCAGCAGCGGCTCCGCTCGGCGGCCGAGCAGCTGGTCGAGCCGGGCGAGCGGATCGGCGTGCGCCGCGCGGTCGCGCCGGAACCGGCGCTTGAGCGCGTCGCGGCCGATGCCCGCAAGGTCGCCGATGCGCTTCAGCCCAAGGCGGCGCAGCACCAGCACCGTCGCCGCATCGAGGCGCAAGGCCGCGACCGGCAACTGGGCGAGTAGGTCCTCCCCGCCCTTCGACAAGCTCAGGAGGGGAGGCATGATCGCCCGCCCCGCCCCATAATGCGCCAGCGCCCAGGCGGCGCCGGCGGTCGGCGCGATGGCGGCGCGGGCGGCGAGGCCCTGGGCGGCGAGGCGGCTCTCGACCTCGGCGAGCAGCGCCGGCTCGCCCCCGAACAAGTGGTCGAGCGCGCTGACGTCGACCAGCAGGCCATCGGGCGGATCGAGCGCGGTGTGCGGCCCCCAGCGCTGCGCCCATAGCGCGAGGCGCGCGAGGAACGCGGCGTCGCCATCCGGATCGGCCGGCTCGGCGCGCAGCTCGGCGCTGAGGGCTCGGGCATCGGCCAGCGCCATCCCCGGCCGCGCGCCGGTGGCGGCGGCAGCGGCGTTGGCGGCGGTCAGGCGCGGGCCGTGCTGGGTCTCGGCGATGAGGACGACCGGAGCGGCATCCGCGCCCTCGCCCGCATCGCAGCCGCTTCGACCGGGCTCAGGACAGGGCTCAGCCTGTCGCCAGCGATCGAGCGCCAGCCGCACCAGCCAGATCGCCATGATCCGGCGCGGCGGCGGTGAGCTTCGCGTCATCGTGAAGGATCCACTCTCCGGGAGCATGGGCGCGGGCACGGAACAGTTCGGCGTGCCAGGCGGGGGGGCCGGGCGCTTCGGCGTTCCAACGCGGGGGCGGCGAGGGCGCGGCGACGATCTGCCAGCGCAGCCGCGCCGCGCTGAGATCGCGGGCCGCATCGAGCCGGACCAGGAACAGCGGCACCCCATGCGCTTGGGCGGCAAGGCCGAGCCGGCGCGAAGCGGTAAAATCGAGCGCGCGGGGGTTGCCGGCCAGTTCCCCCACCACCCCGGCGAGATCGCGGCAGCGCAGCCCTTCCTCAAGCGCGAACAGCGCATCCTCCGGGCTGGCGGCGGCGACGTGGATCAGCCGCGCGCGCAGCGGCGCCGGCAACCCGTGGCGGTAGGGCCGCCCGGTGAGGCGCAGCGCCGCCTTGTCCTGCACCCACAGCACATCGCCTGCACCCGCCCCGCCATCGCGCAGCAGCGCCAGTGCGGCGGCCGCGCCGCTGGCCTCGCCGCTCTGGGCAAACAGCTCGGTAAAGGCCGGCGCGGGTAGCCCGGGGCGCCAGCGCACGGCGCGCGCACCCTGCGCTACGAGCTCGCCAGCGCGGGGCAAGGTGGACAGGTCCATAACGAATCGACTCCGATGTTCACTTTATGTTCCCATCGGTGGGATTACGCAAACGGAACCCGAGCCCGCGCCCGACGTTGCCACCGGTATCTGACGCCGTCACCGCGTCCGGGCCGCTCCGCGGGAACGGGGCGGCCCTTTAGCAAGAGATCACCATCCCCGGACCCTTCCCCCTCGATGGGGAAGGATAGCGTAGCTTGCTGGCGAAGCCGGCTAGCGAAGCTTGGATAGGGGTGAGCGCGCCGCGCCTCACCCATATCCAACTCCGACTAAGCCACTAAGTGGCCACGTCTGCGTAACCTTCCCCCATCGAGAGGGAAGGAGTCTGACGTTACGGCCGGCCGCGGTCGCTGACCCCGGGAATGTCCGGCTCGATCTCGCCGATCTCGGTCTCGTGCACTTCGACCAGCCCGCGCCCGAAATGGCTGTTGCGGCGGCTGTACCCGAAATAGACCAGCAGCCCGAGCACACCCCAGCCGGGCAGGAACAGCATAGCCTGGGTCGGCAGGTTGAAGAACAGGAACACGCAGCCGACGATCGTCAGCGGCGCTATCAGCCAGGCGGCCGGCACGCGGAAGTGGCGATGGCGCCCGGCGTCTTTCTTGCGCAGCACCATCAGCGCTATGGCGACGAAGCTGAACGCATAGAGCGTGCCGGCGTTCGAAATGTCGGCCAGCTGGCCGACCGGGAAGAACGCCGCGCCCAGCGCCACCAGCCCGCCGGTTATCATGGTCATGATATGCGGGGTCTTGAACCGAGGATGCACCGCGCTGAGCTTTTCGGGCAGCAGCCCGTCGCGGCTCATCACGAAGAAGATCCGGGTCTGGCCGTAAAGCAGCACCAGGATCACCGAGGGCAGCGCCAGGAACGCGGCAATGCCGAGCAGGTTGCCCACGCCCGAAAAGCCGATCGTGCGCAGCACGTGCGCCAACGCTTCCTTCGAACACACCAGCGCTTCGGCATATTGCGGCATCGCGCATTGCCGGGCGAGTTCGGCCGAGCCGCTCTCGAACGGGACACCGTTCGGCCCCATGATGGGCTGGCCGCCCAGCGTGGCGACCGCGCCGCCGGCGACGAGGATATAGAACACCGTGCAGATCAGCAGCGATCCGACCAGCCCGATCGGCACGTTGCGCTGCGGATTGACCGTCTCTTCCGCCGCGGTCGAAACCGAATCGAACCCGACATAGGCGAAGAACATCGTCGCCGCCGCGCCGACCGCGCCGAGCCCGCTGCCGAACCCGCCGAACACGCCCGCCGGAAGGAACGGATTGAGCTTGTCGGAGGAGAATTCGGGGCTGGTGTAGGTCAGCGCGATGAACGCGGTCAGCGCCACCAGCTTGACCGCCACCAGCACCGCGTTGACCTTGGCACTTTCGCTCGTTCCGATCACCAACAATGAGGTGACAAGCAGCGCGATCAGCGCCGCAGGCAGGTTGATCAGCCCGCCTTCGGCCCCGCCGAGCGCCAGCGGCCCGGCGGCGAGCCAGGGTGGCAGCTCGACGCCGAGGAACCCTTGCAGGATCGTGCCGGAGAAATACCCCGACCAGCCGACCGACACCGCCGCCGCGGCAATCGCGTATTCCATGATCAGCGCCCAGCCCACGGTCCACGCCAACAGCTCACCGACCGAAGCGTAAGTGTATGTGTAGGCACTACCCGCGACCGGGATCATCGAGGCGATCTCGGCATAGCACAGCGCCGCGACGATGCAGACCGCGCCGGCGATGATGAACGCCAGCATCAGCCCCGGCCCGGCCTTCTGCGCGCCCGAGGCGGTGAGCACGAAAATGCCGGTGCCGATCACGCTGCCAATGCCGAGCAGGGTCAGCTGCACGGCGCCGAGCGAGCGGTGCAGCGACTTCCGTTCGGCGGTGGCGAGAATGGCGTCGAGCGGTTTGACGCGACCTAACATGTCGGGGGTTCCCTTCCCTCTTGCCGGCGCGCCGAAACGGCCGGCCTTCCAAGTGGCGGGGAGGCTAACCGCATTCGGCGGCAAGGCAAGCGGCGGCGTGCGTTTCTCCCCTCCAGCGAAGCGGCAGATCACGACTCTTCTCCCCTCCCGCTTGCGGGATGGGTCGGGGGTGGACCAGTGACTGTTGGCCTGACCATCATTCCCACCTAAAAGCCGCGCCATGTCCAAATACGAACTCGATACCGCCACCAGCCGCGCCAATCCCACCCCGCAGCCGATGCGGCGGTTGACGGTGCCGGCAATCCGCGCGCGCAAGGTCGATGGCCGGACCGCCGAGCCGATCGTGATGCTGACCGCCTACACCGCGCGGCAGGCGCAACTGCTCGATGTACATTGCGATGTGCTGCTGGTCGGCGATTCGCTCGGCCAGGTGATCTATGGCTTGCCTTCGACCATTCCGGTGACGCTGGAGATGATGGCCAACCACGCCGCGGCGGTGGTGCGGGGCAGCTATCACGCCGTGGTGGTGGTCGACATGCCGTTCGGAAGTTATGAAAGCTCTCCCGCACATGCCTTTGAAAGTGCCTCCTATTTGCTCAAGGCGAGCGGGGCGGCTGCGGTCAAGCTCGAAGGCGGCCGGGCGATGGCGCCGACGGTCAAGTTCCTGGTCGAACGCGGGATCCCGGTGATCGGCCATGTCGGGCTGACCCCGCAGGCGGTCAACGTTCTCGGCGGTTATGGCGCGCGCGGGAAGAGCGAAGCGGAGGCGGCCAAGATCATCGGCGATGCCCAGGCGATCGACGAGGCTGGGGCGTTCTCGATCGTGGTCGAAGGCGTGCTCGAAGGCGTCGCTGCCGAACTCACGGGACAGGTCAAATGCCCGACCATCGGCATCGGCGCGTCGTCCCGGTGCGATGGCCAGGTGCTGGTGACGGACGACATGCTCGGCCTGTTCGAGCGCGTACCCCGGTTCGTGAAGCGTTACGACAATCTGGCCGAGCGCGTTTCCGCCGCCGCGGCGCAATACGCCGAAGAGGTCCGCGCCCGCACCTTCCCGGGGCCCGACCAGACCTATCGCGCCGACTGAAAAACGCTTTCCTACAAGCCATCATTCGTGCCACGGCAACGATCATGATACGTCTTTCCTGCCCGGGCGGCCGCTGACCATGTGGCGCCATTTTCGCGGCTCAATCCTGTTCGCGCTGGTCTGTTTCGGTCTCGCCGCCTGGTATGGCTGGACCCAGGGCCATACCCTCGGTTCGCTGTTGCACGCGCTGTGGATCGTGATGATCCTGTCGGTGCTCGAGGTCTCGCTCAGCTTCGACAACGCGGTGGTCAACGCCACCGTGCTCAAGGACATGGACGAGGTCTGGCAGAAGCGCTTCCTGACCTGGGGCATGGTGTTCGCGGTTTACGGCATGTACATTTTTTTCCCGCTGGCGATCGTCGCGGTCGCCGCCGGGCTCAATCCGGTCGAGGCGGTCAGGCTGTCGCTGACCGAGCCCGAAAAGTACGAAGCCATCGTCTCGTCCGCCCATGTCGGGATTGCCGGGTTCGGCGGCGCGTTCCTCGCCATGGTCGGGCTGAAGTTCTTCTTCTCCGAGGAAAAGGACATCCACTGGATCGGCGTGATCGAAGAGAAGCTGAGCCGTGTGGGCGCGCTTCCGGCGATTGAGATCGCGGTGTTGCTGCTGGCGCTGTGGGGCCTGTCCAGCCTGCTCGATGAGGCGCATGCTTTGACGTTCCTGCGCGCCGGCGTGCTCGGCATCGCCGCGTTCGTCGCGGTCGACGGGCTCGGCCACGTGCTCGAACAGCGCGACGAACGGCTGCGCGCGGCGGGCAGCGCGGTGCAGCGCGGGCTCGGCGGGTTCATCTACCTCAACGTGCTCGATGCCTCGTTCAGCTTCGACGCGGTGATCGGGGCGTTTGCGCTCTCCAACAACATGGTGGTGATCGCGCTCGGCTTGTCGATCGGGGCGATGTTCGTCCGTTCGCTGACGGTGCTGCTGGTCAAGCGCGGGACGCTGGCCGCCTACCAGTATCTCGAGCACGGGGCGTTCTGGGCGATCCTCGCGCTCGCCACGATCATGCTGCTGTCGGCGCGCTATGAAATTCCCGAGACGCTCACCGGGCTGATCGGGGCGGTGTTCATCGGCCTGTCGCTGTGGTGGTCGGTGCGCCACAACCGGCGCGACGCGGCTACGGCCGCGGCGGGTTGAGCGGCGTCGAAGGTGTACCTTTAGCGTAACCTTTCGCCGCCGCGAGGCGCGTGGCGAGAGGAGCCGAGAGCACCAGTTGGAGCAGGTGGTAGGTCAGCACCGGCAAGAGCAGCAAACCGGCGACGGCGGGCGGAAAGAGCACGCTGGCGAGCGGCGCGCCGAGCGCGATCGACTTCTGCGCGCCGGCGAACAGAAAGGCGATGCGATCGGGCCGGGTTAGCCGCAGTGCGCCGCCGAGCCACCAGGCGCCGCCGAAGCCGAACGCGAGGTAGGCCGCGATCAGGCCCAGCAGCACCGCCCATTCGCTGAGTCCGACCAGGCGCCACAGCCCCTGCTCGACGGCGCCCGAAAAGGCGACATAGACCGCAATGGCGATCGCCGAACGGTCCATCCAGGTGACGAGGGTCCGATGGTCGCGCACCAGATGCCCGGCAAGGGGCTGCAGCAGTTGGCCGAGCACGAACGGCAGCAGCAGGATCAGCGCGATCCGCTCGAGCGCGCCCCAGTCGAACGCTGCCGCCTCGCTCCCGGCGAGAGCTGAGAACAGCGGCGCGCTGAGGAACACGCCGAGGAGATTGAGAAACGCCGCCGCGATCACCGAGACCGCGACATTGCCGCCGGCGAGCGAACAATAGGCGGTCGCCGACTGCACGGTCGACGGCAGCGTGCCGATGAACAGCAGGCCGAGCGCGACGGTCGGCGGCAGGTAGGGCGCGCCGAGGCTCGCCAGGCCCCAGCCGGCCAATCCCATGCCAAGGAAGCACCACGCGGCGAGCGGCAGCAGCAGCCGCAAATGGCGCAGCGAGCGGGCGACTTCGGCGCGCGGCAGGCGCAGCCCGTTGAGCAGGAACAGCCCAAAGATCGCCGCGTTCGATACGCCTTGCGCCAGCGGCCGCCACGGCGCGGTGACCGGCAGCACGGTGGCGAGCACCAGGGTCAACACCAGCAGGCGCACCATCGGGTCGATCGCGGCGGCAAGGCGGGACAGCGGCACGCGCGCGCCCTGCCCGCTGCGCCGGCCGGTGTCTAGCGCAGCGCCAGCGCCCGCACCGGCGCCAGCTGCCGCGCCTTGGCCAGCAGAGCGCGGGCGCGCGAAGTGGCCTCATCGCCTGCGGCGAGCGCCTGGCCGAGCACCCAGGCGACGCGCCCGTTGGCCGGCTGCAGCGCATAGGCGCGTTCGGCCGCCGCCCGCGCCGCCTCGGCGTCGCCCGCGGCCAGTTCGGCCGCGCCGAGATCGGCCAGGAGCCAAGGGTCGCCGCCGCCGAGCGTGTCGGCATGCGCGAGCAGCGCCCGCGCCCGGGGCCAGTCCTGCCGCGCCGCATAGAGCCGGCCGAGCAGCGCCGCCGCTTCGATCGAGCCGGGGTTGGCGCGCAGGTAGTCGCCGACCAGCGCCAGCGCTGCCGCGGGCGCAGCGGCCGCCTGCCGCTCGACCAGGGCAAAATCGCGCCGCACCCGCGCCGCCCGGGCATAGGCCGCGCGCGCCGCGGCCGGCTGGTCCGCCAACAGCGCCAGATCGCCGGTCAGCACCGTGACATCCGCCGATCCGGGAAACCGGCGCGCGAGCGCCTGCGCCCCGGCCAGCGCGGCGCGCGGATCGCGCCTGGCCAGCGCGCGCAGCCGCGCCACCTCGGGATTAGCCGCTCCATCGGCCGCCAGAACACCCAGCCGGGCTGCGGGCGGCGCGGCGGCGCGGTCGAGATAGCGCGCCGCCTCGTCGCGGCGGCCGAGCTGTTCGTAGGCCCGCCCGACCAGCGCCAGCGCATAAGGCGCGGCGGCATCGGCGGCGGGGGCGAAACGGGCGACGACTTCATTGGCCTCGCCATTCGCCAGCAGCGCGCGGCCGAGCAATTGCGCCGCGAGCTGATTGTCGGGCTGGCGGCGGACGATGGCATCGAAGCGGTCGACCGCCAGCGCCGCGTTGCCGCTCCTGAGCTCGATCGCGCCGAGCAGCAATTCGGCGGCGGGTACTTCGTCATAGGCGCCGCCGGTACGCGCCATCAGCCGGCGTGCGAGATCGTCCTCGCCGGCGCGCGTCGCCAGCACGGCCTGGAGGAAATAGGCGCGCGGATGGCCGGGATCGACCTCGACCATGTGCCGTGCTGCGGCCAGCATTTCGGCATGGCGACCGGCATCGCCCAGCGTAGCGGCATATTCGCCGAGCAGGTCGAGATCATCGGGCGCCCGCTCGAGCCCGCGTTCGAACCAGGCCAGCGCGGGCACCGCGCCGGCCGCGTCGCGGACCAACTGGCCCTTGAACTCGAGCGCGCGAACATCGTCCGGATCGCTCGCCAGCGCCCGCTCGGCCGCGTCGATCGCCAGCGTGTGCTGCCCGGCCTGATAACGCAGCCGGCCGATGTCGACCCACAGCCGGGCGTGATCCCCGTCCGCTGCCAGCGCACGGTCGAACGCCGCGGCGGCAGCGGCGAGGTCGCCTTCGGCCAGCGCTAGTCGGCCGAGCGCGTGAAACCCGCGCGCCTCGCTCTCCGGGGCAAACCGGCCTGGGCCGAGCCAGCCGCGCGCCGCGCCGAGATCGCCTTGCAACAGTTCGGCCTCACCGGCGAAGGCCGCCACCGCCTCGCGCGGCGCTCCGTTATCGAGTGCCCGTTCCGCCGCGACTTCGGCGGCGATGCCATCGCCCCGCGCCAATGCCGCGGCGGCTTCGGCCAGCGGATCGCGCGCCGGCGCGGCCACCGCCGCCACGCCCAGCGCGGCGGCGATCAGCCCGGCCAGGATAAGGTCAGGCCGAGAGGCCATAGTGCTTGAGCAGATCGTAGAGCGTCGGCCGGCTGATCCCCAAGAGCCGCGCGGTGCCCGAGATATTGCCTTCGCTGCGCGCCAGCGCGTGCCGGATCACCTTGCGGTCGGCCTTCTCACGCGCGCTCTTCAGGTTGAGCACTTGCGGGTCGTCCTCGGCGCCATCCTGCAAGTCGAGATCGGCGGCCGAGACGAGCTTGCCGTCGGCCATGATCGAGGCGCGCTTGACCCGGTTTTCGAGCTCGCGGACATTTCCCGGCCAGGGCCACGCGTCGATCGCCGCCAGCGCATCGGGCGCAAACCCCGTCACCGCCGGATTGATCTCCTTGGCAAAGCGCTTGAGGAAGGCTTTCGCCAGCAGCACTGCATCGCCCGGCCGTTCCGCCAGCGAGGGGATCTTCACCACCACTTCGGCGAGGCGGTAGAACAGGTCTTCGCGGAACCGTCCGTCGGCGATCATCGCCGGAAGGTCCTGATGCGTGGCGCACACGATGCGGGTGTCGACCGCAATCGCGCTCCTCCCGCCGATGCGCTCGATCGTGCGTTCCTGCAGGAAGCGCAGCAGCTTGACCTGCAGCGGCAACGGAATGTCGCCGACTTCGTCGAGGAACAGCGTGCCGCCGTCGGCCAGTTCGATCTTGCCTTCGGTGGTCTTGACCGCGCCGGTGAAGGCGCCCTTCTCGTGGCCGAACAGCTCGCTTTCGAGCAGGGTATCGGGGATCGCTGCGCAATTGATCGCCACGAACGCGCCGCCACGCCGGCCGCTCGATTCGTGCACCCCCTTGGCCAGCAGTTCCTTGCCGGTGCCGCTGGCGCCGAGCAGCATGACCGAGACATTGGTGTTGGCGACCCGCTCGATCGTGCGGGCGACGCGGACCATTTCGGGCGCCGCGGTGATCAGGCCGCCGAGCACGCGATTGTCGGCCCCGGCACGGTCGGCAAGCGCCCGATTTTCGCTCTCGATACGTAGCAGGTTGAAAGCACGGCGCACGATCAGCCCGAGCTGTACGATGTCGACCGGCTTCTGGTAGAAGTCATAGGCCCCGCGCTCGATCGCGGTCAGCGCGGATTCGCGCGCCCCGTGGCCGCTGGCGACGATCACCTTGGTATCGGGCTTCAGGGCCATGATCGCGTCGAGCACGGCAAAGCCTTCGCTGGTCCCGTCGGGATCGGGCGGCAGGCCAAGGTCAAGCGTGACCACCGCCGGCTCTTCGGCGCGCAGCGCGGCGATCGCGCTGGCCCGGTCGCCGACGATGACTACCTCGAAATCGTCGTAGGCCCATTTGAGCTGCGCCTGCAGGCCCGCGTCGTCCTCGACGATAAGCAGCTTGGGCTTGGCATCGGTCATCACGCCACCTCGGGTTGATCGGATTGCAGGGACATGTTCGTTTCGGCGAGCGGCAGGTGCAGTCGGAAGCGGGTGCCGAGCCCTTCGCGCGATTCGACGTCGAGCCGTCCGCCCATCGCGCGGACCAGTTCGCGCGCTTCGAACGCGCCGATGCCGAAGCCGCCCGGCTTCGACGAATGGAACGGCTTGAACAGCCGGCTGCGGACGAATTCGGCGTCCATGCCGCCGCCGCCGTCGATCACTTCGATCACCGCCTGGCCGGATTGCGCGACGAGGTCGAGAAACACCGGCGAGCCGGGCGCGCTGGCATCGATGGCGTTCTGCACCAGGTGGACCAGCGCCTGCTCGAGCCCTTCGCGATCGGCCAGTGCGGTGCGCGCCGGCCGCTCGACCACCACGACCGGATGGATCGCAGCATAGCGCGCGGCGACCCCGGCCAGTACATCGCCCAGCACCACCTGTTGCACCGCCTCGCCGCCCGGTGCGCCATAGCGGCCGAGCCGCGCGAGCAGCGCCTGCAATTTGTCGGTGCTGTTGCGCAGCGTCACCAGCATGTCGGCGCGGAATTCGGGCTTGTCGGCATGGCGTTCGGCATTCTTGGCCAGCAGCGAAAGCTGGCTGGCCAGGTTCTTGATGTCGTGCATGACGAA
>JANOAH010000328.1:0-4446 GCA_031411075.1 Erythrobacteraceae bacterium
AGCCACAGCAGTGCCGCCATCGCCGGCAGAGCGAACAGGACGAGTGACGCCATGACCGGCGCGAGCGACGCCATCGGCGGCGGGGTTGTCCGATACGAGAAAGAACCAACCACATACAGCAATGGCACCATCGTCAGCGCCAGAATGAAACCCGCCTTGCCGAGCGCGATGTGCAGCCGTTGGCGACCAAGCGACACCAGCAACGCCTGGATCGGGAACAGCAGCACCAGCGGCGTCGCGATCAGGCCGTGGACGAGCGCATCAGCGCGCATGGGCCGCAACGGATTGGGCGTCGTTACCAAACCCCTGAGGAAGAAGCTGGGAGCGAAGCCGATCAGGATCACCAGCGCCATGGCGATCATGTAGCCGATAAAAAAGCGGTGTTCGGCACGCCGGCGAGCCGCTGCCGGCGCCGGCGTTTGCCCGTCGGGATCAAGTGATGCTCGAAGAACGCTTTTCTTGGACATGGCTATTCCCCTCCGTCGGGGCTTCGCACTGCCACTCTGCCGAGGCAAGCTCGGCGAGGATTGGCTTACTCAGTCACCGCCGGGTTCAAATCCCGGGCCCGCTCCTCGCTCGGCACCACGACCGCCGGGGTCTGCTTCAGGTACGCCTCCAGCGCGTCGAGATCGACGCCGCCCTGGGTCACCTCGCGCATGACCATCAGTGCGCGGTAGCCGTCGCCGCCGCCGACGAGGAAGTTGCTCGCGGTGACGCGATAGCGCGCGGCCGGGTCGATCGGACGGCCTTCGAACAGCATCTCGACCACGCGGCTGCCCGCCGGGCGGCGGGTGTCGTAAGTGTAGCTCAGCCCGGCCGAAGGGATGGCGTTGCGCGGATCGCCGTCGCCGGCGAGCGATTGCTCGAGCACCTCCTTCAGCTCGGCCCCGGTCAAGGTCTGCGTGACCAGTGTGTTGCCGAACGGCTGCGCCGCGTAAATGTCGCCGAAGGTCAGCACGCCGCCGTCGCGCGGGACCAGCGCGGCGCGCACGCCACCGGGGTTCATCAGCGCGATCTGTGCGCCCGCGCTGCGGGTGGCGGCGAGCTGCGAATCGGCGATGATCTGGCCGAGCAGGCGCCCGCCCGCCGCGCCGCCGAGCGACCCCACCGGCCGCCCGGAGAATTCGCGCGTCGCGGCGACATAGCGTTCGACGTATTCGGCGACATCGGCGCGCGGGGCGAATTGCGGGTAAGCGGCGGTCAGTGCCACATCGCCGCGGCTGCCGCGATAAGCCTGCGACTGCACGATCACATTGCGCGCGCTCGTCCCCACCACACGGTGGGTCACGGGGTCGATCGCCAGGTGGATGTCGGTGACCATGCGCCCGTTGTTGCCGGCGCTGGTCAAGAGCAGCGGCCGGGCCGGATTGAGAGTGGCGTAATCGCACACATAGGCGCGATGCGTGTGGCCCGAGACGACCAGGTCGACCCGCGGGTCGAGCGCATCGAGGATCGGCCGGATGTCGCCCGAAAAGCCGGTGCAGCTGTTGGGATCGGTGTCGGGTTCCTGCCCGCCGCCCTGGTGGATCAGCACCATCACCGCATCGGCCCCTTGCGCCTTCAATTGCGGGACCAGCGCGTTGATCGTCGCCACTTCGTCGGCAAAGGTCAGCCCGGCGATGCCCGCCGGCTCGACGATCTCGGCGGTGCCTTTGAGCGTTAGCCCGATCAGCCCGACGGTCACCCGCCCGGCCCCTTCGCCGAAGCTGCGCAGCGCGCTGGCGGTGAACAGCGGTTGGCCGTCTTCCTTGAGCGTCGAGGCGGCGAGGTAGCGATAGCGCGCCCCGGTGAACGGTTCGAGCGCGCAGGGATCGCGCGGGGTGTTGCGTTCGCAGCCGCCGTTCTGCAGCCGCAGCAGCTCGGCCCGGCCGCGGTCGAACTCGTGATTGCCCACCGCGCTGAAATCGAGCCCGACGCGGTTGAGCACGCCCACCGCCGGCTCGTCGAGATAGACCGAGGAGACCAGCGGGGAGGCGCTGATCAGGTCGCCCGCCGCCACGGTCAGATGGTGCCGATACTTCGCCCGCACGCTGTCGAGCGCGCTCGCCAACCAGGCCGCGCCGCCGGCGGGAACCGCCACCGTGCCGCCGTTGCCGTCGGGCGCGTTGACGAACTGGCGCGGCGGCTCGAGCGCGCCGTGGAAATCGTTGAACGCGGCAATGCCGACTTCGACCGGACCGGCCGGCGCAGCGGGGACGTCGCGAACGGTGGCGCAGGCGCCGAGCGCGAGGGCGAGCGGCAGCAAGAAAAGGCGATTGAGCATGCCGCTGCCTGCCCCGAAAAGGTTACGCGTTCAAGACGTTGTCAGACGTCGAGATTCGCCACATTCAGCGCGTTTTCCTGAATAAATTCGCGCCGCGGTTCGACCACGTCGCCCATCAGCCGGGTGAAGATTTCATCGGTGACGTCGGCGTCCTCGACTTTGACCTGCAGCATCACCCGGTTGTCGGGATCGAGCGTGGTTTCCCACAATTGCTCGGCGTTCATTTCGCCCAGGCCCTTATAGCGGGCAATGGCGAGGCCCTTGCGCCCGGTCGCCAGCACCGCGCCGAGCAGCTGGCTGGGGCGCGATATCGCCCCGTCGGTGGCGGCAGGGGCGATCGGGGCGGCGATCGTTTCGTCGGCCTGCGACGGGGTCTCGGTGTCGGCCGCCGCTTCGATCTCGGGCTCCGGCTCGGCCTCGCCGCTGCCACGCACCAGCCGCGCCGGGGCAGTGTAGGCATCGGCCTGTTCGGCCGCCAGCTTGTGAAGCTTGCGCGCTTCGGCGCTGCCGACGAAGCCGGGTTCGATCAGGTGCGCGTCGGTCACCCCGCGCCATTGCCGGCGGAACACGATCGACCGGTCCTCACCCAGCGCCGCGCTCCAATCCGCCTCGCCATCGCCGAGCTGAAGCTGCGCCGCGGCGCGTGTCAGCGCGGCGGCCAGCGCGGCAGGCGCAGCCTCGGGATCGAGCGCGCCGGCGAGCGCCATCGCCTCGACCACCGCGGGATCGTATTTGCGCGGGACGAACGCCATCAGCGCCTTCATCCGCAGCGCGTGTTCGACCAGCGCGGCAAGGTCGCGCCCGCTGCGAGCCCCGCCTGGCCCTTCGAGCACCCGGCCGGCGAGCCCGGCTTCGACCAGATAGCGATCGAGCGCCGCCTGGTCCTTGAGGTAAACCTCGCTGCGGCCCTTGGCGACCTTGAACAGCGGCGGCTGGGCGATGAACAGGTGCCCGGACTTGATGATCTCGGGCATCTGCCGGTGGAAGAAGGTCAGCAGCAGCGTGCGGATGTGCGCGCCGTCGACGTCGGCGTCGGTCATGATCACGATCTTGTGATAGCGCAGCTTGTCGAGCGTGAATTCGTCGCGGATGCCGGTACCCATCGCCTGGATCAGCGTGCCGACTTCCTTCGACGAAATGATCCGGTCGAATCGCGCACGCTCGACGTTGAGGATCTTGCCGCGCAGCGGCAGGATCGCCTGATACTGGCTGTCGCGACCCGATTTGGCGCTGCCGCCGGCGCTGTCGCCTTCGACCAGGAACAGCTCGCACTTGGCCGGGTCGCGTTCGCGGCAGTCGGATAGCTTGCCCGGCAGGCTGGCGACGCTCATCGCCCCCTTGCGGCTCATCTCGCGCGCCTTGCGCGCCGCTTCGCGCGCGGCGGCGGCGTCGATGATCTTCTGAACGATGGCCTTGGCGTCGCCGGGGTTTTCCTCCAGCCACTGGTTCATCTTGTCGCCCATCAGGCTTTCCAGCGGCTGGCGCACCTCGGAACTGACCAGCTTGTCCTTGGTCTGGCTGGAGAACTTGGGATCGGGCAACTTGACCGAAACGATCGCGGTCAGCCCTTCGCGCATGTCCTCGCCCGAGAGGGTGACCTTCTCCTTCTTCATCAGGCCCGAACGTTCGGCATAATTGTTGATCGTGCGCGTCAACGCCGCGCGGAAAGCGGCCAAGTGCGTGCCGCCGTCGCGCTGGGGGATGTTATTGGTGAAGCACAGGACGTTTTCGTAATACGAATCGTTCCATTCCAGCGCCACGTCGATGGCGATGCCTTCCTTCTCCGCGCTGACGGAGATCGGTTCGGGCACCAAGGGCTGCTTGTTGCGATCAAGGTATTTCACGAAAGCCGCGATGCCGCCTTCGTAATACAGGTCGTGCTCGGCCACGTCCTCGTGCCGGTTGTCGCGCAGCAAGATGCGCACGCCCGAATTGAGGAAGGCCAGCTCGCGATAGCGGTGCTCGAGCTTGTCGAAATCGAATTCCAGGACGTTTTTGAACGTGTCCTCGCTGGCCTTGAAGGTGACGCGGGTGCCCTTCTTGAAGCCGTTGGCATCAGGATTGCGCTCGACCTTGGGCGCCACGCCGGTAATCTTGAGCGGGGCAACGGCATCGCCGTGCTCGAAGCGCATCCAGTGCTCCTGCCCGTCGCGCCAGACGACCAGTTCGAGCCATTCGGACAG
>JANOAH010000329.1:0-6860 GCA_031411075.1 Erythrobacteraceae bacterium
AACCTGGGATTGACGCAGGCCGGACGGATCGAATTCGCGCTGCACGGCGGCCGGCTCAACACCGATTTCATCGACAATTCGGCCGGGGTCGATTGCTCGGACAACGAGGTCAACATCAAGATCGCGCTCGAAGCGGCCAAGCGCGCCGGGCAATTGAGCGAGGCGCGCCGCGTGGCGCTGCTCGAGAGCATGACCGACGAAGTCGCCGCGCTGGTGCTCGAGGACAACCGGCTCCAGGCCCTCGCGCTGTCGATTGCCGAACAGGGCGGGTCGCCGGCGGTGGCCGCGCAGCTGCGGCTGATCGAAACGCTCGAGGACGGCGACAATCTCGACCGCCGCACCGAAGGCCTCGCCGATAACGAGGCGCTGGCCCGGCGCGCCGCCGATGGCCACGGGCTGACCCGGCCCGAACTGGCGGTGCTGCTGTCGAGCAGCAAGCTGGTGCTGCAGGCAGCGATCGAGGCGAGCGATCTGGCCGCCGATGCCGAGGCCGAGCCGCTGCTGATCGCCAAGTTCCCGGCGACGATGCGCGGGCCGATGAAGGCGCGCATCCTCGCCCACCGGCTGCGCAAGGAAATCGTCGCCACGGTGATCGCGAACGGGATGGTCAACCGCATGGGCTTCGTCCACCCGTTCGAACTGGCCGAAGAGGAAGGCGCCGGGCTCGACCGGGTCGCGGCGGCGTTCGTTGGCGCCTGCCGGCTGCTGGGCATGGATGCGATCTGGCAGGCGATCGATGCCGCCGCGATGCCCGAAGCGGCGCGGATCCGCGTGTTCGAACGCGCGGCCTCAGCGCTGCGCGGGCATATGGCCGATCTGCTTCGGTCCGGCGGGGCGATGCAGGGCCCGGCTGAGCTGATCGGCGAGGTCGCGCCCGCGGTGGCGCAGCTGGTCAACCGCGTCGATGATCTGCTCGCCGACGAGGCGCGCGGCCATTCCGAAGCGATCCTCGCCGAGCTGACCGAGCTCGGCGCGCCGCGCAAGATCGCCGCGCTGGTGGCGCAGCTCTACGCGGTCGACGGGGCGATCGGCCTCGCCCGGCTGGCCCGCGAGACCGGCATTGCCCCGGTCAAGCTGACCCGCGCGTTCAGCGAGCTTGGCGAAACGCTCGGGCTCGATTGGGCGCAGCAGAAAGCCGCTGTGATGAGCCCGTCGGACCCATGGGAGCGGCTGCTGGTGGCCGGCCTGGCGCGCGATTTCCAGCAGATGCGGTTCGATTTCCTGCGCTCGCTCGCCGGGCGGCGCAAGGACAGCGCCGATCCGCAGGCGTTGATCGAAAAGTGGGCCGCCGCGCGCGGCCCGGCGATCCGCCAGTTCCGCGCCATGATCGGCCGTGCCCAGGGCTCGGCGCCGCTCGCCCCGGCGATGCTGGCGCAGATCGCCAGCCAGGCGCGCAACCTGTTGCACCGCTGACGCATGGCCTCGGCGGACGTGGTCATCGTCGGCACGGGACACGGCGGGGCGCAGGCGGCGATCGCCTTGCGCCAGTTGGGGTTCGCCGGTTCGATCACAATGGTCGGGCAGGACCGTGAGCCGCCGTACGAGCGGCCGCCGCTGTCGAAGGACTACCTTGTCGGCGACAAGCCGTTCGAACGCATCCTGCTGCGCCCGCCGGGGTTCTGGGCCGAACGCGGGGTCACGCTGCGGCTCAATACCCGCGTCACCCGAGTCGATCCTGCCGAAAAGACGCTCACCTGCGCTGACGGAGAGACGATCGGCTACGGCAAGCTGATCTGGGCGACCGGCGGCGACGCCCGCCGGCTCGGCTGCGCGGGCGGCAACCTACGCGGCGTCCACGTGGTGCGCGACAAGGCCGATGCCGATGTGTTGCGGGCGGCGGTCGATGCCGGAGCGCGGCGCGCGGTGGTGGTCGGCGGCGGCTACATCGGGCTCGAGGCAGCGGCGGCGCTGACCAAGCTCGGCTGCACGGTGACGCTCGTCGAATTACAGGACCGCGTGCTGGCGCGCGTCGCCGGCGAAGAGCTGGCGCGGTTCTATGAAGCCGAGCATCGCGTGCACGGGGTCGAGCTACGGCTCGGCGCCGAAGTCGAGGCGATCGAGGGCGAGGATCAGGCGACGGGGGTGCTGTTGGCGGATGGCGAAGTCATAGCCTGCGACCTGGTGGTGGTCGGCATCGGTATCGTGCCGGCCGTCGGCCCGCTGCTGAGCGCCGGTGCAGCGGGTGCCAATGGGGTCGAGGTCGATCCGTTCTGCCGCACCAGCCTGGCGGACATTTACGCGATCGGCGACTGCGCCGCGCATGCCAATGCCTATGCCGGCGGCGCGGTACTCCGCCTAGAAAGCGTGCAGAACGCGCATGACATGGCGCATACTGCCGCGCGCGCGATCACCGGCGATCCGCAGCCGTACGACGCGGTCCCATGGTTCTGGTCGAACCAGTACGATCTCAAGCTGCAAACGGTCGGCCTAAGCCTGGGGTACGATGCCACCGTGCTGCGCGGCGATCCGGCTAGCCGCAGCTTCTCGGTGGTGTACCTCAGCGGCGGCACTGTGGTCGCGCTCGACTGCGTCAACAAGACCCGTGATTACGCTCAGGGGCGCAAGCTGGTCGAGGCGCGGGCGGTGATCGATCCGGAGGCGCTGGCGACAGCCGAGGCGCTAAAGGAGTTGCTGTAGCGCCCAGCTCGCCGCTTCGGCCACCACTGGGTCGGGATCGGCCAGCAGTGCTCGCACCGGCCCCACCAGTGCTCCGTTACCGCTGTTGCCCGCCGCGATCAGGCAATTACGCACGAAGCGGTCGCGGCCGATGCGTTTGATCGGCGAGCCGGCGAATAGGCGGCGGAACCCCGCGTCGTCGAGCGCCAGCAGTTCGGCGAGGCGCGGCGCGGCGAGTTCGGCGCGCGGCAGAAAGGCGCGGTGGCGCTGTGCCGTCTGGGCGAACTTGTTCCACGGGCACACGGCCAGGCAATCGTCGCAGCCGTAGATGCGGTTGCCGATGGCGGTGCGGAATTCGTGCGGGATCGGACCCTTGTGCTCGATCGTCAGGTAGGAAATGCAGCGCCGCGCATCGAGCTGGTAGGGCGCGGGGAAAGCGTCGGTCGGGCAGGCGTCCTGGCAGGCGCGGCACGATCCGCACAAGTCCTCGCCCGGGGCATCGGGCGCGAACCGCAGCGTGGTGTAGATCGCGCCGAGGAACAGCCAGCTGCCATGCTCGCGGCTGACGAGGTTGGTGTGCTTGCCCTGCCACCCGATCCCGGCCGCCTGCCCCAGCGGTTTTTCCATCACCGGCGCGGTATCGACGAAGACCTTGAGTTCGCTGCCCGGCGCCCGCTCGACTAGCCATCGCGCCAAGGCCTTTAGCGCCTTCTTGACGGTGTCGTGATAATCGCCGCCCTGCGCATAGACCGAAATCCGCGCCCGCTCGGCATCGCCCTCCAGCGCCAGCGGATCGGCTTCGGGCGCATAGCTCATGCCGAGCGCGATCACGCTTCGTGCCTCGGGCCACAGCGCCTGCGGCCCGGCGCGGACATCGGCGCGCGACGCCATCCATTCCATCTCGCCGTGCATCCCCGCGGCCAGCCATTCGCCCAACCGCGCGCCGCTGAGCGGATCGTCGGCCGCGGGCGCGAACCCGACGTCGGCAAAGCCGAGCGCGCGGGCTTGGGCCGCCAGCCGGGCCTTCAGGTCGTCGAGGTCTGTGGCTTGCTCGGCCAGACGGGTTGCTCCTGTTAACCCGCGCCGGGTAAGCGACCCTATGGGCCAGGGCAATCTCGCGATCGAGGCGCGCGGCCTCGTCAAGCGGTTCGACGGCACGCTGGCGGTGGCCGGCGTCGACCTCGCGGTGCCCGAAGGCGCGATCTACGGCGTGCTCGGCCCCAATGGCGCCGGCAAGACCACCACGCTCAGGATGCTGCTCGGCATCATCGATCCCGACGAGGGCGAGCGGCGCGTGCTTGGCCATGCCAATCCGCAGGATATAGCGCGCCAGATCGGCTATTTGCCCGAAGAGCGCGGGCTGTACCCGTCGATGAAAGCGTACGAGGCGATCGCCTTCATGGGAGCGCTGCGCGGGATGCCGCTCAACGAAGGGCGGCGGCGCGGGCGCGAGCTGCTCGAAGCCAACGGGTTGCCGCCCGATCGCCCGATCCGCCAGCTCTCCAAGGGCATGGCGCAGCAGGAGCAATTGCTCGGCACGCTGGTGCACGAACCGCGCCTCGTCATCCTCGACGAACCGTTCTCGGGGCTCGACGCGATCAACCAGGGCAAGCTCGAAAAGGTCATCCGCGATCTCGCCGCGCGCGGCACCACTGTGATCTTTTCAACCCATGTCATCGCCCATGCCGAACGCTTGTGCGACAGTGTGGCGATCATCGCGGGGGGCAAGGTGCCCTATGCCGGATCGGTCGATACCGCGCGCGACCGCATCGCGCCGCAAGTTCGGCTGGAGACCCGCAACGATGACGGCGCCTGGCGCGCGGCGCTGCCCGCCGATGCCGAGCGCGAAGGGCGGTTCTGGCGTTTCGCCCTGCCGCCGAGTGGGATCGAGCCGCTGCTGCGCGCGCTGATCGAAGGCGACGCGGGGGTGCAATCGCTGTCGATCGAGCGCGCCGGGCTGCACGATGCCTTCGTCGCCATCGCCGGGGCGGCGGCGGCCAAGGCGCTCGAAGAAGAAGTGCCGGCCGGATGAGCGGCGAACGCCTCCCGCTCGTCAGGGCTGCCTGGGTCATCGCCCGGCGCGATTTCACCGCGATCCTGTTCAGCCGCGCGTTCATTTTCTTCCTGCTTGGCCCCTTGTTTCCGATCGCCGTCGGTACGCTCGCCGGCGGGATCGGCAACCGGGTCGAGGCGAGCGCGGCGCAGGCGCAGATCGGCGTGGCGATGCAGGCCGCTGATGTCGATCGCATGCTCGCCGCGCACGCGACGCTGGCCGCTCAAGTCGGCTCCGGGCTGCCCCAGATGAAGGTGCTGGCGCGGCTCGCCCCGGATGAAACCTTCGATGCGGCCGCGGTGCTCGAAGGCGGCAAGGGGAATTACGGTGGGGTGCTGACCGGCACACCCGCCGCCCCGGTGCTGACCGCGACGGCGGAGCGACTGCGCTGGTGGAGCGGGCCGGTCGGCCTGATCGCCGCCACCGCCGAACGGACCTCGCCGGCGACGTTCCCGCAGATCGGCATGCGCGTGGTCGCTTCGAGCGGTGCCAACGAAGCGCGCGGGCGGATGCGCACCGCGCAATCGGGGCAGGTGATTCTGTTCCTCCTCACCATGCTGCTGGCCGGCATGGTGCTGTCGAACCTGGTCGAGGAAAAGGCCAACAAGATCATCGAAATCCTCGCCGCCGCGATCCCGATGGACGCGGTGTTCCTGGGCAAGCTGTTCGCCATGCTGGCGATCTCGTTCGTCGGCATCGCGGTGTGGGCCAGTGCGATCGGCGGGGTGATGGGCCTGTCGGGGCTCGAAGGCATGTTCGGCGGCGCGGTCAATCTCAACGACTTGCCCACGCCGGGCGTCGGCTGGCCCACGTTCATCGCGCTCGGCATTGCCTACTTCGCGATGGCTTACCTCTTGCTCGGCTCGATCTTCCTCGCGGTTGGCTCGCTCGCCAGCACGGTGCGCGAAGTGCAGACGCTGTCGATGCCGGTGACCATGCTGCAGGTGTTCCTGTTTCTGTTCGCGACGCTGGCGGTGGGCGACCGGGGCGGATGGCTCGAATGGTCGGCGATGGCGTTTCCGTTCAGCTCGCCGTTCACGATGCTGGCGCGCGCCGCGCAGGAAGAAGCGCTGTGGCCGCATGCGCTGGCGCTCGGCTGGCAGCTCGCCTGGGTGGCGCTTTCGATCAAGCTCGGCGCGGCGCTGTTCAGGAGGCGGGTGATGAAATCGGGCTCAGCCGGCGGCAAGCGGCGGTGGCGGCGGCGCAGCGAGGTTGTCGCGGCACCGCGGCCGTCCTAAACCGTTCAGGTCAGGTTCGACCCGCGCTTGCTAGGACATTCGGCATGACCACTCAGCCCTCCACTCGCCGCAATGCGCTCGCCTGGCTCGGCGCCGGCATTGCGCTCCCCGTGCTCGCCGCGTGCGGATCGAGCCCGGCGCAGGCCAGCACCTATCGCGTCACTTACACCGATGCCGAATGGCGCCGCCGGCTGGGTAGCGCCGCGTACCAGGTGCTGCGGCACGAAAATACCGAGCCGGCGGGCAGTTCGCCGCTCGACCGCGAGCACCGCGCCGGGACCTTCCTGTGCAAGGGCTGCGACAACGAGCTCTACGCCAGCACCACCAAGTTCGAGAGCGGCACCGGCTGGCCCAGCTTCTATCGCCCGCTGCCGCGCGCGGTCGGCACCAAGACCGATTTCAAGCTCGGCTATCCGCGCACCGAGGTGCATTGCGCCGATTGCGGCGGACACCTGGGCCACGTGTTCAACGACGGCCCGCGCCCGACCGGGCTGCGCTATTGCATGAACGGGCTGGCGATGAAGTTCCGCCCCGGCGCGGCCGCCTAAGGCGCGATCCGCCATAGCTTGAGGTTGCTTTCCGCCGGCAGCGGGACGGGCGTGAGCCAGTCCGGCGCCGGTCCGCTGTCGAGCTGCGCCAGCAGCCCGCGCGGCGCGGCGGCGCGGAACCGGAGGCTCTCGTTGCTGCCGGGGCATAGCGCGACGTAGGCCGTGCCGCGTTCTTGCAGGTCAGTTTGCGCGGCCTGCGGCGAGCCGAGGAACATGGCGATCGCGAAATGCATGCCCTTCTCGCCGCGGTGATGCGCGCTGGCAATGACGCTGTGCGGCGTATCGTGGAGCAGGCGCGGGCCGATATCCATCGGCGCGAGGATTTCGCCCTTAGGCAGCCGGATGAGCGTGGCCGCGGCCAAGTCGATACGGCAGGTGCTGGCGCGGTGCAGGTTCGGGTCGGGG
>JANOAH010000330.1:0-10061 GCA_031411075.1 Erythrobacteraceae bacterium
TCACAACATCTTCCGCGTCGGCGCGCTGCTGCAGGACCTGGGGTTCTGGATCCTCAACGACGTCGTCTGGCGCAAGTCGAACCCGATGCCCAACTTCCGCGGCACCCGCTTCACCAACGCGCACGAAACGCTGATCTGGGCGAGCCAGGGCGAAAAGGCCAAGTACCACTTCAATTACCGCGCGATGAAGACGCTCAATGACGAGTTGCAGATGCGCAGCGACTGGCTGATGCCGATCTGCGGCGGGCAGGAACGGCTGCGCGAGGACGGAGTCAAATCGCACCCCACGCAAAAGCCCGAGGCGCTGCTCTATCGCGTGCTCCTGGCGACCACCGAGCCGGGCGACGTGGTGCTCGATCCGTTCTTCGGCACCGGCACCACCGGCGCGGTGGCCAAGCGGCTCGGCCGCCAATGGATCGGCTGCGAGCGAGAGGAGACTTACCGCCGCGTCGCGCTCAAGCGGATCGAGAAGGAACTGCCGCTCGACGAATCAGCAATCGCCACGATGCAAAGCCGCCGTGACGCGCCGAGGGTAGCATTCGGCCAGCTCGTCGAAGCCGGGCTGCTCGTGCCCGGCAGCAAGATCTTCGACAAGCAGCGGCGTTGGACCGCGACGGTGCGCGCCGACGGCTCGATCGTCAGTGGCGGGGAAGCGGGTTCGATCCACGGCGTCGGCAAGGCGCTGCAGAACGCGCCGAGCTGCAACGGCTGGGCCTTCTGGCACCACGACCACCAGGGCGCGGCGCGGCCGATCGACGCATTGCGCCAGCTCTTTCTGCTCGCCGTCGAGGACTGAGCGCGCCTCCGCAACAGAACCGCTGTCCTACATCGTGGCTGCTGTGTACGGCGGGCCAATGACTCGCGCCCGCAACCGTATCGGCTCCGTTTCTGGGTCGGCCGCCGCAGCCAGCGAACGCGCGTATAGGTGTAACTTTCGCGTAACCTTTCGGACTTCGGCAGGTGGCTGACCGGCTCTATATCGAGCCGCTGACGCTGGTTTCCAGTCCGCAAGCCGTCGCCGGAGACGCGGTGCGGCTGGGCGGCGGGATGGCCTGGGCGCACCTGTTCGCGGTCACCGTGGCGCGCGACGGCGCGGTTGTGCAGCGCGACCTCGTCACCGCCTCGGGCATCGACTGGGCGCTCGAACGGCTGCCCGAGGCGCTGGGCGCGGAGGCCGAGGCGCAGTGGAGCGCGCTCACCACCGCGCATCCGCCGCTGCAATTGGGCGCGCGCACCGTCAGGCTCGAACAGCCGCAGGTCATCGGCATCCTCAACGTCACGCCTGACAGTTTCTCCGACGGCGGTAAGTTCCTGGACGATGCCGCGGAGGCGCAGGCTCATGCCGCGGCGATGCACGAAGCCGGCGCGGCGATCATCGACATCGGCGGCGAAAGCACCCGCCCGGGCGCCGCCGCGGTGTGGGAAGGCGACGAGATCAAGCGCGTGGTCCCTGCGGTCGAACACGCGGTGGCGATGGGCGCGGCGGTCAGCATCGACACCCGCCGCGCCGCGGTGATGGAAGCCGCGCTGGCCGCCGGCGCGCATCTGATCAACGATGTCTCCGCTTTGCGCCACGATCCGCGCAGCATCGAGGTCGCCGCCCGCGCCGGGGTGCCAGTGGTGCTGATGCATGCGCCGGGCGATGATGACCTCCACGCGGGCGGCGCTTACGGCAACGTCGTGTTCGAGGTGTTCGACTGGCTGCGCGATGCGCGCGACCGGGCAATCGAAGGCGGCGTGGCACGGACCCGGATCGTGCTCGATCCCGGCATTGGCTTTGGCAAGACCATGGCCGAAAACCTCGCGCTGTTGAACGCGCTGCCGCTGTTCCACGCGCTCGGCCAGCCGCTGGTGCTGGGCGCCAGCCGCAAGCGGATGATCGGCGCGCTCAGCCACGAGGCGCCGGCGCACCGCCGGCTCGGCGGTAGCGTGGCGCTGGCGCTGGCGGGGATGGACGCCGGCGTCCAACTGCTGCGGGTCCACGACGTGTTCGAGACCGTCCAGGCGCGCAACGTCTGGCGCGGCCGCCGCGACGCCGCGCTGACCGACTTTTCGGGGCTGACGGACGCGTGATCTGACCGCCTGCGCGGCTTGATGTACTGAACGGTACAATCTTAACCCAAATTGCAGAATTTGTTGCGAAAGCGGCAAGCATGAGAGGTCGTGCTTGCATCGCAACGAGACTGGCGTGGCGCTGCTGGCTTGCCATGCTGCTGCTGTTCGCTGCGGTGCCTGCCCACGCCGATGAAGTGCAATTGCGCGGGCAGATGGTGGTCGCGGCCGCGCCGAGCCTCGTTGGCCCGGCGCAGCGCGGCAGCCAATGGACCTGGCTGACGCTGCGCGAACCGCGCGCGCTGGCGGCAATGCCCGCCGACTGGTTGCTGCAGACCGACCAGGTGCGGTTCGAACGGGTCCGGGTCATCGCCGTCGCCGACAACGGCGCGGTCCAGGACATTGCGCTCGGCGCGCACCAGCTCGAGGCAAACTGGGCGGCCGGCGGGGTGATGCAGTTCGGTATCGCGGCACCGGGGCGCTCGATCCGCCAGCTGTCGATCGGCTTCGAGCGGCTCGACGATCCGGGCCTGTTCCGCAAGGTCACTGCGATGGACCCGGCCACCGCGGCCAGCCATCAGGTCCGCTGGCTGCTGCTGATGGGGCTGTTTGCCGGGCTGCTGATAGCCTCGTTCGCGTACAAGCTGCTGTTCACCACCCGGCGCCTCGCCTTCCGGCGCTGGTATCTGGGCTGGGTGGCCGCGTCGCTGGCCTATGGCCTCATCTGGAGCAACGTCGCCGCCTATCTGGTCCCCGGCCTCGCCGGACCGCCCGCGATCCGCGCTGCCTATATCCTGGTCAGCCTCACGGTGACGCTGGGCAGCCTGTTCCTGCTCTCGGTGCTCGAGGACGGCAAAGTTCCACCCCGCCTGCGCAGCGCGGTCAAGGCCATCGCGCTGGTATGCGTCGCGCTGGGGGTGGTCGCCGCCAACGAGACCTGGATGGCGGCCGGGACCAGCGACCTCCTGTTCAATCTCGCGCTGGTCACCTGCGTCGGCGTGTCGTTCGCCGCCATCGTCCTCGCCGCGCTGCGCGGCAGCCGGGTGGTGTGGCTCTACCTTGCAGGGTGGAGCCCGGTTATTGCTGTGTTCGCTGCGCGCGCGGCGCGCAATTTTGGGCTGATGGCGCAAAGCGATGCCATCGACATGGCTACTTTCGTGGCGATTGCGCTTGAATCGCTGGTGTTCTCGGTGGTCGTGCTCGATCGCTTCCACACCTTGCGCAAGGAACGCGACGCCGCCGAAGCCAGCGCGCGCGGCATGGAGATCGAGCGCCAGACCTTGCGCCGCGCCGCCCACTCGGATTTCCTCACCGGCCTCGGCAACCGCGCCTCGTTCCACGAAGAGCTGCGCGTGCTGTTCGACACCCCGGCCGCCGCGCGCGGCGCGTTCACCCTATACCTGATCGACATCGACTATCTCAAGGACGTCAACGACCGTCACGGGCACGATTGCGGCGATGCGCTGTTGCGCCAGGTCGGTCGCTCGCTGGCGGCACTGACCGACGGACGGACCAGCTGCGCGCGGATCGGCGGCGACGAGTTCGCGGTGCTGTGCTGCCACGATGCGGGGATGGAGCGCCCGCTGGCGCGCGAGATCGAGCGGCTGCAGGGGCAGACCTGGGCGCACGATACCCGGTCGGGCACGGTCTCGCTCAGTGTCGGTTCGGCCACCGCGCGCTCGGCGCGCAGTCCCGCCGAACTCTTCCGTCAGGCCGATATCGCGCTGTACGAAGCCAAGCGGCTCGGCCGCGGCTGCCATCAACCATTCGACGAGCGGTTGCGCCGGCAGGTCGAGAACGACCGCGAACTGATCGACGATGCCCACGCCGGCCTCGGGCGGGGTGAATTCGTGCTCTACTACCAGCCGATCGTCGCCTTGCGCGATCGCCGCCGGGTCGGGGTCGAGGCGCTGCTGCGCTGGAACCATCCGCGCCGCGGGCTGCTCGGGCCCAACGCGTTTGCGGGCGTGCTGGCCGATCGCGAAATCGGCTCCGCGGTGCAACGCCGGGTGCTCAAGCTGGCGATCGAGGAATTGCGCCGCTGGCCCGCCGATGCCGGCACGCTGGGGGTCAACCTGACCTCGCTCGATCTCTCTGGCGCCGCCGCCGCGCACAAGGTGCTGCGGCAGCTGGCGGCCGCCGGGGTGCCCCCGGCGGCCTTGTGCGTCGAAGTGACCGAGGGAACGATCCTCGACAAGCCGGGCGATCCGGGCGCGGCGCTGCAGGCGCTTCACGACGCCGGCGTGCGCATCGCGCTCGACGATTTCGGCACCGGCTACGCCTCGCTCGTCCACCTGAAGGAAATCCCGGTCGACACGCTCAAAATCGACCGCTCGTTCATCGCCGGGCTGATGCGGCCGGGCGACGAGAGCGAGGAGATCGTGCGCGCGGTGCTGGCGCTGGGCCATGGGCTGAACAAGACGGTGATCGCCGAGGGGGTCGAAACCCCAGTCCAGCTCGAAAGGCTGCGCGAACTCGGCTGCGATTTTGCCCAAGGGTATCTGTTCGGACGCCCGGCCCCGGCGATCGCGCGCGCCGACAGCCTGCAGGCGGCCGCCTGAGCGACACAGGTCGTTCCGTGCAGGCGCTGCCATCACAGCACGAACCGTTGCCGGTGTTCAGCGAAGTCCTGCGATGAAATCCAGCTCTTTACCCCTGCGCCCCCGCTGACGCGCCGAGCGAGCGGTGCCTATGCCTAGGCCGCGCTTTCGATGCCGAGGTCGCTGAGCTTGCGGTAGAGGGTTGAGCGGCCGATGCCGAGGCGGCGGGCGACTTCGGTCATCCGGCCGCGATAGTGGCCGATGGCGAGGCGGATCACGTCGGCCTCGATGTCTTCGAGCGGGCGCAAGTTGCCGTCGGGGCAATAGAGCTGCACTCCGACCCCGTCCTGCGCCGGCGCGCTGGCCGAGGCCATGTCGCCCATCATCTCGCTGAGCTGCGGGAAATCGCCGGCGGTCAGCGCATTGCCGTCGCAGAACACCGCGGCGCGGAACAGCACGGTGTGCAACTGGCGCACGTTGCCCGGCCAATCGTAGGCGGCGAGCAATTGCAGCGCTCCGTCGGTGATGCCGAGCGGGCGCAGCCCCGGCTGCTCGCCGATCCGGGCGAGGAAGTAGCGGGTCAGCGAAGGGATATCGCCCGGCCGTTCGCGCAGCGGCGGCAGGATTACGCTGGTGCCGCTGAGCAGCGCCAGCAGCTCGGCCCGGAAATGGCCCGCGGCGACCATGTCGGCGAGCGGCAGATTGCTCGCCGCGATGATGCGCAGATCGATGCGGAAGCTGTGCTTGGCGCCGATTGGGCGAACCGAACGGTTGGCGAGCGATTCGGCGAGCCGATCCTGCAGCTCGAGCGACAGCCGGTCGACCTCGTCGAGCACCAGCGTGCCGCCATCGCAGTGCTGCATCGCGCCGACCTGGCGGTCGAACGCGCCGGGAAAGGCGCCCTTTTCATGCCCAAACAGCATCGATTCGAGGCTCGACGCCGGCACTCCGCCGACGTTGATGGTGCGCAAGGCGGCGCGGTTGCGCGGGGACGCGGCGTGCATCGCGCGGACCAGCATTTCCTTGCCGGTGCCGCTTTCGCCTTCGATCAGGATGGCGCCGTGGCCGCGCGCCGCCTTGGCGCCTTTGGCCAGCGCCGCGCGGAACGGCGGAGCGGTGCCGATCATCGCATCGAAATCGAGCGCCGCGTCCATCTTCTCGGTCAGCGGCATCAGTTCGTCTTGCGGCGTTTCGCGAGTGGTGGTGTTGCGCAGCGCCTGCATCATCCGGTCGGGCGCGACCGGCTTGACCAGGTAATCGGTGGCCCCCGCGCGCATCGCCTCGACCGCCAGCAGCGGGCTGGTGCTGGCGGTCAGCATCAGGATCGGCAGCGCCGGACGGCGCTGCTTGAGCTCGGCGATCAGTTCGCAGGCCTGATCGCCCGGCACCCACTGGTCGAGGATAATCGCCGACAGCGTCATGCCCTGGCGCGTGCCGAGCGTGGCGATCGCGGTCTCCGAATCCTTGACCACCAGCGTGCGCCAGCCCTCACGCGCGGCGAGCGCGGCGATCAGCCGGCTTTGCGCCGGCTCGTCGTCGATCAGCATCAACAGGCGCTGTTCGGCCTCGGCCATCGATTACCCCATGGGACCCATCCAATCGGCAGGGGTTAGCGCAACCGGGTAAAGAGCCGATTAAGTGCGCCGTGACGTCCTGTTCACCAAACCACGCGGGGCTTGAGCGCGCCTTGCGAGGGCGATAGAGCGGCGCAACGCAACACGCTGGTTTGAAAGAGCGCCCGATGGACACTGCCCACGAGATGAAGGCCCACGAGAAGACCTACGGCTCGTTCATCGGCCTGCTGAAATGGTCGGTGCCGTTGATTGCCGTCATCGCCGCTATTGTCGTCCTCCTGATTGCCTGAGCCGGCTGCACCTCGCGCCATGCGGATCGCGGTCCTGCGCGAACGCGCCGCGGGCGAGCGGCGCGTTGCCGCGAGCGCAGAAACGGTCAAGAAGTTCATTGCGCTGGGCGCCTCGGTCGCGGTGGAACACGGCGCAGGTGAGGGCGCGGCGATAACTGATGCGGCCCTGGATGAGGCTGGGGCCCAGCTCGGCACCGCCGAAGAAGTGGTGCAGGGCGCTGACATCGTGCTCGGCGTTCAGGCGCCCGACGTCGCTGCGCTGCAGGGGGCCGCGCCCGGCGCCTGGGTAGTGGCAATGTTCGACCCCTTCGGCGCGCGCGACCGCGTCGAGGCCTATGCCGCCGCCGGGCTCGAGGCGCTGGCGATGGAATTCATGCCGCGCATCACCCGCGCGCAATCGATGGACGTTTTGTCGAGCCAGTCGAATCTCGCCGGCTACAAGGCGGTGCTGGCGGCGGCGAACGAATATGGCCGCGCCTTCCCGATGATGATGACCGCCGCCGGCACAGTGGCGGCGGCCAAGGTGTTCGTGATGGGCGTCGGCGTCGCCGGCTTGCAAGCGATCGCCACCGCGCGGCGGCTCGGCGCGCAAGTCTCGGCCACCGACGTGCGCAGCGCGACGAAGGAGCAGATCCAGTCGCTCGGCGCCAAGCCGGTGTTCGTCGAAAACGTCGCCGGGATCGAGGGCGAAGGCAGCGGCGGCTATGCCACCGAAATGTCGGAGGAATACCAGCGGGCGCAGGCCGAGCTGGTGAGCGGTCACATCGCCAAGCAGGACGTGGTCATCACCACCGCGCTGATCCCGGGGCGCGCCGCGCCGCGGCTGATCACCGACGCGCAGATTGCGACGATGAAGCCTGGCAGCGTCATTTTCGACCTCGCCGTGGCCCAGGGCGGCAATGTCGAAGGCAGCGTTGCCGACCAGGTGGTCGAGAAGCACGGCGTCAAGATCGTCGGTTACTCGAACACCGCCGGCTTGCTCGCCGCCGATGCCAGCGCGCTCTATGCTCGCAACCTGTACAATTTCCTCTCCGCGTTCTGGGACCAGGAGCAGGGGCGGCCGGTGCTCGATGAAGAGATCGGCGACGCCGTGCGGCTCACGCAAGGCGGCGAGATCGTCAACGAAAGGCTCAAGGGATGAAGACGGTTTTCATCGGACTGGCGTTGGTGGGCGCCCTTGTCGCGCCGATCGGTGCGCAAGCTCAGGACGCGCGCGATATCGAACTTAGTCACTTCATGTCGGCCTATTCGGTGGCGGATATCGAGGCCGTCACCCGGTTCTATGTCGAGGTGCTCGACTTCGAAGTGGTAAAGGACGTGCCGCTTGGCGATGCGATGCACTTCCGCTGGCTGAGGAACGGTACCCAGGGCATCGAGCTCGTGCAGATGGCCAATTCGCAGCCCGGTCCCGAGCGCGGCCGGCCGCCGGCGCATCTGATGGTGCGCGGTCCCGGCCAGCTGATGGTGCGGGTGAACAATCTCGAGGCGACCAAGGCGCTGCTGCTCGCCAAAGGCGTGACGCCCAGCGTCGATATCACCGCCATTGCTCCGCTCGGAATCAAGGTGATGTTCGTCAACGATCCGGAGGGCAATCCGATCGAAATTGTCGAAGTGACCGACGGCTGAAGGGACCCGAGATGAGAGCATTGTGGATTTCGCTGGCGCTGGCCGCTTCCGGGCTTGCCGCTCCCGCCGCGGCGCAAGGGCCGGAGGGCAACAGCGCGCTGCAGTTCAATCACTTCATGGTCGCGATTTCGGTGCAGGACATCGAGCGCGAGACGGCGTGGTTCGTCGACAACCTCGGGTTCACGGTCGAAAAGGACGCTTCGGTGCGCGACGGCGCGGTGCGGTTCCGCTGGCTGCGGAACGGCAACCAGCGGATCGAGCTGATCGGCATCGCCAATTCGCAGCCGGGCCCGGTTCGCGCCACCCCGCCGGGCCATGCCGCGATCCGCGGGATCACTCAGGTCACGCTCGAAACCCAGGACATCGTCGCCACCCGCGCCGCGCTGGCGGCGAGGGGGATCACACCCGCGCTCGACATCACCGACGTCGCGGTGCTCGGGATCAAGGCGATGTACCTGCTCGACCCCGAGGGCAACGCGATTGAGATTGCGCAAGTGGTCGGGGGTGAGCGGGGGTGAGCGAGACTGTGCAAATTCCTCCCCGTGCCGGGGAGGAAAACTGATGGACTTCGTCACGATCCTGTCGATCTTCGTGCTGGCGTGCTTCGTCGGTTATTACGTGGTGTGGTCGGTCACCCCCGCGCTGCATACGCCGCTGATGGCGGTGACCAACGCGATTTCGAGCGTGATTATCGTCGGCGCGCTGATCGCGGCGGCGGCTTCGGGCAATCCGGTGGCGAAGTGGCTCGGGCTGGTCGGCGTGGCGCTGGCCAGCGTGAACATCTTCGGCGGCTTCGCAGTGACCGCGCGGATGCTGGCGATGTATAAGAAGAAGGAGCGCTAGCGAGTGGCGCTCGACCTGCCCGAGAAGACCACCGATTTGAGCATCGCCGCCGACGCCGTGCATGCGGTGAACCCGTGGGTGGCGCTGGCTTACCTGGTGGCGGGAGTGTGCTTCATCATCGCGCTGCGGGGCCTATCGTCGCCGTCTACCAGCCAGCGCGGCAACCGCTTTGGCATGGCAGGCATGCTGATCGCGGTGGTCACCACGCTGCTGACGCATGCGCCAGTGATCGAGCTGAATCCCGGCGACCCCGTCGTTCCATATTACGATAGGGCCACACTCGATTGGACTTTGGTCGCTCAGATCCTCGCGGCCATTGGCATCGGCGCGGTGATCGGCTTGACGACCGCCAAGCGTATCCAGATGACCGCGATGCCGCAGCTCGTGGCCGCGTTCCACTCTCTCGTCGGCCTCGCGGCGGTGCTCGTCGCAGCAGCAGCCTTCTTCAATCCGGGTGCTTTCGGGATCCTTGGGCTCGACGGGAACATTCTCACCGTCAGCCGGATCGAGATGGCATTGGGCGCCGCCATCGGCGCGATCACCTTCTCGGGCTCGGTAATCGCCTTCGCCAAGCTCAACGGCAACATGTCGGGCGCGCCGATCATGCTGCCGGGGCGGCATGTGATCAATCTCGGTACGTTGGTGGCGATTTTGGCCGGCACCGCGGCCTATGCACTGATCGCCGACGGCGCGGGCCCGGGCGAGGGGTGGCTGTTCTGGGCCATCGTAGGCGCCGCCTTCGCCATCGGGTTCCTGCTGATCATCCCGATCGGCGGGGCGGACATGCCGGTCGTGGTCTCGATGCTCAACAGCTACTCGGGCTGGGCGGCGGCGGCGATGGGGTTCACGCTGCACAACACCGCGATGATCGTCACCGGCGCGCTGGTCGGCAGTTCGGGCGCGATCCTCAGTTACATTATGTGCCGGGCGATGAACCGCAGCTTCATCTCCGTGATAGCCGGTGGCTTCGGCGCCGAGGCAGGCAGCACCGGCGAAGCGAAAGAGCAGCGCCCGTGGAAGCGCGGCAGCGCCGAGGACGCGGCGTTCATGCTCCAGCAGGCCGAAAGCGTGATCATCATCCCCGGCTACGGCATGGCGGTGGCCCAGGCGCAGCACGCGCTGCGCGAGATGGGCGA
>JANOAH010000331.1:0-7360 GCA_031411075.1 Erythrobacteraceae bacterium
CGCCCGCTTCCGCACCCGCCACCTCGAATACGCGGCGAACTACATCAACAAGCAGGCCGGCTCGATCGCGGGGAACGACCCCGATGTGGGCACGGGTGGCACGCCGTTCATGAAGTACCTGAAGAAGCACCGCGACGAGAACCGGGCGCAGTTGGTTTGACCTTCTCCCCTCCCTCCTGCGGGAGGGGCTGGGGGTGGGCAATCAGAGGTCGGCGCACAGGCCCACCCCTAACCCCTCCCGCAAGCGGGAGGGGACCTAGGCTTTCTTCGCCACGCCCACCATCGCCGGGCGCAGCAGGCGGTCCTTGATCATGTAGCCGGGCTGCATTTCCTGGACGATCGTGCCGGGCTCGGCCTCGGCCGAGGGGACTTCAAGCATCGCCTGGTGCTGGTTGGGGTCGAGCGGCAGGCCGAGCGAGGCGATGCGGGTGATGCCATGGAGGCCGAACACCTTGTCGAGCTCGCGCTGGGTGGCGTCGATGCCGGCGAGGAAGCTCTTGAACCGTTCGTCCTCACGCATCCCTTCAGGCACGTGGTCGAGCGCGCGCGACAGGTTGTCGGCGACCGAGAGGATATCGCGGGCAAAGCCCGTCGCGGCATAGGTGCGTGCGTCCTGGACGTCCTTTTCGAGCCGGCGGCGCACGTTCTGCACTTCGGCCTTGGCGTAGAGCGTTTCCTGGTTGGCGCGTTCAAGATCGCCGCGCAGCAGTTCGAGCGCATCGTCCACGGTGCCGCCTTCGTCACCCGCTTCCAGCATGTCCTCGGGCACGCCGGCGAGTTCCGCCTCGACCGCCTCGTCCCGCGGATTTCCGTTGTCGTTCATCGTTGTTCAGCCAATCCTTTTGCCCAGCGAACGGGCGGTGAAATCCACCATGGGCACGACCCGCGCGTAATTCAACCGCGTCGGCCCGATCACCCCGAGCACGCCGACCACCTTGCCTTCGCGGTCGCGATAAGGCGCGGCGATCACCGACGATCCGGATAACGCGAACAACCGGTTTTCGGCCCCGATGAAGATCCGCGTCGCCTCGGCCTCGCGCGCGTGATCGAGCAGATCGGCGACCGATTGTTTGCTTTCGAGGTCGTCGATCAGCGACCGCACGCGCTCGATATCGGCGAGCGCGACCTGGTCGAGCAGGTTGGCCTGGCCGCGCACGATCAGCACTGGGCGCCGCGCGGCGTCCTGGCTGAGAACGGCGAGACCGCTTTCGACCAGGTCGCGCGCCGCCGTGTCGAGCGCCGAGCGGCCCGAGGCGAGCTCGGCCTGCATCGCCCGCGCCGCTTCGGCCAGGGTGCGGCCGCCGAGGTGGGCGGAAATGTAATTCGACGCTTCGGCAAGGCTCGACCGGTCGATCGGCGCGGCGAGCGTGGCGACGCGGTTTTCGACCGAACCGTCCTCGCCCACCAGCACCGCCAGCATCCGCGTGGCGTCGAGCGCGACGAAGCTGACTTGCGTCAGCCGCGGTTCGCGCCGCGGCACCATGACCATGCCCGCCGCGCCCGAAACTTCGGACAGCACCGCGCTGGTCGCTTCGAGCGCGGCTTCGATCGGCCCCGGCTGCCCGAGCCGCCGTTCGATCGCCGCGCGTTCGGCCGCGCTGGGTTCGGAGACCTGCATCATCCCGTCGACGAACAGCCGCAGGCCCACTTCGGTCGGCATCCGCCCGGCGCTGGTATGCGGCGCGGCAAGCAGGCCGAGCACCTCAAGCTCGCTCAGCACCGAACGGATCGAGGCGGGCGAGAGGTTAAGGCTGCCCTCCCCCGCGAGCGTTTTCGAGCCGACCGGCACTCCGCTGTCGAGATAGCCTTCGACCACCCGGCGAAAAATCGCCCGGGCGCGCTCGCTCAGCTCGGTGACGGGGGGAGAGGCCATGACAGCGCGCTATGTAATCGCTAGGGCCGCGGCAATCAAAGATTGGAGCCTCCTATGCGACCTTCCGGCCGCGCGCCCGACGAGATGCGCGTCATCGACATCCAGACCGGTTTCACCAAGCACGCCGAAGGTTCAGTGCTGGTCAGCTTCGGCGATACCCGCGTGCTGGTGACCGCCAGTGTCGAAGAGAAGGTGCCGCCGTTCCTGCGCGGCAAAGCGCAAGGATGGGTCACGGCCGAATACTCGATGCTGCCGCGCGCCACGCATACCCGCGGGCAGCGCGAAGCCGCCAAAGGCAAGCAGAGCGGGCGGACACAGGAAATCCAGCGGCTTATCGGCCGCTCCTTGCGCGCGGTGACAGACTTGTCGAAGCTCGGCGAGCGGCAGGTGGTGATCGATTGCGACGTCATTCAGGCCGACGGCGGCACGCGCACCGCGGCGATCTCGGGCGCCTGGGTGGCGCTGCGGCTGGCGGTCGACAAGCTGATGGCGGCCGGCACGATCACCGAGGACCCGCTCGAAAGCCGCGTCGCGGCGGTCAGCTGCGGCATCCATCAGGGGACCCCGGTGCTCGACCTCGACTATCTCGAAGACAGCGCCGCCGATGCGGATGCCAACTTCGTGCTGCTCGAAGGGGGCAAGATCGCCGAAGTCCAGGCCACGGCCGAAGGCGCGACCTATGACGAAGAAGGCCTGCTGCGCTTGCTGCGCCTCGCCCGCATCGGCTGCGATCGCATCTTCGCCGCGCAGGCCAAGGCCGTGGGCAGGTGATCTCTAATTTTCGTCATTCCCGCGAACGCGGGAACCCAGCGATCAAACACTCGCGCGAAGCGCTCGACTGCCACTGGGTCCCCGCGTTCGCGGGGATGACGAGGTTGGGATGACGCGCAAGCTCGGCACCGGCAAGCTGGTCATCGCCACGCATAATGCGGGCAAGCTCAAGGAGATCGCCGCGCTGCTGGCGCCATACGGGGTCGACTGCCTCTCAGCGGGCTCGCTTGGCCTGCCCGAGCCGGCCGAAACCGGCCGCACCTTTGTCGCTAACGCGCTCATCAAAGCGCGCGCGGCGACGGAAAGCTCGGGCCTGCCGGCGCTGGCCGACGATAGCGGTCTGTCGGTCGCCGCGCTCGACGGGCGCCCCGGCGTGTGGACCGCCGACTGGGCCGAACGGCAGTGGTTCGAAGGCGATCCGGGCCGCGACTGGTACATGGCGATGGGCAAAGTCGAAGGCATGCTCGCGACGAAAGGCCCGGACACGCCGCGCGAGGCGTGGTTCAGCTGCGTCCTCGCGCTCGCCTGGCCCGATGGCGAGCACGCGGTCTACGAAGGCCGCGCCGACGGCACGCTGACCTGGCCGCCGCGCGGCACCCTCGGCTTCGGTTACGATCCGGTGTTCGTGCCGACCGGCTACGACCGCACGTTCGCCGAACTCGACCCGGCAGAAAAGCACCGCATCAGCCACCGCGCCGACGCCTTCGCCAAGCTGGTGGCGGAGCAGTTCGCCTAATACGCCCGCTGCCCGACCCAATTCCCCGCCGGCCAATAGCGACAGACGAGGAAATCGTCGCGCTGGCCGCGCGCCACCGCGCAGCCGACTTCGCGCGTGTCGCGCCACACCACCTGGGTGTAATGGCCGACATCCTGCCAGCGGCCGGTATTGGACACCTGCGGGAAGGCGGCATGAATGTAGTGCTGACGCTCGTTCACGAACGCGCCGACCATCCGCTCGGGTCCGAAGTATCCGGCCGAGTCCATCCACAGGTTCTCGCCGGCATCGAACGCCTCTTCGTGGCTGGCGTGGCGCATGTGGCCTTCGCGGGCGAGCACTTGCGCCCAGCCCTGCGCTTCGCCGGCAAGCTTGGCGCTCCAGGCCAGGCGCGGAACGCCGGCCTCGTCACGCGCGCGGTTGTGCTCGGCCAGCAATTGCTCCGCGAATGGATTGGCGCTCTCGGACGCCGCCTGGCTGCCCGCCCCCAGCGTCAGCGCGGCCAGCGCGGCGATGACCCGTCCCGTCCTCATCGCCCGGATTATTGACAAGTCGCCCTTAACAGCCGCTCAAATGGCATGGTGAGCCGCGCGTTATACATTCACTGGCCGTTTTGCCGGCAAAAGTGCCCGTACTGCGATTTCAACTCGCACGTCCGGGCCGAGATCGACATGGCCGCATGGCGCGAGGCGCTGCTGGCGGACTTGCGACACGAAGCGAGCAAAGCCGTACAAACCCCTTTGCAATCAGTGTTTTTCGGAGGCGGCACCCCATCGCTAATGCCGCCCGCGCTGGTCGCCGATCTGCTTGACCAAGCGGAGCGTCTGTGGGGCTTTGCCCCCGACACCGAGATTACGCTGGAGGCCAATCCCTCGTCGGTCGAGGCGGCGCGGTTTGCCGATCTGGCGGCGGCAGGGGTCAACCGGGTGTCGCTCGGGGTGCAGGCGCTCGACGATGCGACGCTACGTTTCCTCGGGCGGCTGCACGATGCAAACGGCGCGAAAGATGCGCTTAATACGGCGCAAAACTCGTTCGAACGCGTCAGTTTCGACCTGATCTATGCCCGCCCCGATCAGACGGCCGAACAATGGGCCGACGAACTTGCGCAAGCGATCGGGTTCGGCACCGGCCACTTGTCGCTTTATCAATTGACGATCGAGCCGGGCACCCGGTTCGAAACCGACGTCCGCCTCGGCGCTTTCACGCCGCTTGCCGACGATCCGGCCGCCGAGCTGTTCGAAGTGACGCGCGAATTGACCGAGGCTGCCGGCCTGCCGGCTTACGAAGTCAGCAACCACGCCCGGCCGGGCGAGGAAAGCCGCCATAACCTCGCCTACTGGCGGTACCAGGACTACTCCGGCGTCGGCCCCGGCGCGCATGGCCGGCGCGGCGGGATGGCGACGGTGCGGCACAAGAAGCCCGAGAATTACCTCGCTGCGGTGGCACGCAACGGTCACGGTTTGAGCGAGGAGCGGGCGCTCGGTCGGCGCGAGCAGGCCGCTGAGGCGCTGCTGATGGGATTGCGGCTGCGCGAGGGGGTGGACCTCGGCGCACTTGCTCAGCGGTTCGCGGTGGTCGAGCTGGTCGAGCCGGCCAAGCTGGCGCTGTACCAATCGCTCGGGCTGGCCTGGCGTGCGGGCGAGCGCATCGGCGTCACCGCGCAGGGTATGCCGGTGCTCGACGCGCTGCTCGCCGAGCTGGTGCCTGACGCCTTGGCGGCGGCATGAGCAAGCCGGAGCTGCTCGAAGCGTGGCGCGATCACTTGGTGCACGGCCGGCGCCGCTCGCCGCACACTGTGCGCGCCTATCTGGCCACCGCGGCGCGGCTGATCGAGGCGATCGGGGCCGGGGGTTGGCCCCAAGTTGCAGCGCTCGGCGCGGGCGACTTGCGCACCCAGCTCGCCGCGCGCCGCGCTGACGGGCTCAGTAACGCTTCGGCCGCGCGCGAATTGTCCGCGCTCAAGGCCTTCGTCGCCTTCGCCCGCGAACGCGCCGGCCACGCCGACGCCGCCGCGCCGCGGCTGCGCGGGCCGCGGCTCAAAAAGGGTCTGCCACGTCCGGTTACGCCCGACGAAGCGGTGAACCTGGCCGACGCGGTGGCGCAGTCCGCCGCCGACGACTGGATCGGCGCGCGCGACCGTGCGGTGCTGCTGCTGATGTATGGCGCGGGGCTGCGCATTGCCGAGGCGCTGTCGCTCACGGCTGCGCACCTGCCGCTGGGCGAAACGCTGGTCGTCACCGGCAAGGGCAACAAGCAACGCGTGGTGCCGATGCTGCCGATCGTGCGCGCCGCGGTGGCCGACTACGCGGCGCGCAGCCCGTGGCCCGCCGAGCGCGACCAGCCGCTGTTCCGCGGAGCCAAGGGCGGCGCGCTCGGCCAGGGCATGGTGCAAAAGGCGATGGCGCGGGCGCGAATCGCGCTTGGCCTGCCCGCCACCGCTACGCCGCACGCGTTGCGCCACAGTTTCGCCACCCATCTGCTCGGCGCCGGGGCGGACTTGCGATCGTTGCAAGAACTGCTTGGCCACGCGAGTCTCGGCTCGACCCAGATCTACACTAAGGTCGATGCCGCGACGCTGCTCGACACTTATCGCAACGCACATCCGCGCGAACGCTAGCCGCGCGGCTGCCAGGTCAGCACGCGATAGACATAGCCGCCGATAATCAGCGCCACGAAGCCGGCCACCGCCCAGCTGGCGATCTGGTCGTATTCCTCCATCAGGGGCGCCAGCCGCCGCCCGCCTTCGATCAGGAGCGCGTTCCAGATCGCCCCGCCGGCGGTAGTAAACAAGAGGAAGCGCGTCACGCTCATGTGCGACAGGCCCGCCGGCAGCGAGATGATCGTGCGCAGGAAGGGCGAAAAGCGCATGAAGAACACGACCCACTGGCCGCGGCGTCGGAAGAATTCGCTGCCTTTTTCGATATGCTCCCAGTCGAGCGTCAGCCAGCGGCCGTGCCTGGCGATAAACGGTTCGAGCCGCTGGTAGCCCCAGCGGTCGCCGATCCAGTACCAGACGTAATTGCCCGCCGTAGTGCCGAGCGTGCCGACCACCAGCAACGGCCAGAACTCCATCTGTCCGCGGCCGACCAGAACCCCGCCCACGCCCATGATCACTTCGGACGGAATCGGCGGAAACACGTTTTCGAGCACCATCAGCACGAACACGCCGAAATATCCGCTGCGCGCGATCGCCTCGATGATGAAGTGCTGCATGGGTGGGTAAACGAGGTGGAGCGCGATTAGGTTCAACAAATCCTCCCTATGGCCGCGAAGCGATCAAGGGGAGGATCGGAAACCTGATTCTGCCGTTTGGTTTTCATGCGCCCCACCATCACCGCCTTCGCCACTTCGCCCGACGGCGGCATGGGCCTGGCGCGCGACATGCGGGTGCGCTGGGCGCTCGAAGAAGTGAGCCAGCCTTACGACGTACGGCTGGTTACTTTCGCCGAGATGAAGGAGCCGGCGCACCTGGCGCGGCAGCCGTTCGGCCAGATCCCGACCTATGAAGAAGGCTCGCTGACGCTGTTCGAAACCGGCAGCATCATCCTCCACCTCGGCCTGACCCGGCCGGGGCTGCTGCCCGACGACCCTGACGCCCGCGCCCGCGCGATCACCTGGTTGATCTGCGCCTTGAGCACGATCGAGCCGCCGGTGATCGAGCGCGAGGGGTTCGAGCTGACCGAGGCCGACAAGCCGTGGTTCCACGCGCGCCTGCCGCTGCTCGACGACAAGGTCCGCACCCGCCTCGGCTCGCTCTCCGCCGCGCTGGGTTCCGCCGACTGGCTCGAGGGCGAGTTCAGCGCCGGCGATCTGATGATGATCGAGGTCCTGCTGCGGCTCGAGGACCCGAGCCTGCCCGGCGCCGACCTGCTACACGAATTCCCCACCCTCGCCGCCTACGCCGACCGCGGCCGCGCCCGCCCCGCCTTCCAGCGCGCCTTCGCGGCGCAAAAAGCGGTGGCGGATGCGATACGGGAGAAAGCGAGCTCGTCCTAAATCCT
>JANOAH010000332.1:0-1559 GCA_031411075.1 Erythrobacteraceae bacterium
CGCCGAGGCCAGCGCCAGCTTCTCGCTGGCAATGGCCAGGCGCTGCCCCGCAAGGTCGTCCGCGACCTGCTCGGCCGGCGGCGCGCTGAGCACGCGTCCGTCGGCAATCCGTTCGAGCTGTTTGTCGAGACTGACCAGCCGGTCGATCTGCTCGAGCGCCCGGCGGCGGTTGCCCGACAGCACCGCCAGCTGCAGCCGCGCCTGCGCCAGACCGCTCGCGCGGATCACGTCGAGCGAGAGGCGCGACAGGCCGGAAAAGTCGCGCCTGGATTGAAAGAAGCCGTCGGCGACGGCGGGCTGTGTGGCCACGATAAACCTCCCTCACGCCCCCGTGCCGCACCAGCTAGCGTGGTGCGACGGGCGCAGGGAAGGGGCTTGGGGCCAAGCGGGGCGCGGATGGGCCGGGCGGTTCGTCGCCGCCGCGCGCCCGTTCGGCGCTAGTCAGCGCCCGGAAATAGGCCACGGTTTCGGGCAGCACCGTCTCGGGCTCGGCCGGCGGGTAATAGCTCAGCTTGACGATCACGGTGCGGCTGGCCGGGTGGACGTAGATGAACTGGCCGGCGAGGCCGACCGCTGAATAAGCGCCGGGCTCATCGTCGATCTGCCAGGTGAACAGGCCATAGCCCTGCCGGCGTTGCCCGGTCGGCTGCATCGCCGTCATCTGCGCGACCCACCCGGCGGGCAGCACCTGCCGCCGCCCGCGCTTCCCGTCCTCGAGCATCAGCTGCCCCAGCCGCCCGAAGTCGCGCAGCGTGGCGTTGTAGCCCATGCCCGACAGTTCGCGCCCCGCTCCGGGTGGTCCGTCGGCGAGCCAGAACCCGTCCGCCTCGGCGCCGAGCGGCCCCCACAAGTAGCGCTGGGTGTAGTCGGCCAGCGGCATTCCCGTGGCGCGTTCGAGCACCCAACCGATCACGAAGGTATCGAGCGTCGAATAGTTGAACGTCGATCCCGGCGCATTGCCCCGCCGCGTCTCGCGCGCGCCATCGGCAAAGCGCATCCGGTTGAGCACGATCGCCTGTTCGTGCAGCCGCCCGGCGAAGCTGGGGTTGGCGCCGAAATCGTAGCGTTCCTGATAGTCGACGCCCGAGCGCATCTGCATCGCCTGGCGGATCGTCACCCCGTCGTACCCGCTGCCGGCCAGTTCGGGCAGATGGCGATCGACCCGATCATCGAGCGAGCCTACCTTGCCCTGGTCGAGGGCAATGCCGACCAGCATCGCTGTGATCGTCTTGGCCATCGAAAAGCTTATGAAGCGGGTCTGTGGCCCCGACCGATTGCGATAGTCCTCGAACACCACCCGCCCGTCACGCAGCACCAGCAAGGCATTGGTGAACGTGTCCTGCGCGAAGGTTGCGTAATCGCGCTGCGTGCCCCCGAACGCGATCGTCGGCGGGTCGATTGCCGGCCCCCGCGCCAGTCGCCACACCGGGCCGGAACGCCGCACAGCCCGATGCTCGAACACCCGGTCGGTATCGCGAAAGGTGAAGCTGTTGATCTCCGGATTGAGCCACTGCCACCGCATCGCCACGGTGGCGGGCGACGGGGCGGTGGTCTGGCCG
>JANOAH010000333.1:0-2492 GCA_031411075.1 Erythrobacteraceae bacterium
CGCGGTCGACGCGGTGTTCGATTCGGTCAGCGTCGCGACCACCTTCCGCGAAGAGCTGAAGAAGGCGGGCGTGATCTTCCTCTCGATCAGCGAAGCGATCCGCGAGTACCCCGATCTGGTGAAGAAGTGGCTCGGCAAGGTGGTGCCGCAGCGCGACAACTTCTTCGCCACGCTCAACAGCGCGGTCTTTTCGGACGGCACCTTTGTCTACATCCCCGAAGGCGTGCGCTGCCCGATGGAGCTCAGCACCTATTTCCGTATCAATGCCGAGAACACCGGCCAGTTCGAACGCACGCTGATCATCGCCGAGAAGGGCAGCTACGTCAGCTACCTCGAAGGCTGCACCGCGCCGATGCGCGACGAGAACCAGCTCCACGCCGCGGTGGTCGAGCTAGTCGCGATGGACGATGCCGAGATCAAGTATTCGACGGTGCAGAACTGGTATCCGGGCAACGCCGAAGGGCTGGGCGGGATCTACAACTTCGTCACCAAGCGCGGGCTGTGCCAGGGCGCGCGGAGCAAGATCAGCTGGACCCAGGTCGAAACCGGCAGCGCGGTGACCTGGAAGTATCCGAGCTGCGTCTTGAATGGCGAGGATTCGGTCGGCGAGTTCTACTCGGTCGCGGTGACCAACAACTATCAGCAGGCCGATACCGGCACCAAGATGATCCACAACGGCAAGGGCAGCCGCAGCACGATCATCTCCAAGGGCATCAGCGCGGGCAAATCGAACAACACCTATCGCGGCCTCGTCCGCGTCGCCGCCAACGCCGACAACGTGCGCAACTTCACCCAGTGCGACAGCCTGCTCTTGGGCGCCGAATGCGGCGCGCACACCGTGCCCTACATCGAGGTCAAGAACCCGACCGCGCAGATCGAGCACGAGGCGACCACCAGCAAGATTTCCGACGACCAGCTGTTCTACGCGATGCAGCGCGGGTTGGGCCAAGAGGAAGCGGTGGCGCTGATCGTCAACGGCTTCGCGAAAGAGGTGCTGCAGCAACTGCCGATGGAGTTCGCAGTGGAGGCGCAGAAACTGCTCGGGATCAGCCTCGAGGGGAGCGTCGGATGAGCGGCGCCGGATGCGGGGGCGGCAGTCACGTCCATGACGGCGGCAGCTCATGGGGTATCGCTGGCGTGGGTTTTGTGCCGACTAGCCCCGAGCATAAACGACTCGAAATCAATGGCGCGCCGGTAATCGAGCAGTCGCACGAATACGTCATGCCCGACCCAAAGAGCGCACTGCCAAGTGACTGAGCGCAGAACCCTTAAGGTCCGCACGCCTTCGGCCGATGACGCGCCGCCGCCGCTCAAGAAGAAGGGGCGTGGGTGGGAGATATCGGAGAAGCGGCTCGACGTGCTGCACGAGCAGGCGCGCGATTTGCGGCGGCATTCGTCGCCGGCGCACAAGGCGCTGGCCGCGCGCTTCGCCAAAGCCGATCTCGGGCGCTACAAGTTCACCCGCCACGCGGTGGTCGGCAGCGCGATCGTCGATTTCAACTGCCACCACCTCAGCATGGCGATCGACCTTGACGAGGAAGGCGAGGATGAGGCGCTGGCCCGGCGCCGCGACAAGAGCCTCGAATCGGTGGGCATCCGGGTGATGCGGATCGCGGCGGCCGACGTGCTTGCTGATATCGAGGCGGTGCTGGCGCGGATCACCGCCGGCATGCGCGTGCGCATCGCCGACAGGAAGGACGCCGCCCGCGCCCACGCCGCGGCCAATCCCAACCAGCATTACGAGCGGCCCAACCGCAAGCCGAGGGCGGCGGGATGACTTTTGCCGTCACCCCTTCCTCTCTTGTCACCCCGGGCTTGTCCCGGGGTCGGGCTGCTTTCGCGAAGTCGCCAGAAAGCACTGCCCCGGAACAAGTCCGGGGTGATACCGCGTTTGAGATCGAGCTTCTTTCATGCTGACCATCGATAACCTCCACGCCACCGTCGGCGGCACCGAAATCCTGCGCGGGCTTTCGCTCACCGTGAACGCGGGCGAAGTGCATGCGATCATGGGGCCCAACGGCGCGGGCAAGTCGACGCTGGCTTATGTACTCGGTGGGCGGCCGGGGTACGAGGTGACCTCGGGGTCGGTTAGTTTCGCTCCCCCTTCAATGGGCGGGACCGAAGATAGCCCTGGCCCGGAACAAGTCCGGGCTGACAAGGGTGGGGTGGATTTGCTCGCGCTCGCTCCGCACGAACGCGCCGCGGCCGGGCTGTTCCTCGGCTTCCAGTATCCGGTCGAAATCCCCGGCGTGTCCAACGTCCAGTTCCTGCGCGAGGCGCTCAATGCCCAGCGCCGGGCGCGGGGTGAAGCGCCGCTCTCGGCCGGCGAGTTCCTCAAGCTGGCGCGGGAGAAGGCCGGGCTGCTGCGGTTCGACATGGACATGCTCAAGCGCCCCGTGAACGTCGGCTTTTCTGGCGGCGAAAAGAAGCGCGCCGAGATGGTCCAGATGGGCATCCTCGATCCCGCGTTCGCGGTGCTCGACGAGACCGAT
>JANOAH010000334.1:0-1619 GCA_031411075.1 Erythrobacteraceae bacterium
GAGCCCGTAGGTCAGCTCGCCCGCCACCGGCTTGCAGTCGAACCCGCCCATCTGCTGGAAATAGGTGAACTGGGTCACTTCCATCCCGTCGCACCACACTTCCCAGCCCAGCCCCCAGGCGCCGAGCGTGGGGCTTTCCCAATCGTCCTCGACGAAGCGGATGTCGTGCTTCAAGGGATCGATGCCGATCACCTCGAGGCTCTTGAGATACAGGTCCTGCAAGTCCGGCGGGCTCGGCTTGAGGATCACCTGGTACTGGTAGTAATGCTGCAGCCGGTTGGGGTTTTCGCCATAGCGGCCGTCGGTCGGCCGGCGGCACGGCTGGACGAACGCGGCGTTCCACGGCTCCGGCCCGAGCGCGCGCAAAGTGGTGGCGGTGTGAAACGTGCCCGCGCCCATGCGCATATCGTAGGGCTGCAGGATCAGGCAGCCCTGTGCGCTCCAGTAATCGTGGAGCGTCAGGATCATGTCCTGGAAGCTGCGGGCGGGGTCACGGGCCATCGTGCGCGGGGCCATGGCGCACGGCCCGAAAAGCGTCAATGACTGCGCGGCATGGAGCAAGCTGGGATGGCTTTTTGTCAGGTTGTGTTGACACAGTCAGTGAATGGCGACATATTGTCATGCATACCTGACTCAAAGGAGGGCGTCTGATGACCGGTTTTCTACGCGCGATATATTCGCCTCGCGCCTTCGACCTGATGTTCGCCTTCCTGGGCGTAATGTGCCTGCCTTTCCTAGTCCGCTGGTCGAACGATGCGGTTCCCGCGATCGCGCCGGCCACTGATCCGCTCCTCAAAGGTGCCGCGCTCACCGGCGCCGCCATTGTCGGAGCCCTTCTGGCGACGGTATCGACACGCTTCGACCAGAAATGGACCGACGACTACATGTTCCAAACGCTCTGTAAATCGGCGCTGATGACGATATTCGGCACGATCTTCGCTACCGTTCTATATGCGATCGTGTTCGCGAACGGCTTCGGCCAAATTTCCTCGCAAGGGATGCTCGCGCTGCTCTGCGCGGTCTGGGCAGCCTGCTATTTCATCGTTCGCGTGCGGGGGACGCGGCTGTGACCAATCGCCTCAAGGTGCTGCGCGCCGAGCGCAACTGGAGCCAGGCGGAGCTTGCCCAGCGGCTCGACGTGTCGCGCCAGGCCGTAAACGCGATCGAGACCGGCAAGCACGATCCTTCGCTCGGCGTCGCCTTCCGCATCGCCCGGGTGTTCGGCCAGCCGATCGAGGCGATCTTCAGCGACGGCGCGGCCTAGCGCAGCCCCTTGCACCGTCCGGGCCTCTCGGGCAGCAAAGGGGCCGATGAACAAGGGATCGCTTGTCGCCGCCGCGCTGGTCGCCGCCTTCGCCGCCCCGGCGCTGGCAGAGGATCCCGCGCTCGCGGCGCATCAGGCCGGGATCCAGGATTACGACCCCGCCCCGGCGGTCTGGCTGCTGCAGGATAACGACACCCGCATCTACCTGTTCGGCACGATCCACGTCCTGCCCGAAGACTTCCGCTGGCGCAGCGCGCAGCTCGACGCGATCATCGCCGACGCCGACGAGCTGGTGGTCGAGGCGACCGGCGAGGAGCTCGACGACGGCGAAGAGCTGATGGCCGGCGTGATCGAG
>JANOAH010000335.1:0-4533 GCA_031411075.1 Erythrobacteraceae bacterium
GACGCACGAAGTCGTCGTCACGGTCGAGGAAGCGAGCATCGGCGGCCTCGGCGCGCACGTGCTGACCCTGGCGAGCGACGAAGGCCTGCTCGATTCAGGGGTCAAGATCCGCACCCTGCGCCTGCCCGACACCTTCCAGGATCACGACGATCCCGCCCGGCAATACGACGACGCCGGCCTCAACGCGCCCCACATCGTCGAAACCGTCCTCAGCGCGCTGCGCCACAACAGCGCCGGGGTTGAAGAGGCGCGGGCCTAGCGGGACCGCCGCGTAAACCCAATCTTTACCATGTCCGCCGCACACCCGGCGCCATGGCAGCCGCCTTAGCCTTTCGCCCTGCGCGGCGATATCTGAGCGACGACGCGCCCGTGCTGGCGGGCGTGGCGGTGCTGTGCGCGGTGTACCTTGTCGGGCTGACGTGGCTAGAGCTCAGGGTGCCGTCGCTGCGGGCCTATGCGCTCTATTCCGAGGTTTACCTGTGGGGTCTCGCTTTCCTCTTGATCGGGCGGGCGCTGGCGATCGGGGTGCGGACGCGCTCCACGGCGGGAATCGCGCAAGACCTGGCCGAGCGGCTGCCGCGCCTGGTCATGGCCGCACCGCTGATCTGCGCGCTGATCATGTTCATGCAGCTGTTCGGATCGGTCAAGGCGGCGATCCCGGCGATCAATCCCTATAGCTGGGACGCCATTTTCATCGCCTGGGACCAGGCGCTGTTCTTCGGCACCGATCCGTGGCGGCTGCTCCAGCCGGTGCTGGGCTTTCCGTCGGTTTCGGCCGGGATCGGCGCGCTGTACAAGCTGTGGCTCGAGCTGATCTTTGCCGGGTCATGGTACATGGCCGCCTATGTCGACGACCGGCGTCTGCGTGCCCGCTATTTCCTCGCCTATTTCATGACCTGGTTCATCGTTGGATCGGTGCTGGCGATCGCGTTCAGCTCGGTCGGGCCGGTGTTCCTCGAACCGCTGACCGGCAACGCCCATTTCGCCGCGCAGACCGCTTATCTTGCCCAGGCCCACCAGCAGGTGTTCAACATTGCCGTCGCCGCGCAGGGCTATCTGCTGTCCTTGCAGCAGAGCGGCACCGACGGGATCGGCGCCGGGATCAGCGCGATGCCCTCGATGCATGTGGCGCTGGCGCTGCTGTTCTGGCTGACCGTGCGGCGCCATTCGGCCGAGGCCGGCGGCGTGTTCGCAGTGTTTCTCGGCGTGATCGCGCTGGGATCGGTGCACCTCGCCTATCACTACGCGGTCGACGGCCTCGTCGCCGCGGCCGTGGTGCTGGGGCTGTGGCGCCTGGCCGGCTGGGCCGCGACACGGATCGTGCGCGGCGAGGATGAGCCCGCCGCGCCCGAACCCTTGCCCGCCTAGGCCTGCGCCGGGTGCGTCCCGGCCGCCTGCGGCTCGCCCACTTCGTCCGCTCCGGCCAGATCGCGGTCCTTGAGCGTATCGAGGTGCATCCAGCGCTTCACGATCGGCGATAGCAGCAGCACCGCCACCGCCACGCCGATGCTGATCCAGCCAAACAGCTCGTAAATGTCGAGCAGGCCTTGCTTATCGAGCGTGCCGTCATGCCCGCCGGTTGCCTCGCCGATCTTGCCGGCAACGAAATTGCCCACCGCGGTCATATAGAACCACGCCCCCATGATCAGCGAAGCGAGATAGCTCGGCGCCAGCCGGTTCATCGCCGACAGGCCGACCGGCGACAGGCACAGTTCGGCGGTGGTGGCGAGCAGATAGTACATGAATACCAGGATCACCGGGGTCATCGCCGCCACGCCATAGGCTTCGGCGCCATAGACCAGCACCAGGTTCGCGAGGCCCATCTGCACCAGCGCCAGGCCGAACTTGGCCGGCGCCGAGGGCTCCTTGCCGATCCGGCCCAGCCATTGCCAAATCCCGGCGAACAGCGGCGCCATCAGGATGATGTAGATCGGATTGATCGACTGGAAGATGCCCGCCGGAACGCCGCTGCGATCGACGAACCGGTCGGTGAACAGGTTCATCGAACCGCCGGCCTGTTCGAACAGGCCCCAGAACAGCGGGTTGAGCGCGATTAGGAACAGGATTGCGAACATCCGTTCGCGCGGTTCCTTGGGCAGCTTGAAGCTTTCGTAGAGCACGTACAGCAGCAGCGCGACGCCGGCGACGGCGAGCAGGGTGCCGACCACGTCCTGGTACTGGATCAACAGCCACATCACGCCCACCGCGGCAAAGCCGATCCCGTAAAGCGTGAATTCCTTGCCCCGGGTGAGCGCCGCGGGCGCCTCGCCGGCGCCGTGCAGCGCCTTCTTGCCAAGCACGAACACGATCAGCCCGGCGACCATGCCGATGCCGGCAAGGCCGAAGCCATAGCCCCAACCAATCGTCTGGCCGAGGTAGGCGACGAGTATGGTGCCGAGCGCGGCGCCGACGTTCACCCCCATGTAGAAGATCGTATAGGCCGCATCGCGGCGCATGTCGGTGAGGCGATAGAGCTGGCCGACCATCACCGAGATATTGGCCTTGAGGAACCCCGAGCCGACGATGATCAGCGACAAAGCGAACCAGAACACGTTGATCGTCGGATCGTCCTGTCCGCCGACCCCCTCAACCGCCATGAAACTGTGTCCGAGCGCCAGCAGCAGGCCGCCGAAGACCACCGCCTTGCGCTGGCCCAGATAGCGGTCGGCAAGATAGCCGCCGAGCACCGGCGTGATGTACACCAGGCTGGTATAAGCGCCGTAGATCAGGTTCGATTTGGCGTCGTTGAACAGCCAGTGCTGGGTCAGATAGAAGATCAGGATCGCGCGCATGCCGTAATAGGAGAACCGCTCCCACATTTCGGCGAAGAACAGCATGTACAGGCCCTTGGGATGGCCGATCGCTTCGGGCTTGCGCGAGGTGGCGATGGCGATCCCGCCGCCCAGGAACGCCGCCAGGACCACGACTGCGATCGTGGCGATCCAGTCAGCTTCGTTCCACAGAGCCATGTCCTTCATGCGACCATCCCGTTTGTTGTTTGTCGTCGGCCCGGGGCCGGGCGAACTGGGCAACCTAGCGGCAGTTTCGCTGCTGTGAAGGGGCTTTTGTTACAGCCGTAACCGCTTGGCGAACCCGCCGAACGAGGCGAGCCGCGCTTGACCTGCCCCGCTGTATTATGGCACTGATGCACCGATGATCGACAAGCGACCCGTCTATCTGCGCCTGCGTGACGAGATCGCCGCGGCGATCATCGACGGGCGCTATCCCGAAGGCGCGATGTTGCCGTCGGTGCGCGCCTTCGCCGCCGAACAGGGCGCCAATCCGCTGACCGTGGCCAAGGCCTATCAGCAATTCCAGTCCGATGGGCTGATCCAGGTCCAGCGCGGCGTCGGCATGTTCGTGCGCGACGGGGCGGCCGAACAGCTGCGCTCGGCGGAACGGACCCAGTTCCTCGATCACGACTGGCCGCAGATCCGCGACCGGATGGCGCGGCTCGGCATCGCACCCGCCGACGTGCTCGACGACGCCTGAGACGCTAACCCAGAGCAATTTTTGTCCCCAGCGCGATTGCGCGCGGGCGGCCTCTCTGCCAGACTAGCGGCAAGGGTCGATACGGCCATGCCCGCGGGATCGGGCGGCCGGGGGATGAGAGAACAATGATTAGATCAGAGTTGCTGCAAGCTCTTTGCGATGAGAATCCCGATCTTCGGCCCGAAGAGGTCGAGCAGGTCGTCGACGTGTTCTTCGAGGAGATCACCACGCGCCTGGCCGAAGGCGGCCGGGTCGAACTGCGCGGGTTCGGCACTTTCTCCACCCGGTTGCGCAATGCCCGCGTCGGGCGCAATCCGCGCACTGGCGATGCGGTCGACGTGCCGTCGAAGCGCGTGCCCTACTTCAAGCCGGGCAAGGAAATGCGCGAGCGGCTGAACACCGACTAGCGATTGTTCCGTCCAGATTGAGGGTTAGCCGCTGTTCCTGAGGCGATCAGGAGCAGCCGCTCGGCGTGCGCATCGCGTCGCTGTCCGATCGACAGCCCGGTTGATTCGCCAATCTTCCGCACGTCCCGGTGGCCAGGTCGTCCCAGCCTTTTGAGCTGCAGACACGCTGCTGAAGAAGAAGGGATTTCGCGCAGAGGCCGCAGAGGAACGGAGCCCGCAGAGATAACGCGCTTGCGGCGCATGCCGCTTGCAAATCCTGCGTCTCGCTTGTGCCAGCGGCAGCAGCTTAGCGCGCCTTCGGCGCCGCAAAAACCTCCTCTGCGCCCTCATTTCCTCTGCGGCCTCTGCGCGAAACCCCGTTTACCTTTCGGCGTACTCGACGCCACCGGCCGAGTCTTCCATCAGTGCCGCCCCGCCCCGCCCATCCCGCCCAACCGAAAGGGGCGGCGCGATCGCTCGCGCCGCCCCTTCGTGTTGACCAGGCCTAGCGGCTTAGCCCTTTTCCGGTCCCGGAGCGACCACCGGCGGCGGCGGAGCCGGCGGCGGGGGGGGCGGCGGGGCCATCCGCGGCGGCGGCGGCGGAGCCGGGCAAGCCGCGCTCATTTCCACCACCGTGCCGTTGAGGCACTGCTTG
>JANOAH010000336.1:0-8471 GCA_031411075.1 Erythrobacteraceae bacterium
ACGTTACGGCGGCTGATCAGCCAGTGACCGTCGACCTTGCGGAACTCGTCCTCGTAGAGGCCATAAGTGCCGATCTTGGGCTCGTCGTTCGGGCCGTGGTTGGCCATTTCGAGCCAGATCGTGCGACCCCAGGCATGGTCGCCCTCGACGCGGATCGAGCTTTGCAGAACGATGTGGCGCAGGATCGCCGGCTTGCCGTCCGCCGTGTGGTAGAACCGGCCGATGCCTTCGGCAAAGCGCGTCACCGCGGTGCGGATCGCCTCGCGCCCGACGTACTTGCCGCTGGCGAATTCGAGCTCGCCATCGGGCGCGAAGGTGGCGACGTAGGCGTCCCAGTCGAAGTAATCGATCGCGAACAGATAGCGCGCCATCAGGTCTTCGATCTCGGCGCGGTCGTTGCCGTAGCTGGGCGAATAGGTGACTTCGGCGCGCGCCGGCGCGGCGGTGAGCAATGACAGCGCGGCAAGCGCGGCGACAAGTTTCATCGGATCAGTCCTCCCAGTCTTCGTTGGCGCGCGCGATCAGGTAGTGGTGAATCGCTTCGGCGTCAGCACGGCTCAGGCGGTCGGCGAAGCTCGCCATGCCGTTGCGGGCGCGGGCGCCGCCGATCACAATGTCGAGGAACGCGGCGTGCGTCGCCGGCTCCATATGGCGCAAGTCCTTGACCCCGCCGCGCGCGGCATTGCCGTGGCACAACGCGCAGTTCTGGCCGTAGAGCCGCTCGCCCAGCGCGACTTGCGTGCGCGTGCCGGTCAGCGCCGGCGGGGGCGCGAGTTCGGGCACGCGCATCGCGTCGGCCGGCATCGGCGGCAATTGCGCATTGCCGCCAAGCTTGAACACCAGCAGCCGCGGTTTCGCCAGCCGCAGGCCATCGTAGGCGGAGCGTTCGACATGGGCGAGGCCGCCGCCCCAGCCGGCGTTGACCGCGATGTATTGCTCGCCGTCGATCATGTAGGAAATTGGCCCGGCGATCGGCACTTGCTGCACCGGCATCTCCCAGACCTTGGCCCCGGTATCGGCGCGGTAAGCGACGAAGGTGGTGCCGATCGAGCCCTGGAACACCAGGTTACCGGCGGTTGCCAGCACCCCGCCGCTGCCTTTCTTCTGCTCGGGCCCGCGCCACACTTCGCGCTGGGTGCGCGGGTCCCAGGCCGATAGCCAGGTCTTCGAATGGGCATCGGCGTACTGGGCGATCGCGCGCCGCTCGGCATCGTAACCGCCGAAACTGGTGCCAAGCCCGCCGCGCGCCCGGTCGTATGTCTCGGCCTGGGCATAGGCCATGTAGGTTTCGGTCACCGGCAGATAAACGAGGCCGGTCAGCGGGCTGTAGGCCATCGGGTTCCAGTTATGCGCTCCGCCCGGGCCGGGCGAGACCATCACCGGGGTCAGGCCATAGCGCACCGCCGGGTTCTCGATCGGCCGCCCGGTCGCCGCATCGACGCCGGTGGCCCAGTTCATCGGCACATAGGCCTGTGCGCTGATCAGTTCGCCGGTGGCGCGGTCGAGGACGTAGAAGAACCCGTTCTTGGGCGCCTGCATCAGCACCTGCCGGGTGCGCCCGCCGATCACCAGGTCGGCGAGGATCATCGGCTGGGTAGCGGTGTAGTCCCACTCTTCGCCGGGCGTGGTCTGGTAATGCCAGCGGTACTCGCCGCTCGCCGCGTCGAGCGCGACGATCGACGACAGGTAGAGGTTGTCGCCGCCACCCGGGCTGCGCCAGCGCTGCGCCCACGGACTGCCGTTGCCGACGCCGATGTAGATCAGCTTGAGCACCGGGTCGTAAACGATCGAATCCCACACCGTCCCGCCGCCGCCGCCGGTCCACCACTCGCCGCTCCAGGTCGCGGCCGCACGTTCCATCGCCGCGTTCTCGAACCCGTCGGCGGGGTTGCCCGGCACCGTGTACCAGCGCCAGTCCTGCGCGCCGGTTTGGGCATCGTAGGCGGTGACATAGCCGCGCACGTTGCGCTCACCCCCGCCGTTGCCGATCAGCACTTTGCCGTCGAACACGCGGGGCGCGCCGGTGATGGTGTAGTCTTTCGAATTGTCGACCGTCAGCACCGACCACACCGGGCGCCCGGTGCGCGCATCGAGCGCGATCAGCCGCCCGTCGAGCGTGGCGACGTAGATCTTGCCGCGCCACGCGGCGAGCCCGCGGCTGACGATGTCGCAGCAGGCCATGCGCCCGAACCGCAGCGGCACTTCGGGGTCGTAGCTCCACAGCACCCGCCCGGTCTTGCCGTCGTAAGCGGTGACCACGTTCCACGGCTGGACGTTGTACAGCACCCCGTCGATCGCCAGCGGGCTCGCCTCCATCCCGCGTTCGGTATTGATGTCGGCGAACCAGGCGAGGCCGAGCCGGCCGACGGTGTCGACGTTGATCTGGTCGAGCGGGCTGAAATGCTGCTCGTCGTAGGTGCGGCCGGGGCTGAGCCATTGGCCCGGCTCGTTGTTCGCGCCGAGCAACCGCTGGTGATCGACCCACGCCGGGCCGCTGGCGCCGCCACAGACGAGGAGCGCCAACGCGGCGAGCCAGATGCGCATCATGCGGCGTTGGCGCCGGGGATCTGGCTGGCGTCGGCCCAGAACCCGTGGACCTGGCCGACCACCTTGAAGGGCATCTTTACGCGGGCCACCGGCCCCGCGGCGACATCCTTGGTGTCGATCAGGATCAGGTCGGACCGGCCGCTCTCCTTGGTGCTGGCGCCGATCCCGATCAGGTAGCCATCGCCTTCCTCGGCATTCGGATTGCGCGGGACGAAGGTCATTTCGGAGAGCTGGTAATCGGGCACCGAGGCGAGCTGGGTGGTCTTTTCCTGGTGGTCGACGATCCACCACCCGCCGCGCGGGCCGAAGCCGTTGATGTAGCCGAAGCGATACGGCAGCGTGTGGAAGCGGTCGTCCTGCCGCGACAGCGCGCCCGAGACTTCCGGATAGAGCGTTTCGACCTGGTAGCGGTCGTTGCTGCGGCTGGCGAGGTCGATGGTGTAGCGGCGGATGAGGCCGGTCGCCTTGGTCGGCTCGAACGGCTGCTTGCCGGGGAAGAACGGGAACTGGTTGCTCTCGCCCCCGTCCCAGTCGACCGTGATCCGGTCGCCATCGGACCAGCCGCCCATCACATGGGTGCAGAAGTAATTGGGCCCGCGCATCCAGCGGATGTCCTTGCCGTCACCGCCGCGGCGGAACACCCCGATGTAGCACGGGGTGTCGGCGTCGTAGGTGAAGTGGACCCCGCCGGCGCGCATCCGCTCCATGTCGGAGACCATGTTGGTCAGGTAGAGGATCACGTGCCGCTGGGTGACGGCAAAATCGTGCATCATCCCGGCATAGGGCGCCTGCACCGTCGCGCTCCAGTTGATCGCCCCCGTACGGTCGGCGGAGAACACGTGGACGTCCTTCGATAGCAGGCCGTTCGCTTCGTACCCGAAGCCGATATATTCGCCGGTGAGCGGATCGATCTTGGGATGCGCGGTGTGCGTCTGGCTCTGCAACTTGCCGCCAAAGGTGTAGTAATCGTCGACCGTCTCGAGCGTCAGCGGGTCCATGTAGACCGGCGGACTGTCTTCCTTGAACACCAAGAGCTTGCCGTGGTGGAGGAACAGCTGGGTATTGGCGGTGCCGCGGCTGAGGCCGGCGACGCTGGGATCGTCGGTGAACGGGTTGCGGTACATCCCGAACAGGCTGCGCCGCGCCGCGTGCTGCGCCTTCCAGCGCTGGTTGCGGGCGTAACGGGTGCGGTAATCGACATGCCCGTCCTTGATGCGGAACATCGAGACGTGGCCTTCGCCGTCGAAGGCGATGTCGCCGGCATATTGCGGCGGCTTGGGATACTGTGGATCGGGGCCGACCCGATAGAACACCCCGTCGATATCGGGCAGCGTGCCTTCGACCTCGCAATCGAACAGGTCGATTTCGGCGCGGCTGTTGGCCAGCGGGCCGCCACCGCCGAAGCCGCGCTCGGCCGGGAAGTCCACTTGCGGCGGAGGGCCGGCGGGGGCCGCGCCCTGGGCCAGCGCCGGCGCAGCCGCCAGCCCGGTCAGCGCCGCGCCGGTGCCGAGCGCCGCCGCGCCGAGGAAATCGCGCCGGCTGGCACCGCTCACCTTGTCGCCCTGATCCTGCACGCCCGCCTCCATTCTCCCGACGCGCATGGTTCTATGATCGCAGCGATTTTACAAGCTGAATGACAGCCGAAACGAAAATGGCGGCCCCTCGCGGCGCCGCCATCATCGTTATCCAGCCCAGCCGACTTAGAAGTCGTAGCTGATGCCGACCTTGAGCCGCCACACCGACGAGCTGACGTTGACGAAGTTGTCGGTGTAGAAGCTGCTCAGCCCCGCCGGGTTGTTCACCGCGCTCGGCGTGACCGAACGGATCGCGCCGACATCGTTGATCACATAGCGGCCCTGCGAATCGACGCTGGCCACGGTGAAGATGTCCTGGCGCGAGTTGAAGTCGCGCCGCCGCTGGATGTTCCAGCTGCCGTTGAGCAGGTTGAGGAAGTTGTCGACCGTGGCGTAGAGCTTGATCTTGTCGTCGTGGCCGAAGAAGTGGCCGGGCCCCGGCAGTTCCTGGGAGAACGTCAGGTCCATGTCATAGTACCAGTCGTTGACGCAGCTGTTGCGGGTGATGATTCGCCCGCGTGCCTCTTGCGCGCAGGGTACGGTCGAGATGAACTGGTCGAGCGTGGCGGCATTGTCCGCCGCGGTGAACAGCACGACGTTGCCGGTGCCGGTGGTGTTCTGGAACACCACCTTGGGATCGCTCGGCCCGGTCGGGATATAGGCCAGCGCGTTGTCCGAACCCGAGACGCTGTCGCCGAACACCGCGAGACCGGTGAAGGTCAGGCTGTAAGGCCGGCCGGCACGGGCGATGAACGTCAGGCCGAGGCGGGTCTTGTAGTCGCCGAAGAATTCCTCGGCGAAGTTGATCTGCGTCGAGATGTTGTGCTTGCTGCCGTAGAAACCGCGCGTGGCTTCCGGGTTCTGGCGGTCGAACGCCGGCGAGTTGTCGTAGTTCGAGCCCGCGGTGGACTGGAACATGTTCCGCCGGTCCTGCGCCGCGGTGTAGGCATAGCCGGCGCTGAAGTAGACGCTGCCACCCGGGGTGAAGATGCCGCTGTCGGTGTTCTTCGACAGCAGGATCGAAGCGATATGGCTGCGATAGGCGCGGGCGTTGGTCAGCATCAGCTCGTCATCGCGCTGGGTGTTGAAGCAGACGCCGGTAACGCCGTTGTAAATCGGCGTCGGCACGATCCCGATCAGCTGCGCATCGCAGCCCACCACGTTCGGGTCGATCGACCGGTAGATCGGCCGCCCGTCGACGGTGAACCCGTTGATGCCGATCGGCGGGCCGTTCGGGTTGGCTGCGTTGATGAACGTCGCGGTCGCCAGCACGGCCGAAAGATCGACGATCGTGTAGGGGTTCTGGTACTTGCTGTAGATGTAATCCAGCGTCAGGTCCCAGCCGCTCAACAGGCCGCTCGGCGCGAAATCGAGCCGCGAGGAGAAGCCGACGTTGGCGCGCAGCACCGTCGGCTGCTTGATGTCCGGATCGATCGACTGCGTATCGCCCAGGCCGCGCGCGGCCGAGGCCGAGGCCGAGGTGACGATGCACTGCGGGATGCCGGTGAACGTGCCGTTGGTGACCACGTCGAACCGGGTGGTCGGGCAACCGGCGTCCTGCGTGGTGCCCTGCGAGGTCAGGAAGCCGTTGTTCTGGAAGGCGTTGCCGAACCAGACCAGCGGATCACCGCCGGAGAACACCCCGATCCCGGCGCGCAGCTGCGAGCGTGAGAACACCGAGAAATCGTCCATGTCATAGGTAAACGCCAGTCGCGGCATGATCACCGGGCCGAGCGCGCTGAACCCGGTCGAGTTGCTGAACCCGTACCGCTGCACGAACAGCGGATTTTCGCGAGGGCGTCCGCCGTTGTAGAAATCGGCGCGCAGACCGAACACCATCTTCAGCTGGTCGTTGAAGCGCCACTCGTCTTGCGCGAACAGCGAATAGATCGTGCGGCGGAACGAGGCCGCGGCGTCGTTGACGTTGCCGGTCGACGAGAAGTTGCCGAACGCCGCTTCGACCGCGCCGTTGACTTCGTTGGTCGGGCTGTTGGTGGTGTTGAAGTTGCCGGTGCCGCGCGACAGCAGGCCCTGCTCGAGGTCGGCCAGGCTCTCGAAGTTGAGCGTGCCGGTGGCGTTCTGGACGAACAGGTTGAACAGTTCGGCGCGGTTCATTTCCGCGCCGAGCTTGATGCGATGGTTGCCGAGGTCGATGTTCATCGACGCGCGATAGAGGTCGAGCCCGGTCTGCAGATCGTTGGCGGAGCGCGAGAAGCTCGGGCCGGCTTCGAGCGCGCCATCGTCGGTCGCGCCGGGGCCGTTGGCGATGCCGACCACTATGCGCGGGATCGGGTTGGCGTCCTGCGCTTCGCCGCCGCCCACCGGGTCCTGCAAGTCGGTCACTTCGGAGCGCGAGTAACGCAGCTCGGTCGAGATCTTGTCGGTCCAGTTCGAATACAGCCGGGCCGAATAGTAGTTCGACTGGGTGCCGCTGCGCAGGAACGAATTGAGGCCGGTGATGGTCGGGCCGAAGGTGCCGGTCAGGCCCTGGTCGTCGGACCGGATCACCGATTCCTCAAGCCGCTGATACGTCACTTCGAGACGGTGATCGTCGGTGATCTGCAGGTCGCCGCGCAGGAAGTAGCGGTCGTTGGCGAAATCGCGGCTGGTGACGAGCTCGCCGGTGTCGATCCCGTAGACCCGCGACAGGATTTCGCTGAACTGGTTGAACTGGGCCACCGTCACATACGGGGTCGGGTTGGCGAAGCTGCCGCCCGAGGGGCCTTCATCCTGCGCCTGACCGGATTCCTGGTGCTCGTAAGCGCCGAACAGGAACAGGCGGTCACGGATCACCGGTCCGCCGAGGTAGGCGCCCCAGCGCTTTTCCGGCTTGATCGGCGGCACCGGCTTGGTCACGCCCAGCACATTGTCGCGGAAGCTGCTCGCCCGCATGTCGGCGTTCGAATATTCGGCGAACCCGCCGAAGCGATAATTGTTGGTCCCCGACTTGGTCACCACGTTGATCGCGCAGCCGGTGAAGTTGCCGAATTCGACATCGAACGGCGCGAACTGTATCTGCGTCTCGCGCACCGCGTCATACGGCAGCGGGGTCGAGCTGCGCGACGAGAAGCCGGTGTCGTTGAGCCCGTAAACGTCGCCCTGGGTGATGCCGTCGACAGTAAAGGCGTTGCCGCGGTCATTGCCGCCCAGGCACGAGACGCGGTCCTGGCCCGAGCCGCCATCGTCACGGTCGAGGCTGACGCGGGGGTCCATCCGGATCACGTCGCGCACGTCGCGGTTGAAGGTCGGCGTGTTCTGGAGCACTTCGGCGGTGAAGCTCTGCCCCGGGCCCACCGCGAGCTGGGTCAGCTGCACGCGGCTGGCGTTGACGGTGATCACGCCGCCGCCGCTCGACAGCGCGAAGCTCAGGCTGGTGTTGCCCTGCAGCGTGGTCTCGACATCCGAAATCGTCTGGCCTTCGAAATCGGTCGCGGTGGCGCTGACGGTGTAGGGACCGCCGGTGGTCAGGCCGGTGGCGACGAAGGTGCCGCCGTCGCCGGTGGTCAGCGTCCGGCTCGCCCCGGTGCGGGTGTCGGTCACGGTCACGGCCGCGCCGGTGATCGGGTTGCCCGCTTCGTCGGTCACGTTGCCTTCGATGCCCGAGGTGATCTGCTGCGCGACGAGCGGCGCCGGCATGACAACTGCCGTGGCGAGGACCGACGCGCTGGCGGCCAGGAAGAACTTCAGCTTCATGTTGAGGTGACCCCTAGTGTGGTGTTTTTGCCCGAATGCCGTTGCGTTAGAAACGAATCGCGTCGCCGCAAGGTCAATTTTGTTGCGGATTTGCGACAGGGCCGAGCTGTCCCGCCGTCCACAGGATGTCCACAGGCAAAGCCGCGGAAAACCGCCGTTTTTGGACTTGTTGCGGCGCTGCAACATGCGCCGGAAAAGAGTCCGGCGGGGCGCTTGTCAGGCCAGGTTGATCTCACGCAGGCGCTGCATCAGATAATCGTGCGCGGTGATCGGCGAATCGACCGCGCCGTCCTCGCCCACGCAGCTTTCCAGCGCCTCGATCAGGAAGTCGGGCCGGAAGTGGAGGAAGAACGGCATCGAGTAGCGCGCATGCCGCGCCCGCTCGCCGCCCGGGTTGACCACACGGTGGGTGGTCGAGCGCAGCCGCGCGTTGGTCAGCCGCTGCAGCATGTCGCCGATGTTGACCGCCAGCGCGCCTTCGGGCGGCGCGACCGGCAGCCAGCGGCCATCCTTGGCCAGGAGCTCGAGCCCCGCTTCCTCGGCGCCGAGCAGCAGGGTGATGGTGTTGATGTCCTCGTGCGCGGCGGCGCGGATGCGGCCCTCGGCCTCGGCCGGGACCGGCGGATAGTGCAGCAGCCGCATCACCGAATTGCCGTC
>JANOAH010000337.1:0-1808 GCA_031411075.1 Erythrobacteraceae bacterium
TCGACGAATTCGACGAACGATTCCTTGATCTTGTCGAAACTGCCGTAGTGATCGAGGTGCTCGGGATCGATGTTGGTGACCACCGCGATCGTGCCGTCGAGCCGGAGGAAGGAGCCGTCGCTCTCGTCGGCCTCGACCACCATCCACTCGCTCGCGCCGAGCCGGGCGTTGGAGCCGTAGCTATTGATGATCCCGCCGTTGATCACGGTCGGATCGATCCCCCCGGCATCGAGCAGGGCGGCGACCCTCGAGGTGGTGGTGGTCTTGCCGTGGGTCCCGGCGACGGCGACGGTGCGCTTGAGGCGCATCAGCTCGGCCAGCATTTCAGCGCGGCGGACCACCGGCACCCGGTGCTCGAGCGCGGCGACCACTTCGGGATTGTCGCGTTTGACCGCGGTCGAAGTGACCACGACCGCGGCGTCGCCGATGTTTTCAGCGCGGTGGCCGATGGCGACCTTGATCCCGCGTTCGCGCAGGCCTTCCACGACGTAGCCCTCGGCGATATCCGAGCCCTGCACCTTGTAGCCGAGGTTGTGCATGACTTCGGCGATGCCGGACATGCCGATCCCGCCGATGCCGACGAAGTGGATCGTGCCGATGTCGGTGCCGACGCCCTTCACGAGATCTTCTCCATTTTTCCGCAGGACAAATGGGGAGGTGGCAGACGCCGGAGGCGGCTGACGGAGGGGTAATGGCGCAAAGACCCCTCCACCACGCCATCTGCGATGGCGCGGTCCCCCTCCCCATTTGCGCTGACGCGAAAATGGAGAGGATCGAGATGAAGCACGCTCACGCCACAGCCTCTTGCGCCGTCGCGCTGATGCCCTGAGCGACGCGGATCACGTCCATCAGAGGAGCGCCGCCGAAGCTTTCGACGAGGTCGGCGAGGTCGCGCGCGGCATTGGGATAGCCGCAATTCCAGGCGGCGTGGGCGGCGTTGGCGAGGGTTTCGGGGCTCTGGGCGATGGCCTGGATCTGCTTGGCGAGCTCGGCCGGGGTGAACTTGTCCTGGCGGATCGCCCGCGCGCCGCCGGCTCGTACGATCTCGCGGCAGTTGGCGGCCTGGTGATCGTCGGTCGCGATCGGCAGGGGCACCAGGATCGCCGGGCGCCCGACTGCGGTCAGTTCGGCAAGAGTCGAGGCGCCCGAGCGGCCCACGAACAGGTGGGTGTCGGCAAGGCGCTCGGCCATGTCCTCGAAATAGGTGCCGAGCTCGGCCGGGATGTCGTGCCCGGCATAACGCGCACGAACCGCCTCGATGTCCTCCGCGCGGCACTGCTGGGTGACCTGCAGCCGCGTTCGCAGCGCCGGCTGGAGCATGGCAAGCCCGTCGGGCACGACTTCGGACGTTACCCGGGCGCCCTGGCTGCCGCCGGTGACCAACACCCTCAGCAGGCCGTCGGCGGTGAAGGCCGGGAACGGCCGCTCGCGCAGTTCAAGCACGTCGGCGCGGATCGGATTGCCGACGAGGTGGACCTTGCCCTGGTGCTTGTCGGCGAGCCGGTCGATCTCGCCATAGGACGTGGCGATTGCGTTGACCCGGCCGGCAAGCAGGCGGTTGACCCGCCCCAGCACCGCGTTCTGCTCGTGAATGACGGTCGGGATTTTGGCCGAGGTCGCGGCAAGCAGCGCCGGTAGGGCCGGGTAACCGCCGAAACCAATCACCGCGGAAGGGGCGAAACTGTCGAACAGGCGCAGCGCCATGCGTCGCCCCTCGAGGATCGCCTTGAGCGCCTTGAACCAGCTCAGCGGGTTGCGGCCCTGGAAGCGGCCCGCAGGCAGGACATGGGCGGTGAGGCCGGCGGGCT
>JANOAH010000338.1:0-2317 GCA_031411075.1 Erythrobacteraceae bacterium
GAAATCGCGCAGCATCGGCGGCGTAAAACTCGGCCGTCCGGCCGGGCTGATGTAAGTCCACAGCGCGGCATGCTCGGCCTGATAGAGTATATCGAGTTCGGACAGATCGAATAATTGCTTGTCGATGCGGAAATGCGACTGACTTTCGACAACGAGGTGCTCTTCGCCAGCGCCAAGGCCCAATAGCCCTTCCCGGGCGTCCGGCTCGGCCTCGCCCGAGCGATCAAGGTGGCGAGCCAACCGATCCATAATACCCCCGTTTTGCAACCCGTTGCGGCCGCACGGCTTTTGCCATTGCGAACGCAACTGCGAACTTATCAGGGGTTATTATCTTGGCAATGGCGGATTTCGCTGCGCCGATTTCACCGTTCGGCGCTGTTCCCAAAATGGCACAATAATTTCAGCTGAAATGATCGCCGTTTAGGTGATCGCACCGAGGCGGACGAGCGAGCGATCAAGCATCACCAGCTGCCACAGCAAGCGCGAATGATCCGCGCGCCCGGCAATATGAGCCTCGGCCAGCCGGCCGATCGCGCCGGTGTCGAACCAACCGGTCCGCGCCAGCGCCGCGCTCGAGGCAATGGCCCGCGCTTCGCCCGCTAGCGGGCCGCGAAACCATTGCGCGATCGGGGTGACGAAGCCCTGTTTGGGGCGGAACAGCAGGTCATCGGGCAGGTAGCGGCGCATCGCCCGCTTCATCAGCCACTTGCCCTGCCGCCCGCGCACACGCATCCGTTCGGGCAGGGTGGCGGCAAATTCGATCAGCCTATGGTCGAGCAGCGGCTCGCGCGCTTCGAGGCTGACCGCCATGCTGGTGCGGTCGACCTTGGTCAGGATATCGCCCGGGAGCCAGAAGGTCAGATCGGCATATTGCGCGCGGTCGAGTCCGGAGCGGGCCGGAGCCCTGGCCATCGCCTCAATCAGCGGCGCCTCGGCGCGGTAATCCCCGATCTGGCGGGCGAAGTCGGGAGTGTACAGCGCGGCGCGCACCTCGGGCGGCAGCACCGCCAGGCTGCGCGCGTACCCTTCCCCGCCGTCGCCGGCGAGGCCGAGCAGCGTCGCCTTGGCGCGTAGCGGACGCGGCGCCCAGTCGGCCTTGGGATAGGCTCGGCCGAGCGGCCCCAGCACCTGGCGGCGGAAGCCGGCGGGCAGCCAGCTGCGCCAGCGTTCCTCGTGCGCGTGAAACACTTGGCGGCGATAGCCGGCCAGCGCCTCGTCCGCGCCATCGCCGGACAAGGCCACGGTCACGCTCTCCCGCGCCAGCTGGCAGACCCGCCAGGTCGGCAGCGCCGAGGCATCGGCGAACGGCTCGTCGAACATCGCCGCCAGCGTGTCGATCGCGCCATACTGGTCGGCGCTGACGGTGCGGGCGTTGTGATCGGTGTGGAACAGGCGCGCCACCCGCGCGGCATGCGCGGTTTCGTCGAGCGCGGCGACATCGAAGCCGATCGAGCAGGTTTTGACCGGGGCGTTGCTCGCCTCGGCCATCAGTGCCACGACGCTGGAGGAATCGACCCCGCCCGAGAGGAACGCACCGAGCGGCACGTCGGCGGTCATCCGGCTGGTCACCGCTTCGCGCAAGTGGTGGAGCAGCTCGGCCTCAAGGTCGCGTTCCGCGCCGCGGCGGCGTTCGGCGAACGAAACATCCCACCAACGAACTGGCCCAGAGGGCGGCGCATCGTGGCGCAGCAGGCGGTAATGCCCCGCCGGCAGCTTCTCGACGCCTTTCAGGATCGAACGGTGATCGGGAACATAACCCCAGGCGAGATAATCCTCGACCGCCAGCGGATCGACCTCGCGGCGCAGCAGCGGGTGGGCGAGCAGGCCCTTGAGTTCGGAGGCAAAGGCCAGGCTGCCATCGCTCAGCGGCGCCATGAACAGCGGCTTCACCCCCAGCCGGTCGCGCGCCAGCAGCAGTGTGCGCTGCGCCTGGTCGTAGAGCGCGAAGGCGAACATGCCGTGCAGCTTGGGCAGGCACTCGACGCCCCAGTGCTGCCAGGCGGCGAGGATAACCTCGCCATCGCCATCGCTGTGGAACTGCGCGCCAAGCGCGGCTAGCTCGCGCCGCAGCTCGCGGAAATTGTAGATCTCGCCATTGAAAACCAGCATCGCGCGGCCATCGGCCGAGGCCATCGGCTGCGGCGATCCGGCCAGGTCGATGATCGCCAGGCGGCGGAAACCGAGCCCGACGCCGGGCGCGGTCCACACGCCGCTATCGTCAGGGCCGCGGTGGACCATGGCGTCGGCCATCCGCGAGACCCGCGCGGGATCGACCGGCTTGGCCGTGCCGCAATGAAATATCCCCGCGATCCCGCAC
>JANOAH010000339.1:0-2317 GCA_031411075.1 Erythrobacteraceae bacterium
TCGCCGCTAAAGCGGCCGCTGATCCGGGCCGAGCGGAATGACGATGTCGGCGCGGCCGGGCATCTCTTCGAGCATCCACCGGGTCAGCCGTTCGTAGTGCATCAGGAAACGATCGAGCGCAGCGGCGTCCATCACCGCGGGGCCAGCGCCCAGCTTGGCTTCCTGCCGCGCTCGCCCGGCGCGCACCGCATCCCAGCCGGCGACCTTGAGGAACACCAGCATGTCGATCCGCCCGAACCATTCGGCATAATCGGTAGCGAGACGGCGATTGACTTCGCGCCGCCAGACGCCGTCCCGGTCTTCTTCGGCCTCGAGCGTGTTAACCGGCTGGCGCAAAGCGGCCGCCGGTTGCGGCGCGGCGCCCACGCACCAGCCTTCGAACAGCACGACATCCACCGGGGTGGTCAGGAAAGGGCCGGCTGGCGCGCGATCATCCTGCGCCTTGTCGAACCGCGGCAAGGTCACTTCGCGGCCTTCGCGCAGGGCATCGAGCACCGCTTCGCCCAGCGCCACATCGTGCGTGCCCGGGACGCCGCGCGTGGCGAACAGCGGGTGGTGGCCTTCGGCCGCGCGCAGGCGTTCGGCCCGGGTCAGGTAAAAATCATCGAGCGACAGCACCGCCGCGCGCTGGTTGTGTTCGACCAGCAGCACCTCGAGCGCCTTGGCCAGCGTCGACTTGCCCGAGCCTTGCGCCCCGGCGATGCCGACTACCAGCGGTCCCGTGCCGGCATGGTCGAGCGCGCGTTCGGCGATCGTTTCGCTGAGCGGACGCCAGTGCGCATCGACCACCTCCATGTAGTCGGCGGGCAGGCCTTCAGCCTCGATGAGGGCGCGGATGGAAGAGCTCATGCGACGCGGTCTGGTAACCGATCGCCGTTAATGAACGCTTCGATGTTGGTAAGGGCTTTCATCCCCATGGCGATGCGGGTTTCGGCATTGGCGCTGCCGAGGTGCGGTAGCAGCACCACGTTGTCGAGCCCGAGCAAACCCTGAGGGACCTGCGGTTCGTTAGGGTAAACGTCGAGTCCGGCGCCGGCGAGGTGGCCCGATTTGAGCGCCGCAGCCAGCGCTTCGTGATCGACGATCCCGCCGCGGGCGGTGTTGATCAGGTAGCTGCCCGGCTTCATCCGCGCGATGGCCGCGGCGTCGATCAGGTTGGCCGTTTCCGGGCCACCTGGCACGTGCAGCGAAACAAAGTCCGCCATGCCGAGCAGGGCGTCGAGTTCGGAAACGAACCGCGCATTGAGCCCTGTCGTCACCACCGGAGCGGCCGGCTGCCGCGCAAAATAGGCAATCTCCATGCCGAAGCCGAGGTGCGCCCGCTGCGCGGTGGCAACAGCGATGCGGCCCATGCCGACGAGGCCGAGCGTCTTGCCCGCGAGCGTTGAGCCGACCAGGTGCGTCGGCCGCCAGCCGCTCCACCGCCCCTCGCGCAGTTCGCGCTCGCCTTCGCCGGCGCGGCGGGCGGCCATCAGGATCAGCGTCATCGCGATGTCGGCGGTGGCGTCGGTCAGCACACCAGGGGTGTTAGTGACGGCGATGCCTTTGGCCTTCGCGGCGGCGAGGTCGATATGCTCGAACCCGACGCCGTAATTGGCGATCAGTTTGCATCGATCACCGCCGGAGATCACCCCGGCGTCGATCTTATCTGACACGGTCGGACACAGCACATCGCAGTCGGCCATCGCGGCGGCGAGTTCGGCCTGGGACAGCGGCCGGTCCTCGGTGTTGAGCACAACCTCGAACCGTTCGCCCAGCGCACGCTCGACTTCGGCCGGCCAACGCCGGGTTACGAAAACCCGCATCAGGCTTTGGCCATGCCCTTGGTGATGTGCTCGGTTTCGGCGCGCGTCGAATCCGGGCCGGTGTTGCGCTTGTTGATGCCGCCGCGCCAGGTTTCGCGCATGTACGGCTCGGGCCCGCCTTCGGGCACGGTCAGGCCGTAGAGCTCGTGCAGGCCCGGATGGCGGCCGAGCCCGCCGAACAGATCGCGGCAACGCTCGATCCAATCGCGCATCGGATCGTCGGCGGCGAGCGGCGGGATCTTGGCGACCGAGGCGAGGAACAGGATCGGCCCGAGAATGCGGTAATCGGCATAGTTCGGCTCCGACCCGCCGAGCCATGGGTGCTGGCGCAACGCCGCGCGCAACGGCTCGATCGCGGCGGAGATCGCCGGCAGCCGCTCTTCGCGGCCGGCCTGACGCTCCTCAAGCTTCATCCCCACCATGACCTCGCGGCTCTGCGTGACGTAATCCTTGTCCTCCTCGAAGCACAGGTCGCGGTAATCGGCGCAGAAGCAGCGCATCCACGGGCCCAC
>JANOAH010000340.1:0-6140 GCA_031411075.1 Erythrobacteraceae bacterium
GCTCGCGCTGACGCTGTTCGTGGTCGTGATGGGCACGCTCGGTGTGGGTAACGGCGCAGTGTTCCAACTCGTCCCGCAGCGCTTCCGCAACGAGATCGGGGTGATGACGGGCCTGGTCGGCTTCGCCGGCGGCGTCGGCGGGTTCTACCTCGCCTCGTCGCTGGGCTTTGCCCAGAAGTACACCGGTAGCTCCTCGGCCGGGTTCCTGATTTTCGCTGGGCTGGCGCTGGTCGCGCTGGTCGGGCTGACTTTCGTCAAGGGCCGGTGGCGGACGGGATGGGCGGCGATGAGCGGCGCCCGCATCTAGCGCACCGGGGAGAGGATGCCCGCCAGGCCACTCAAGAGCTCGGGGGACATTATGCACAAGATCACAGTACTGGCGGCCGGGGCGATGGCCCTGGTCGCGCCGGAGGCCCACGCCCAGGCGATCGGTGCGCCGATGACGATCAGGGAGGAAGTAACGCTCGATCCGATCGTCGCGGCGCGGCTGCGCTACGAGGCTGTCGACCAGGCCAACCTGCCGGACAGCGCCGATGCGCTGACCCTGAGGGTGCGCGCCGGGGCCGAGCTGAAGTTCCAGGGCTTTTCGTTTCTCGCCGAAGGCGAAGGCACACTGGCGCTGGCGGACGATTACAACGACACGCTGCCGGGGAACGGGGTCGAGCCGTTCCCGGTGGTCGCCGACCCGGATAACCTCGAGCTCAACCGGCTGCAGCTGTCTTATCTCAAGAACGGCACCGGGGTGACGGTGGGACGCCAGCGCATCAACCTCGACAACCAGCGCTTCGTTGGCGCGGTCGGTTGGCGGCAGAACGAACAGACCTTCGATGCTGTGCGCGCGCAGGGCAAGTTCGGCGTGGCCGTGATCGATGCGACTTATGCAATCTCGCAACGCACGGTGTTCGGCGTCGACAGCCCCAACGAGCATTTCGACGGGGACCTCGTGCTCCTCAATGGCGGGATTGACCTTGCGCACGTCGATGCCAAGGCGTTCGCCTACCTGATCGACTACGACACACGAGTGGCATTCTCGAGCCAGACCTATGGCGCGCTCGTCACCGGCGAGCTGGCCATTCCCGCGCTCGGCAAGCTGAGCGGGCTGGCAGGCTATGCGCGGCAGAGCGACTATGGCGCCAATCCAGGGGCCTACGATGCGGAATATTGGAACGCGCAGATCGGTATCGCGCTCGCGGGCTTAACGCTGACGGCGGGGTACGAGGAATTGGGCAGCGACGGCGGCGCGGCCGCGTTCCAAACCCCGCTGGCGACGCTCCACGCATTCAATGGCTGGGCCGACCTGTTCCTGACCACGCCAGCCAATGGCTTGCGAGACTACTACGCCGGCGTGACCAAAGTCTTTTCGGTGCCGGCGCTCCCGGGGCTGCGGGCGGAAGTTGTCTATCATGAGTTCGACAGCGATTTCGGCAGCCTGGGCTACGGCTCCGAATGGGATGCCTCGCTCGGCTTCAAGCTTGGAATCGTCGCGCTGCTCGCGAAGTACGCGAACTACGATGCTGACGGGTTTGCCATCGGCACGGAGAAGTTGTGGATGCAGGCCGAAATCGCATTCTGACGGTTCGTGTTGCACCGCAACATCGAATCGGTTATTCTCCGCCTAAGCGATCGGGCCCGTCCAACGAAGGACGAGCAAGGCCGGACCGCCCAAACAGCAACAGCACGGCAATGGCGCCGCCAGTCGACCCGACTTGGCGGCATTTTTGCGTGCGCGTTTGAGGAATAACCCGAGTGAACGCACCGGCAAGCTTCAAGACGGCCAGGGCCCTACCTGAACGATTGGTCGTGATCGGCAACGGCATGGCCGGGTGCCGCGCGATCGAGGAACTACTGGCGCGCGACGCCGGCCGCTACGCGATCACGATCTTTGGCGCCGAGCCGCGCGTGAACTACAACCGCATTATGCTTTCGCCCGTGCTGGCGGGCGAGAAAAGCTTCGACGAGATCGTCCTCAATACCGCCGAGTGGTACGCGGAACACGGTATCGAGCTGGTCGCAGGCGATCCCGTCGATCACATCGACCGCGCACACCAGACGGTGGTCAGCCGTTCGGGCCGGGTCGAGCCGTACGACCGGCTGCTGATCGCGACAGGCTCGGACCCGTTTATTATCCCGGTACCAGGGCGCGACTTGCCCGGCGTGGTGACGTTCCGGGACCTCGACGACGTCGCCAAGATGCTCGCCGCTGCGCGCGAAGGCGGTGAAGCGGTGGTGATCGGGGGCGGCCTGCTCGGGCTTGAAGCGGCGCACGGCCTGTCGTTGCAAGGTTTGAAGGTCACGGTCGTCCACCTGATGCCTACGCTGATGGAGCGGCAGCTCGACGAGGCCGCCGGGTGGCTTTTGAAGAGCGAGCTCGAGCGGCGCGGGCAAGTCATCCTGACAGGCGCCGATACGCAGGAGATTGTCGAGCGGAACGGACATGTTGCCGCCGTGCGGCTGAAGGACGGCCGGGAAATTGCTGCCGATATCGTAGTCATGGCCGTCGGCATCCGGCCTTCGGTCATGCTGGCGAAGGCCACCGGGCTTGATTGCGAGCGCGGCATCCTGGTTGACGATCACATGGTGACCTCCGATCCAGCGATCCTCGCGGTCGGCGAGTGTGTCCAGCACCGCGGCGAATGCTACGGCCTCGTCGCCCCGCTGTGGGAGATGTGCCGCGCGCTTGCTGATCAACTGGTCGAGCAGCCGAGCGGCTACGCCGGTTCGGTCACTTCGACCAAGCTCAAGGTGTCCGGAATCGACGTGTTCTCGGCGGGCGACTTTTCGGGCGGCGGCGACGCCGAGGACATCGTCATGCGCGATGCCGCTCGCGGGGTCTACAAGCGGCTCGTCATCCACGACGACAAGATCGTCGGCGCAGTGCTCTATGGCGATACGGCCGACGGCTCGTGGTATTTCGACCTCCTGCGAAAACAGGAGGACGTCTCGGATTTCCGCGACGGCCTGATCTTCGGTCAAGCCTTTGCGATGGGAGGCGGCGCCTTTGCGGACCCTAAGGCCGCCGTTGCAGCGCTTTCGGACGACGCAGAGATCTGCGGCTGCAACGGCGTGTCCAAGGGCAAGGTCGTAGCCACCATCGAGGCCGGGGCGTGCAGCCTCGATGCCGTGCGCTCGCAGTGCAAGGCAAGCAGCAGTTGCGGATCGTGCACCGGTCAGGTCGAGAGCCTGCTCGCGCTGACTCTCGGCGACGAGGTTCAGGCCGGGGCGAAGACACTGTGCAAATGCACCAGCTTCGGCCACGACGACCTGCGCCGCCTGATCCTCGACAAGAACCTGCGCGCGATCCCGCAGGTGATGCAGGAACTGCACTGGACCACGCCCGATGGCTGCGCCTCGTGCCGCCCCGCGCTCAACTATTACCTTTTGTGCGCCTGGCCGGGCGAATACGAGGACGACCAGAAAAGCCGTTTCGTCAACGAGCGGCTCCACGCCAACATCCAGAAGGACGGAACCTATTCCGTCGTGCCGCGGATGTGGGGCGGGCTCACCAACCCGCGCGAGCTGCGCGCGATCGCTGACGTGGTCGAGAAATACAACGCGCCGATGGTCAAGGTCACGGGCGGCCAGCGGCTCGACATCTTTGGGATCAAGAAGGAGGACTTACCGGCGGTGTGGGCCGACCTCAATGCCGCCGGGATGGTCTCCGGCCACGCTTACGGCAAAGCGCTGCGCACGGTGAAGACTTGCGTCGGCAGCGAGTGGTGCCGCTTTGGCACCCAGGATTCGACCGGCCTCGGGGTCAAGATCGAGCAGATCACCTGGGGCAGCTGGATGCCGCACAAGTTCAAGATCGCGGTCAGCGGTTGCCCGCGCAATTGCGCCGAGGCAACGATCAAGGACTTCGGCGTGGTCTGCGTCGACAGCGGCTACGAGCTGCACGTCGGCGGCAACGGCGGGATCAAGGTCCGCGTAACCGACCTGCTGTGCAAGGTTGCGACCGAAGACGAGGCGCTGGAGCACTGTGCCGCCTTCATCCAGCTCTACCGCGAGGACGCGCACTATCTCGAGCGCACCGCGCCGTGGGTCGAGCGCAAGGGGCTCGAGTGGCTCAAGGCCCAGCTGTTCGACGCGCCTGAAACCGTACAGCGGCTGGCAGCGCGATTCCGCTACTCGCAGCAGTTCATGCAGGACGATCCCTGGGCCAAGCGTGCCTCGGGCGATCGCAGCGACCTGCACAGCCACATCGCCACTGTCCGCCCGGCGCCGGAGTTCGCGTGATGCGGCAAGCGAAATGGCTCGATGTCGGCCCGGTCACCCAAATCGAGCCCGGCATGGCCGCGACGCTCCCCGTAGAGGGTGGCGACGAGATCGCGCTGTTCCACACCATGCGCGGCGAGGTCTATGCGCTGGTCAACAAGTGCCCGCACAAAGCTGGCCCGCTCAGCCAGGGCATCGTCCATGGCGACAGCGTCACCTGTCCGCTGCACAACTGGCGCATTTCGCTGAGGAGCGGCGAGGCGCTCGGTGACGACGAGGGTTGCGTGCCGACGATCCAAGTCAAGGTCGATGCGGGCCGCATCTACCTGCTGCGCGAGGCAGTGGTACCCAAACCGCTGCGCCGCGCGAAGGCCGCCTGAGGGTGGAGCCAATTCGCACCACCTGCGCCTATTGCGGGGTCGGTTGCGGCATCACCGCGACGGTGACGGGGGAGCGCGAGGTTACGATTGTCGGCGATCCCCAGCATCCCGCCAACGCCGGCCGGTTGTGCTCGAAAGGCACGCACCTTGGCGAGACTCTCGGGCTCGAAGGCCGCTTGCTGTACCCGGAAATCGACGGCCGGCGTGCGCCCTGGGACAAGGCGATCCGCCTCGTCGCGCGGCGCTTTGCCGACACGATCCGCCGGCATGGGCCGGACAGCGTGGCGTTCTACGTCTCGGGCCAGTTGCTGACCGAAGACTACTACGTCGCCAACAAGCTGATGAAGGGCTTCATCGGCAGCGCCAACATCGACACCAACAGCCGCCTGTGCATGGCGAGCGCGGTCGCCGGCCATAACCGCGCGTTCGGTGAGGATATCGTGCCGGCGAGCTACGATGACCTCGACCAGGCCGACCTCATTGTGCTCGTCGGCTCTAATACCGCTTGGTGCCACCCGGTGGCGTATCAGCGGGTCATGGCCGCGCGCGAGACGCGCGGCACCAAGCTGGTGGTGATCGATCCGCGCCGCACCGAGACGTGCGAAGACGCCGATCTGCACCTGGCGCTGCGCCCGGGAAGCGACGTTGCGCTGATGAACGGCCTGCTAGCGCATTGCCGCGACGTCGGCGTGCTCGACCAGGTGTTCATCGATGCCCACGTGCAGGCGCCCGAAGGGTTCTGGGATAGCCTCGGCGAAGGCTGCGACTTGTGGTCGACCGCCGCCACCTGCGACCTGCCGCCCGCCGACCTGCGCGCATTCTACGACCTATTCGCAAAAACACCGCGCACGGTCACACTGTTCAGCCAGGGCGTGAACCAGTCGATACGTGGCACCGACCAGGTCAACGCGATCATCAACGTGCACCTCGCCACTGGCCGCATCGGCAAGCCCGGCGCGGCGCCTTTTTCGATCACCGGCCAGCCCAACGCCATGGGCGGGCGCGAAGTCGGCGGCCTCGCTTCTACGCTGGCCGCCCATCGTGGGTTCGAGCCTGCGGACATCGCCGAGGTGAAGCGGTTCTGGGCCGCGCCGTGCATGGCGGAAAAGCCGGGTCTCAAGGCCATCGACCTGTTCCGTTCGATTGGCGAGGGCCGCGTCAAGGCGCTGTGGGTTATGGCGACCAATCCCGCGGTCTCGCTGCCCGACGCTGCTCGGGTGCGCGACGCGCTCGCAGCCTGCCCGTTCGTGGTCGTCTCTGATTGCGTCGCCGACACGGATACTTCGCGCCACGCCCACGTGAAGCTACCGGCGCTCGGCTGGGGCGAGAAGGACGGCACGGTCACCAACAGCGATCGAACGATCAGCCGCCAGCGCGCGCTGCTGTCGGCGCCGGGAGAGGCCAAGCCCGACTGGTGGATCGTCAAGGAGGTCGCTCGCGCGATGGGGTGGCGCGATGCGTTTACCTACGATCGCCCCGCCGACCTCTATCGCGAACACGCTCGCCTCTCAGCCTATTGCAACGACGGCAAGCGCCTGTTTGACATCG
>JANOAH010000341.1:0-23375 GCA_031411075.1 Erythrobacteraceae bacterium
TGCCCGATACGTAAGCCGCCAGCGCCGGATCGTCGCGGCCGATCTGCGCCGCCTGCGGGAAGCTGCCGAGGTTGCCGGCCGCGGCCTGCTGGGCCCGCGTCAGCCGCGGCATGTAGCGCAAATAGGGCGCCAGACGGCCCGACAGTTGCGGCGACAGCATCGTCTCGGCGATCGACACCGCCTCTTCGGTCTTGCCCAGGATCGCCAGCGCGAACGCCCGGGTGCGATAGGCCGCCAGATCGCTGCGTTGGAGCAGCGGCAGCAAGGTGGCTTCGGAGGCGTTCTGGTTGCCGGCGATCGCCTGGCTCAGCGCCAGCCGGCGGGTCACGCGCGGATCGGGTCCGGCCGCCAGCGCCAGCGTGTAATCCTGCTGCGCCCGCGCGTTATCGCCAATGAGGTCGTATGCGAGGCCGCGTTCGGCGAGATAGCCGAGCGACAGCCCGCCCTGTTGTTCGGCCACGGCAAACAGGCCGAGCGCATCGAGCGGCCTCTGCTGGCGCGCCAGCAGCGACGCGCGCGCGGCCATCACCCGGCCGTCGTTAGGCGCAAGGGCCTCGGCGCGCTGGACGAACCCGGCCGCGGCGCCGGCATCATCGAGCGACAGCGAAGCCTCCGCCGCGGCGAGCAGCGCGGTCAGCGAGCGTGGATCGCGAGCCAGCACGCGCAGGGCTTCGCTCAGCTGCTGCGAAGCTGCATCGGGCTGAGCCGGCGCGGCGACCTGGGCAAGTGCGGCGTGCGCCGACAGCGGCGACAACGCGGTGGCGGCCAGCGCCAGCACGCGCGCCAGGCGGAGACGGGGACGATCCTGAAACGGCATCGGCAAGTCCGCTAGCCCGGCGCGGCTGAACCGCACGCTAACGCCGGGCGGGCGCGTTTACTGGTTGTTCTGCCGGCCGAGGAAGCGCGGGATGCGCAGCGCGCTGCCGCCGCTTTCCTCCTCTTCGTCCTCGTCAGGGGCGCTGCTGCCGCGCGACAGGTTGGCCATCCGTTCGAACAGGGTGCTGCCGCCGGTCGGCGGCGCGGCGGGGGCGCGGCGCGGCGGGGCTTCACCCGCCCCCTCCGCGTCGGCAGCGCCTTCGGCCGCACCATCGTCATCGGCACCGCCACCCAGCAAGCGCCGGCGGCGGCCGGGCATTCCGGCCTGGAGCGGTTCGTCGGCCTCGGCGAGACGGCTGGCATCGAGCAGCAGTTCATCCTGGCCGCCGCCCGCCGTCGTCGCGTCCTCGGCTTCGGCCGCCGCGTCCCCACCAGCCCCTTCGGCCTCGAACGTCAGTTCGAGCGCGTCGGCATCGGTATCCTCGGCGGCGGCGCCGGCATCGTCCCAGTCGTCACCTTCGGAACGCGGCGCCGCAGCCTCAGGATCGCGTTCGATCCGCGTGCCCATCAGCGAGGCATAGCCATCGTCGTTGCCGCGGCCGAACTGGCCGTCTTCAGCCGGCTCGGACAAACCTTCGTCTTCGTCGTACCCGCCGTCCTCGTCATCCTCGGGCTGGTAAGCCGCCGGTTCGGCCGCGGGCGTTTGATACGGATCGGCCGCCGCTGCGGCCGGCTCATCCTCGAACCGGGCAGGTTGGGTATAGTCGACCGGCGCGGGTTCCGGCGCGGCGGACACCGCGTCTTCGGCCAGTTCCGCCTCGGTCGGCCGCGGCAGCACCGGCTTCTTTGGGGTGCGCGCAGCAAAGTTCATCGGCTGGCTGGCGGAATGGGCTTGTTCGGCGCTCTGTTCGATGCCGGTGGCGACCACCGAGACGCGGATCTTGCCTTCGAGCGCCGGGTTGAACGCCGAGCCCCAGATGATGTTGGCTTCGGGATCGACGAGCTCGCGAATGTGATTGGCCGCTTCGTCGACTTCGAGCAGCTTCATGTCCTCGCCGCCGATGATCGAGATGATCACGCCCTTGGCGCCGGTCATGCTGACACCGTCGAGCAGCGGGTTGGCGATGGCGCGTTCGGCCGCTTCGAGCGCGCGGTTCGGGCCCTCGCCTTCGCCGGTGCCCATCATCGCCTTGCCCATTTCGCCCATGACCGAGCGCACGTCGGCGAAATCGAGATTGATCAGGCCGGGCATGACCATCAGGTCGGTGATCGAGCGCACACCCTGCTGGAGCACTTCGTCGGCGAGCTGGAAGGCTTCCTTGAAAGTGGTTTCGGCCTTGGCCACCAGGAACAGGTTCTGGTTGGGGATGACCAGCAGCGTATCGACGCTTTTCTGGAGTTCTTCGATCCCGGATTCGGCGGAGCGCATCCGCCGGGTGCCTTCGAACAGGAACGGCTTGGTCACCACGCCGACCGTCAGGATACCCTTGTCGCGCGCCACTTCGGCAATCACCGGGGCCGCCCCGGTGCCCGTCCCGCCACCCATGCCGGCGGCGATGAACACCATGTTGCAGCCTTCGAGCGCGCGCTCGATTTCCTGCACGGTCTCTTCGGCGGCGGCGCGGCCGACTTCGGGCCGCGAGCCGGCGCCGAGGCCGCGGGTGATGTCCGGCCCCAGCTGGATGCGATGTTCGGCGACCGAATTGTTGAGCGCCTGCGCGTCGGTATTCGCGACGATGAAATCGACCCCTTCGATCTCGGCCTCGATCATGTTGGCGATGGCGTTGCCGCCGGCGCCGCCGACCCCGATCACGGTGATGCGCGGACGCAGCTCTTCAACCGCAGGCGGGCCGATGTTGATGCTCATTGTAAGGCTCTCCTCAGGGAGGCGGGGTCGATAGGTCGCGAAGCGTTGTGCCACAAAGCGATTCGAGGGTGCAAAAGGTAAATCGAACTATCCACAGCGCCGACAAGACACTTCAAACGCTTAGAAATACTCCTTCATCGCCGTCCAAAAGCGCATGACTTGGGCAAACCCGGGCGCGCGATGGCTGTGCTGAAAGCGCGAGCCGACCGAACGGATGTCGATCGGGTCTTCGGCGGCGTAGAGCACGAGGCCCGCCAGCGTGGCGAAACCGGGCACGCCGTGCGCCTCGGGCAGGCCTTTGAGCGCCGGCGGCCGGCCGATCCGCACCGGCTTGCCCAGAGCCGCCTGGGCATAGTCGGCCAGCCCCGCCAGCTCGGCCCCGCCGCCGGTCAGCACCACCTGGCGGCCATGGCGGCCGGAATAGCCCATCGCTTCGAGCGCACGGCCGATGTCGCTGACCAGCCGGTCGAGCTCGCCGGTGATCACGCTGATCAATTCCGATCGGGCGATGCGGTTGTGTTCGTCCGCGCCGCGCGCAGCCGGTTCGGCGCGCTCGTCGCCCGGGCCGTTGACCGGCACCATCTCGCGGTGATCGGCCGGGCTGGCGATCGCCGAGCCATAGACGCACTTGAGCCGTTCGGCCTGGCTGCGGCGAATGCCGAAGGCGCTGGCGATGGCATCGGTGATGTCGGCCGATCCGCGCGGGATCGACGTCAGCCCGACCAGCATCCCGCCCATGTAGACCGACACGTTGGTAACCTGCGCGCCCAATTCGACCAGCGCCACGCCGAGATCGCGTTCCTCCGCCGTCAGGCAGGCGTATCCGGTGGCGAGCGGCGAGGCGACCACGCCTTCAACCTCGAGATGCGCGTTCTGCACCGCTTCGGTGAGGTTGCGCATCGGCGCCCCGTCGGCGAGCATGACGTGGACATCGACCCCAAGCCGTTCGGCATGGAGCCCGGTCGGATTGGCGATGCCATCGGCCCCGTCGAGGAAATAGCACGCCGGTTGGGCGTGCAGCACCATGCGTCCGTCGGGCTCGATGCTGCCGCGCGCCGAGATCAGCAAGTGCTCGATATCCTCTTCCTCGATCCGCCGCCCGCCGATGTCGATTTCGACCGGGGTAATGCGGCTGGCGAGCCCCGCGCCCGAACAGCCGACCCACACGCTGGCGACGCTGGTCCCGGCGAGCTTTTCCGCCCGCTCGATCGCATCGCGCACCGCATAAGTCGCCGCCGCCATATCGGTGATATAGCCGCGCTTGATGCCCTGCGCCGCACGGTGCCCGCTGCCCAGCACGACCATCTCGCCGCTTTCGGTCAGCCCGGCTATCATCGCCGAAATGCGGAACGAACCGATGTTGACCGCGCCGATGACCCGGGCGATGCGCGGCCCGGTGGCTTTGGGCTGGCTGGCCATCAGGTGCCGCTTTCCGGCGTCGGCGCGGGGTTCGAGCGTCCTGGCACCCGCATGTAGATGCGCGGCGGGTTGCGCATGTCGAAGGCCACCACCTGGCCGCCGATCAGCCGGTTGGTGCCATCGAGCCGGGCGAATTCCATCAGCGCCTTGGCCGAGGTTTCCGTGCCTTGGGGCAAGGCGACGACCTGGCCGGTCTTGAAGGTCAGATTCCAGCGCCGGTTGCCGATCCATTCGGCGCCTGCGACTTGCGGGCGCAGCGCCGGGGCGGCGTCGAGCAGCGCGGTCAGTGCTTCGACCTCGTTGCGCGCGCCAGGGCCGGAAATCTGCAGCATCCCGCGCGCTGCGGCGGCCGAGATCGGCTCGAGCTCGTGCCCGCCGGCATCGATCAGCACCAGCTTGTCGGGCCGCTTGAGCACCGCGTGCGGGGTGCGCTCGACGATGTCGATGACGATCGTATCGGGCAACTGGCGGGAGACCCGCGCGTCTTCCACCCACGACAGTTCGAGCAGCGAGCCGCGCAGCGCGGCGAGATCGACCAGCGGCATCGCGCGCTGTTTTTCGCCCAGCACCCGCTCGTAAACCTTGAGCTCGTTCATCCGCTCGACCCCGCGCACTTCGACGCGGTTGACCTCATACCCGGCATCGGCCGCGGCGAGCGCGATCTGCTGGCCAGCGAGCGCGGTCAGCCCGGCGAGGCTCGCCACGGTCCACGCCAGCGCCGCGGCGGCGGCAAGGATCAGCACCAGGAAGCTCTTGTGCAGCTGTTCTTCGGTGAACGGCAGGAACTGCATCGCCCAGTCGAGCAACGAATTGGTCTTGGCCCTGGCCTTTCGCGCCGTGGCCTTGGCGCCCTGGACCTGCGCCTGGCGCCGCGCGGGAGCGGCCTTGCGGCGGATTGTCTGCGCCATCAGTTCGCCTCCGCCTTGCCGAAGTGGTCGAGGGCATCGGCAATGATGGTCTCGACCAGCTCGGCATAGTCGATGCCGCAGTGCCTGGCTTGTTCGGGGACCAGGCTGAGCGGAGTCATCCCCGGCTGGGTGTTGGTTTCGAGCAGGAACAGCCCCGCTTCGCCCTGCTCGTCGTCCCAGCGGAAGTCCGATCGGCTGGTGCCGCGGCAGCCGAGCAGGCGGTGGGCCTTGAGCGCATAGTCGAGGCACAGCCGGGTGATCTCGGGCGGGATCTGCGCCGGGCAGACATGCTCGGTCATCCCGTCGGTGTACTTGGCGTCGAAATCGTAGAAGCCCGACTTGGGGACCAGCTCGGTTACCAGCAAGGCGCGGTCGCCGAGCACGGCCGCGGTCAGCTCGCGCCCGCGGATGTAGGGTTCGGCCAGCAGGCTGTCGAACTGCTGCCACGGCCCCACGGCATCGCGGGCAATGGGATTGCCGTAATTGCCATCGGCGGTGACGATCGCCACGCCGACCGACGAGCCTTCGTTGACCGGCTTCAGCACATAGGGCCGCGCCAGCGGGTCGCTGTCGAACAGCTCCTCGCTGCGCACGATCCGGCCACCGGGCATCGGAATGCCGTGCGGCACCAGCGCGTGCTTGGTCAGCTCCTTGTCGATGGCGATCACCGAGGTCTGCAACCCTGAGTGGGTGTACGCAATGCCCATCAGGTCCATCAGCCCCTGCACCGTACCGTCCTCGCCCGGCACGCCGTGGAGCGCATTGAACACCACGTCGGGCGCCGCTTCGGCCAGCCGCGCTGCGACTGTTCGGTCCATGTCGATCCGCGTCACCCGGTGCCCGCGCGATTCAAGCGCCTTGGCCACGCCCTCGCCGCTCATCAGCGAAACCGGCCGCTCACTCGCCCAACCGCCCATAAGGACGGCGACGTGAAGTTTGGCGAGGCTCACCACCGCCCCACCCGCTGGATTTCCCATTCGAGGCTCACGTGCTGGCTTTCGGAGACGCGGCGGCGCACGTCCTCGCCCAGGCTTTCGATGTCGGCGCTGGTCGCATCGGCGATGTTTATCAGGAAGTTGGCGTGCTTTTCACTCACTTGCGCTCCGCCCAGCGTGAGCCCGCGGCAACCCGCCGCATCGACCAGCCGCCAGGCCTTGTCGCCGGGCGGGTTCTTGAAGGTCGAACCGCCGGTCTTGCTGCGCAGCGGCTGGGTTTCCTCGCGCGCGTGGGCGATGCGGTCCATCTCGGCGCCGATCTCCTCGGGCTTGCCGGGCGCGCCCTTGAGCCGCGCCGCGACCACGATCGCGCCTTCGGGCAGGTTTGAATGGCGATAGGTGTAGCCCAGGTCGGCCGCCGGGACGGTGATGAAGCTGCCGTCACCCAGCACCATGTCGCAATCGACCAACACATCGGCCACTTCGCGGCCATAGGCGCCGCCGTTCATCCGCACGAACCCGCCCACCGTGCCGGGAATACCGCGCAGGAATTCGAGCCCGGCGATGCCGGCGTCGCGGGCGGTCGAGGAGACCAGGATCCCGCTCGCCCCGCCGCCGCATTCGAGCAGGCACTCGCGCCGCACCTCGACGGTGGCGAACGGCTTTCCGAGCCGCACCACCACGCCCGGCACCCCGCCGTCGCGCACGATCAGGTTCGAGCCGAGCCCGAGCGCCATCACCGGGGTGCCGAGGTCGAGCGCTGAGAGGAACGCGATCAGATCGTCGAGATCGGCCGGTTCGAACAGATAGTCCGCCGGGCCGCCGCTCTTGAACCACACCAGCTTGTCGAGCGGGGCATTCTTGGTGAGGCGCCCGCGCACGTTCGACGGCACCCAGCCTTCGAACGCATAGTCGCTGTCGCTGCCCGGCGCATCGTCGGCCTGCTGCAAAATGTCGGGTTGCGGGCTCATGCGGCCCGCTCCTGCCGCGCGGCGATCGCGGTGGGGAGGCCGGCGGCCCATTTGGTGATGTCCCCGGCGCCCAGGCAAACGACCATGTCGCCCGGCTTCAAAATGGATGCCAGCCGCGCGGCGAGGTCGTCCGGCCCGTCGACCGTCGTCGCCGAGCGGTGGCCGCGGTCCTTGAGTCCGGCGACCAGCGCGGCGGCGTCGATCCCGGCGATCGGGGCTTCGCCGGCGGAATAGACCGGCGCGACATAGACCTGGTCGGCATCGTTGAAGGCGCTCTGGAACTCGCTCAACAGATCGCGCAGCCGCGTGAAGCGGTGCGGCTGGGCCACGGCGATGACCCGGCCAGTCGCCGCCTCGCGCGCGGCGGAAAGCACCGCGCGGATTTCGACCGGGTGATGCGCGTAATCGTCGATCACCGTCGCGCCGCCGACTTCGCCGACGCGGGTGAAGCGCCGCTGCACCCCGCCGAAGCGGGCGAACCCGGCGCGGATCGTGTCGTCGTCGCAGCCGAGTTCCGCCGCGACGGCGATGGCGGCGAGCGCGTTCTGGACGTTGTGCCGGCCGGGCATCGGCAGCGCGATATTTGAGACCGTGCGGCGCTGGCCATCGCGATCGGTATGGATCGCATCGAACAGGTTGCTGCCGTCATGGCTGCGAATGTTGTCGGCGCGCCAATCGGCCTGCGCGGAAAAGCCGTAGGTGATCACCCGCCGATCGCGCACCCGGGCGATGACTTTCTGCACTTCGGGATGGTCGAAACACAACACCGCGGCGCCATAGAACGGCACGTTTTCGATGAATTCGACGAACGCTTCCTTCACCGCGTCGAAACTGCCGTAGTGGTCGAGGTGCTCGGGATCGATGTTGGTGACCACCGCGATCGTCCCGTCGAGCTTGAGGAAGCTGCCATCGCTCTCGTCCGCCTCGACCACCATCCACTCGCTCTGGCCGAGCCGGGCGTTGGAGCCGTAGCTTTCGATGATCCCGCCGTTGATCACTGTCGGATCGATCCCGCCGGCATCGAGCAATGCCGCGACCATCGAGGTGGTGGTGGTCTTGCCGTGGGTGCCGGCGACCGCGACGGTGCGCTTCAAGCGCATCAGTTCGGCCAGCATTTCCGCCCGGCGGACCACCGGAATGCGCGCTTCGAGCGCGGCGGCGACTTCGGGGTTGTCGCGCTTGACCGCGGTCGAGATGACGACCACCGCCGCCGGCCCGAGATTGGCGGCGGCATGGCCGATGCTGACCATAATGCCGCGCGCCCGCAGCCGCTCGACCGAGGCGCTTTCGGCCATGTCCGAGCCCTGCACCGCGTAGCCCAGGTTGTGCATCACTTCGGCAATTCCCGACATGCCGATCCCGCCGATGCCGACGAAATGGATCGTGCCGATGTCGGTCGGCATCCGGTCACCCTGCGCCTGTCGAAGGGCGCCCTTCATCGCGCGTCATCCATCGCCGTGCCGCCCGCCAACGCGACGCCCACCGGCGCGCTGGTTTCACTAGCCACCCGGATCACGTCCTGGATCGGCGCGGCGCCGAAGCTTTCGACCAGGTCCGCGAGGTCGCTCGCCGCCTTGGGCCGGCCGCAGTTCCATGCCGCGTGTGCCGCGGTGGCGAGCGTTTCGGGATGCTGGGCGAGCGCGTTGATCTGCTTGGCCAGTTCCTTGGCGGTGAAGAACGGCTGGCGGATCGAGCGCGCGCCGCCGGCCTTGACGATCTCGCGCACGTTGGCGGCCTGGTGGTCGTCGGTCGCGATCGGCAGCGGCACCAGGATCGCCGGGCGGCCGACCGCGGTCAGTTCGGCGATGGTCGAGGCACCGGCGCGGCCGATGAACAGGTGCGCATCGGCCAGCCGCGCCTGCATGTCGCCGAAATAGGTGCCGAGCTCAGCGGGAATGTCGTGATTGGCATAGCGCTGGCGCACCGCGTCGATATCCTCCGGCCGGCACTGCTGGGTCACCTGCAGCCGGCTGCGCAAGGCCGGGGCGAGCATGGCCAGCCCATCGGGGACGATCTCGCTCAGCACTCGCGCGCCCTGGCTGCCGCCGGTCACCAGCACGCGCAGCAGGCCCTCGTCGGTGAACGGCGGGAACGGTTCGTCGCGCAGCGCCATGACTTCGGGACGCACCGGATTGCCGACCAGGTGGACCTTGCCGGCATGCTTGGCGCTGAGGCGCGCGACTTCGGGATAGGCAGTGGCGATGGCATCGACCCGGCCGGCGAGCAGGCGATTGACCCGGCCGAGCACCGCGTTCTGTTCGTGGATTACGGTCGGCACGCCGGCCGCGCTGGCGCCGAGCAACGCGGGCAGCGCCGGGTAGCCGCCGAAGCCGACCACCGCGCTCGGCTCGAAACTGTCGTAGAGGCGCATCGCCATGCCGCGCCCTTCGAGCACGGCGGAGATCGCGGCCGGCCAGCCGAGCGGGTTCTTGCCGAACCGGCCGGCCGGCAGGACATGCGCAGTGAGGAAATCGGGCTTGCCGGGAATGGCCTCGCCGCGTTCATCGGTGATCAGCGCGACATGGTGCCCGCGCCGGTCGAGCTCGTGGGCCAGCGCGAACGCCGGGGTCAAGTGCCCGCCGGTGCCGCCCGCCGCGAGGACGTAATGGCGCGACACCCCGCTCACCGCTCACGCTCGCCATGGAGGCTGGGCAAGTGCCGGTCGAACTCGCCGCGCCAGTCGACCTTTTCGCGGCTAAGGTAGGGGTTGCGCCGTGTCACCGCCAGCAGCAGCCCGACGGTGAAGCACTGGGCAATGGTCGACGAACCGCCATAGCTGACTAGCGGCAGCGTCAGCCCTTTCGACGGGAACAGCTGCAGGTTGACCAGGATGTTGACGAACGCCTGCCCGCCGAACAGCACGGCGAGGCCGGTGGCGGCGAGGATCACGAACAGGTTGTCTTCATCGATCAGCCGGATCAGCACCCGGCCGATGATCGCGAGGTAGAGCAGCACCACCACCGCACAGACCAGCAGGCCGAACTCCTCGCCGATCACCGAGAAGATATAGTCGGTATGCGCTTCGGGCAGCTTCATCTTCTGCGTGCCGAGCCACAGCCCGCTGCCAGTCCACCCGCCGCCCATCAGCGTGCGGCTGGCGAGATCGACCTGGTCGAACGCGGTCCCGCCGCCAAGGAAGCTGTCGATGCGGTGGCGGGCGTTGTCATAAAGCCAATAGGCCATCCCCAGCGCCACAATCCCGGCCCCGGCGATCATGCCGACGCGCTGCAATGGCAGGCCGGCGAGCATGACCAGCACGAACCACGCCCCGACGAACAGGATCGCATCGCCAAGGTTGGGCTGCGCCATCAGCAGCGCGACGACCAGCAGCATGTAGGCGGCGCTCAAGGGGATGACCGGCAAGTCCGGATCGCGCGCGCGCCATGACAGGATCCAGGCGCACGACACCGCGAAGGCGGGCTTAAGGAACTCGCTCGGCTGGAAGCGCATGCCGAAATCGAGCCAGCGCCGCGCGCCGTTCACTTCGGTGCCGATCAGCGGGACCAGCAGCAACGCGCCGACCATCGTCGCGCTTAGCAGGATCGAGCCGCGCCGCACCAGCTCGCGCGGCAGGATCGAGGTGCCGAGCAGGACCAGCAATCCGAGGAACTGGAAGCGCAAGTGCAGCCAGAAGAAGTACAGGTCGCCCAGATCGGTCGCGCCGGTCGACAGGCGACGCGCGCTCGCCGGCGAAGCGGCGGCGACGGCGATCGCGCCGAGCGTCATCAGCCCGAGCACCATGAACAACAGCACCCGATCGAGCTCGCGCCACCAGATGCCGAGCTGGCGCCGCCGGCTGGTCGGAAACCGCTGCGCCGGCGCGCCGCGCTCGCCCGGGCGCGGGATGTAGGGGCGATGCGCGGTCATGCGGCGGACCTTGCAGTGAAGTCCGCGCAATCGACCGTTTCGCCGCCGGTCAGGCTGGCGACAATCTTGCGGAACGCTTCGCCGCGGGTCTCGTAATCGCGGAACTGGTCGAAGCTGGCGCAGGCCGGGCTGAGCAGCACCACCTCGCCGGGCCGCGCGGCGACAATGGCACGGCGGGTCGCCTCGCACAGCATCTCGCAGCGTTCGACAGGCATGTGCGGGCTGAGCAGGTCGGCAAACATCGGCCCGGCTTCGCCGATCGTATAGGCGGCAACGACATGCCCGAAATGCGGCGCGCATTCGTCGAGGTTGTCGCCCTTGGGCAACCCGCCGACGATCCAGTGCACGCGCGGAAACGCGGCCAGAGCGGGGGCGGTGGCGGTGGGATTGGTCGCCTTGCTGTCGTTGACGAACAGCACGCCGTTGTGCTCGCCGATCCGCTCCATGCGGTGGGGCAGGCCGGGGTAGGTTTCCAGCCCAGTGCGAATTTGATCGGCGCTAAGTTCCAGCACAAAGCAGACCGCGATGGCAGCCTCCGCATTTTCCAGATTGTGCGGCCCTTGAAGGGACGGCCAACGCGCTTGCTCATAGATGCCGAGCGCGTTCGGCACATTCTGCCATTGATGAAACACGTCATCGTAGACTTCGAGGAAGCGTCCGCCCGCTCGCTCGCCCGCTTTCTGTTCGAACCACCAGTCACGCGCTTGAGCAACGGCGCAGCTGTCTTCGGATTGCATCTCGAACAGCCGCGCCTTGCTCGCGGCATAAGCCTCGAAGCTCTCATACCGATCCAGATGATCGGGCGTCACATTCGTCAGCACCGCCACGTCGCAATCGAGGCTCTGGGTCAGGTCGATCTGGTAGCTTGACAGCTCGAGCACATAGACCCCGCCCTCCGGCAGCGGGTCCTGCCCGAGGATCGGCAGCCCGATGTTGCCGCCCATCGTCGTCGGCACCCCGGCGGTCTTGAGGATGTGGTGGATCAGCGCCGTGGTGGTCGACTTGCCGTTGGTGCCGGTGATCCCGACGACCTTGTGCGGCGGAAGGCCGGCGCGGGCCTGGGCGAACAGCTCGATATCGCCGATCAGCGGCACGCCCGCCCCCCGCGCCCGCTCGGCGATCGGGTGGGTATTGAGCGGGACGCCGGGGCTCAGTACCACGCCGTCGAAGCCCGCCAGGTCGATCGCCAGCGGATCGGCGATGGTGGCGCGGCCGGCGAGCGCCTCGCGTGGGCCTTCGCGGCGGTCCCAGGCGGTGACCTCGGCGCCGCTCGCCAGCAGCGCCTCGACCGTCGCCATGCCGCTGCGGGCGAGACCGAGCACGGCGTAGCGCTTGCCGGCAAAGGCGGGGCTCGTGATCATCGCAGCTTCAACGTCGCCAGGCCGAGCACGGCGAGCACGAACGAGATGATCCAGAAGCGGATCACCACGGTCGATTCCTTCCACCCCAGCTGTTCGAAGTGGTGGTGGATCGGCGCCATGCGGAAAACGCGGCGGCCGGTGCGCTTGAACCAGAACACCTGGATGATGACGCTGAGCGTTTCCATCACGAACAAGCCGCCGATGATCACCAGCACCAGCTCGTGATGCACCGCCACCGCGATCGCGCCGAGCGCGCCGCCGAGCGCGAGGCTGCCGGTGTCGCCCATGAAAACCGCCGCCGGCGGCGCGTTGAACCACAGGAAGGCGAGCCCCGCGCCCATGATCCCGGCGCACAGCAGCGCCAGCTCCCCCGCCCCCTCGACATAAGGAATGCCGAGATAGGACGAATAATCGACCCGGCCGACCAGGTAGCAGATCAGCAGGAACGCCATCGCCGCGATTACCACCGGCATCGTCGCCAGCCCGTCGAGCCCGTCGGTCAGGTTCACCGCATTGCCGAACCCGACCACGATCACCGCCGCGAACACGTAATACAGCGGGCCGAGCGGGACGTACTGGCTGAACACGAACGGCACGTAGAGATCGGTGCTCGACGGGCCGACCGGGCCGACGATGAGCCAGGTCGCCACGCCCGCGACGATGAATTCCATCATGAGCCGGACCCGGCCCGAAACGCCCTTGTGGCTGCGCTTGGAGACCTTGTCGTAATCGTCGAGGAAGCCGATCAGCCCGAACCCGAGCGTGACCAGCAGGCACCCCCACACCAGCGGGCTGAACGGGTTCATCCAGATCAGCATCGAGGTGACCAGCGAGGTCAGGATCATCAGCCCGCCCATCGTCGGCGTGCCGACCTTGGCCTGGTGCGTCTGCGGCCCGTCGCTGCGGATCGGCTGGCCCTTGCCCTGGCGCACGCGCAGCATGTTGATGAACCGGGGGCCGATGATCAGCCCGATGAACAAGGCGGTCAGCAGCGTCGCCCCGGCGCGGAAAGTCTGGTAGCGGACGAGGTTGAACAGTCCTTCGAATTCAAGATACTGCGCGAGCAAGTAGAGCATTTCGAGAAGTTCAGCCTTCCCTGGCGGTGAAATGGGCGACCACGCGGCCCAGTCCAACCGAATTCGAACCTTTGACGAGCACCGCGTCACCCCCTGCGAGGCCGAATGCCTCCAGCGCGGCAATCGCTTCGCCCGGATTGTGGCAATGGGCAAAGCCGGGCGCGTTGCCAAGCGCCGCGCCGCGGCCTTTCCCCAACTCGCGCGCCAGAGCCTCCATCTCGTCGCCCACCAGCACCGCGTAATCGACATGCGCCGCGGCCAGCGGCTCGGCCAGCTGGGCGTGGAAGGTCGGGGCGAAATCGCCCAGTTCCTTCATGCTGCCGAGCACCGCGATGCGCCGACTTGCCGGCGTCGCCCCAAGCTGTGCCAGCGTGGCGCGCATCGAGGCGGGGTTGGCGTTATAGCTTTCGTCGATCAGCAGCGCCCAAGTGTTCTTCGGGCCGCCGGGCGCCCTGATCCGATGCCGCGCGCCGCGGCCCTTGAGCCCGCCCATCTCGGCCAGCGCCAGCCCGGCCGCGCCCAGATCGCCGCCCGCGGCCAAGACCGCGCCCATCACCGCGAGCGAATTGGCCACCCAGTGCTCGCCCGGCTCGGCCACCGAATAGCACAACCGCCGGTCTTCGATCGCCGCGGTGACCAGCGAACCGCCGTTGGCCGTGGCGATCGCGTCGAGCAGGCGCACTTGCGCTTGCGGACTGCGCCCGAAGCTCAACACCCGCGCGCCCGCCGCCTCCGCCGCGTCGCGCAGTCGGGCGAAGTGCGGATTGTCGGCGGGGATCACCGCCGTGCCGCCCGGCTGCAGGCCGGAGAAGATTTCCGCCTTGGCATCGGCAATCGCTTCCTCGCTGCCGAGGTTTTCGATGTGCGCCGGGGCGATGGTCGTGATGACCGCCACATGCGGACGCACTTTCAAAGTCAGATCATCGATTTCCCCGGCATGGTTCATACCCATTTCGTAGACGCCGAAGTGGCTTGCCGCGGGCATCCGGGCCAGGCTCAGCGGCACGCCGACGTGGTTGTTGTAACTGCGCACCGAACGATGCGCGCGGCCGCGGCTGGTGCGCTCAAGCGCGGCGAAAATCGCTTCCTTGACCCCGGTCTTGCCGACCGAGCCGGTCACCCCGATGATCCGCGCCGAAGTGCGTTCGCGCGCGGCCTTTGCGAGCAGCTCAAGCGCGCTTGAGGTATCTTGAACCAAGATATGCGGAGCCGGAATCGGCCGGTCGACCACCGCCGCCGCGGCCCCGTTGGCAAAGGCCTTGTCGAGATAGGCGTGCCCATCGGCCGCTTCGCCGCGCAAGGCGAAAAACAGGTCGCCCGAGCGCACATCGCGCGAATCCATTTCGATCCCGGCGACCTGGAACGCGCCGCTCGCCGTGCCGCCGGTGGCCGCGGCGATCTCGTCCGCGGTCCACAGCGCGGTGCGCTTGCGGTCGTCCGAGCCGGCCGGCCAGCGCAGCACCTTGCGCAGCGCGCTCACGATACCGCTCCGGCCAGCTCGGCGGCACATTCGCGCGCCACGGTGACATCGTCAAACGGCAGCACCCGCATCCCCTCGCCCGCGCCGATAATCTGACCTTGTTCGTGGCCCTTGCCGGCAATCAGCACGATGTCGCCGGCGCCCGCTTCGTCGATCGCGGCGCGGATCGCGGCGCGGCGGTCGGCCACTTCGCGTGCCTGCGGGGCGCCGGCCAGGACCTGCATCCGGATCGCCGCCGGGTCTTCGCCGCGCGGATTGTCGTCGGTGACGATGACCAGTTCGCTGTGCGCGGCGGCGCTTTCGCCCATCGCCGCGCGCTTGCCCACGTCGCGGTCGCCCCCGGCGCCGAACACGGTGATCAGCCGGCCCCCAGAATCGTTGGCCACATGCGGGCGCAGCGCGTCGATCGCCGCGGCGAGCGCATCGGGGGTGTGCGCGTAATCGACATAGACCGGTGCCCCGGCGGCGGTAATGACCGCGCGTTCGAGCCGGCCGCGCACCGGCTGCAAGCGGCCCAGCGCGTCGAACACCTGGCCCGCATCGCTGCCGGTGGCGATCGCCAGCCCCGCCGCGACCAGCGCGTTGGCGCTCTGATACGCCCCGATCAGCGGCAGCATGACCTTGTAGCGACGGCCCGCATGCTCGATCTCGAGCGCCTGGCCCAGCTGACCGGGTTCACGGGCGAGCAGGCGGATCCCCTCGCCCGGCTCGCCCGCTACTCCGACGTTGAAAATAGAAAGGCCACGCGCCCGCGCCGCTTCCATCGCGCGCGCGCTCCACGCATCGTCGGCCCAGATCACCGCGGTGCCACCGTCGCTGACGACCTCGCCGAACAGGCGCATCTTGGCGGCAAAATAATCGTCCATGTCGGCGTGGTAATCGAGGTGATCGCGGCTCAAGTTGGTAAACGCGCCGGCGATCACCGGCAGCCCTTCGTTGCGGAACTGACTGAGGCCATGGCTCGACGCCTCGTAGGCGACGTGCGTCACCCCTTCGCGCGCGAGCCCGGTCATGTTCGACAGGAAGGTGACGATATCGGGCGTGGTCAGCCCGGTCGAAACGCTCTCGTCAGGCGTGGTCACTCCCAGCGTGCCGATCGAGGCGGCGCGCTGGCCGCACATGCGCCAGATCTGCCGCGTCATCTCGACGGTCGAGGTCTTGCCGTTAGTGCCGGTCACCGCGACCACAACCTCGGGTACCGGGCGGAAGAATTGCGCGGCGAGCCGGGCGAAGGCCTGGCGCGGCTGCCGGTCGGCGAGATGCGCCGCGCCTTCGATCGAGACTTCGGGCCGCGCGACCACCGCGATCGCCCCGGCCGACACCGCCGCCGGGATGAAGTCCTCGCCGTTCACTACCGTGCCCTGGAACGCGCCGAACACCGTGCCAGGCGCGACTTTGCGATGATCGATGGCAAAGCCGGTGACCGTCTCGTCACTCCATGCCCCAGCGTCGAAACCCGCCGCTTCGGCCAGCCGGGCGAGCTTCATTCGCTGTCCCCGACCAGCGGCTTCAGATCGGTAATGTCGATGTCGCGGGTGTCGTCGGGGAACACGCCGAGCAGCGGGCCGATCCGCGGCACCAGCCGGCCCACGGTCGGCGCCGCGTTCCACGCCGCAGTGCGCTGGAACGAGCTGGCGAGCGTGCCCTTGGGCTCGTCGAACATCACGATTATCACATAGCGCGGGCGGTCCATCGGGAAGGCGGCGGCGAAGGTCGAAACCAGCGAGGTCTTGTTGTAGCCGCCGCTGCCGGGCTTTTCCGCGCTGCCGGTCTTGCCGCCGACGCGGAAGCCCGGCGCGTTGGCATTGCGGCCGGTGCCGTAGAGCGCGATCATCCGCAAGAGCTGGTTCATCCGCGCGCTGGTGCTGGCCTTGAACACGCGGCGGCCGCGGTTGGCCTGCCCGGGCGTGACCCGCTGCAGCGTCGCCGGGCGCCAAATGCCGCCGTTGACCATCGCCGCGTAGGCAGTGGCGAGGTGCAGCGGCGTCACCGCGATGCCATGGCCATAGCCGACCGTCATGGCCCGCAGCCGCGGCCAGTCGCCGCTGGCCCAGATCGGAAAGCCACGCGCCGGCAGCTCGATATAGGGCCGTTCGTTGAAGCCGAGATCGCCCATCACCCGCTTCATCCGCGCCGCGCCAAGACCATCGACGATATGCGCGGTGCCGATGTTCGAGGAGTGGATCAGGATTTCGGGCACGTTGAGCGACGCGCCCAGGCCGTGGCTGTCGCTGATGGTGAAACCGGCGACATGGAACGGGCTGGCCGAATAGCGGCGTGAAAGATCGGTAACGGTCCCGGCATCGATCGCCGCCGCCACGGTCAGCGGCTTGAACGTCGAACCGAGCTCGTAAACCTGGTTGGTCACCTTGTTGAAGACGAAGTCGCGGCCCGCGGCATCGACATTGTTGGGATCGAATTCGGGCAGCGAGGCGAGCGCCATGACTTCGCCGCTGTCGACGTCGAGCACGATCCCCGCCGCGCCCGCCGCGCTGACCGAGCGCATGCCGCGGTTGAGCTCGTCTTCGAGCGCGCCCTGCACCCGCGCGTCGATCGACAGCGCCACCGGCGCGCCGCGGCGGGCCGGATCGCTGAGCTGATCGTCGAGCGCGGCCTCCATGCCGACGCGCCCCTCGCCATCTTCGACATAGCCGAGCACGTGCGCGGCCATCGAGCCTTGCGGATAGTGGCGGTCGGTCTCGCGCGGCAGTTCGAGCGCCAGTTCGCCGAGCGCGGTGACGCGGTTGGCGTCTTCGGGCAGCACCCGGCGGTGCAAGTAACCGGCCTTGCCCGCTTCGAGCTGGCGGGTGACCGCGTATTCGTCGAGATCGGGGAAGATCGCCTTGAGCCGCGCCGCCACGCTGGCCGCGCTCTGCACCAGCGGCGGGCCGCCATCGTCCATTGCCCGCGGATTGAACCACAGCGCATAGGCGGGGAAGGCGCGCGCCAGCGGCACCCCGTTGCGATCGGTGATCTCGCCGCGCGGCGGCAGCAGGGCATCGGCCATCGAGCGATGACTTGGCGCCGGCTGGACCACGCCGAGCCAGGTAATTCGGAGCAGTGCTGCACAGGCGAGCGCAAGGAAGACGGCGCCGATCAGCAACATCCTGAGCTGTGCGAGAAGCAGCGCGCGGCGGCGCACGTCGACCAGTTGGACCCGTCCGGCGGGCACCGCGACCTGAATGGCGTAAGCGTTCACCGGCTCGCGCTCCCCACCACGGCGCCGAGCGGGATGCGCACCGCGTTGCCGCCGGACGCGGTCATCGCCACCAGCGAACCGGGCCGCGCCGGGCGCGCCTCTGGTTCGATCAGGGCTTCGTCGATCGGCTTGCCGGTGAGCGGCGAAACCAGCTTGGGAAACGCCGGGGTTTCCTCGGCACTGTTGCCGGCGACGCGGATCGGCGCCGGTGCGCCGGCCGGGCGCGGGGTGCCGAAGCGCGCCAGAGTGCGCTCGTTCTCGAGGAATTGCGCCGCGTTGGGCGCGACATAGCCGAAATCGACGCGGTTCCAGGCGGCGAGCTGGAGCTGGTTCGACCGCGTCTCGAACTCGGTTTCGAGCAGCAGCTTGCGCTGTTCGAGCGCCACGATCTCGCGCTCCGCATTGATCACGTCGCTGCGTACCGCGTTCACCTTCAGGTGCAGCAGCAGGTAAAGCGCGGTGCACACCGCCAAAGTGGCAATCCAGCCAACGCGGCGGATGCGGCTATGCGGGGTCATGCCGCAGCCCTCGCCGGTGCCGGAGTGCGGACAGCCGACCGCAACGTGGCCGATCGCGCGCGCGGATTGCGCAGGGTCTCGGCATCGGACGGGCGGATCGCCTTCGACAGCCGCTCGAACGTCGGCTGCGCGCCCGGTCGCGCGGTCGGAAGGTGGCGCGAGGTCCCGGCGTTTGCTCCGGCGGCCTCGCGCAGGAAAGTCTTGACGATGCGGTCCTCGAGGCTGTGGAAACTGACCACCGCCAGGCGGCCCCCGGCGCGAAGCACGGTTTCGGCAGCGGCGAGGCCCGCGAAGAGCTCGTCGAGCTCGGCGTTCACATGGATGCGGATCGCCTGAAAGCTGCGGGTGGCCGGATCCTTGGGCGCAGCGCCCTTGTTTGAGTGGGGGCGATAGCCGAGCGCCTTGCGCACGACCTGTGCGAGTTCGCCGGTGGTCGCGAGCGGACGCGCCGCGACGATGGCGCGGGCGACGCGGCGGCTCTGGCGCTCCTCGCCATACTGGAACAGCACATCGGCGATCTCCGCCTCGGGCGCGGCGTTGAGGAAGTCGGCGGCGGTCGGCCCTGCCCGGCTCATCGTCATGTCGAGCGGACCATCAGTCGAAAACGCGAACCCGCGCGCGGCCTGATCGAGCTGCATCGACGACACGCCGATATCCATCGCCACGCCATCGACCCGGGCGACGCCGGCTTCGGCCAGCGCGGCGATCATCTCCGAAAATCGGCGTGGGTGGAGTACCAGCCGCGGCGGCTGCTCGCGCGTTTCTGCCCAGGTGCTACCGGCGGAGATCGCGTCGGGATCGCGGTCGAACGCGTGGACTGTCGCGCCCTGGTCGAGAATCGCCCGGGTGTAGCCGCCGCCACCGAACGTGGCGTCGACGATCACGTCGCCAGGGCGCGGCGCGAGCGCTGCGATCACTTCGTCGAGGAGAACGGGAGTGTGCGGGACGCTCACTTGCGCTTGCCCCTGGCGTCGGCTTCGAGCTTGCGGCAGACCGCCTGCTGGCCTTCCCAGCCGGCGCCCATCGCATAGAGGCTGGCCGGCGCCCACAAGGTGAAGAACTGCCCGCCGCCGAGGAAGCAGATTCCCTCGGCGATGCCGCACAGCTCGGCCAGGTGATCGGGCAGAACGAAGCGGCCGCTGGCGTCGAAGCCGACTTCGGAAAAGCTCCACAACTGGGTCAGCCGCCAATCGCGGTCGAAATCCTTGCCCAGCCGGATGGCATTGTCCTCGTCGATACCGGCGAGCGTGTCGAAGGTGTCGGTGCGGGCGAGGCCGAACCCGGTCAGGCAGTTCCAGCGATCGTGCTTGGCCAGGCACAGCACCCGGTTATCCTCGGCCTTGGGCGCGATGGCGTGGCGGAACGAAGGGGGCAGCACGAAGCGGCCCTTTTCGCCACGCGGCGAAAAGCCCTGTCCGCTGTACCCTGCCGAAGCCTTCGCCACCCCGTTTCCCCGCCGGAAAAACCGTCAAACCCCCATCGGCCATGCCTCTCCCGCGCCGGCACGCGAGGTCGCGCGCTCGGTCGATCCGCGAAACGGCGGAATCACACGGGCCAGTTGTCCGATGGACTCGCTATCTATCGCGGCCAAACGCGGGAGAAAAGGGGAAATCGCGGGATACTGTGGGCAAAGGTGTCTTTTTCTTTGCGCCCGCGTGGGTTTAGACCGCCTTTTTCATACACCAGGCGTGCCGAACCATGCCCAGGACAGGCCCCATGGCATTGATTCGATTATATTTGAACGAAAAGACTAGCGACGCCCCGCGGTTTCCCGCGCCGCGGCAAAGGCTCGCTCGACCAGCCAACGCAGCGCCGCCGGGGCCGCGGGATCGGATTGCGCCAGATCGAGCAGAGCCGCGTCGGCCAGCACGGTCACGCGGCCCTGGCCCACCCGGCAGTCCGCCAGCACACCCTCGCCGGCCAGCACGCATTGCGCGTCGCCCGCGGTCAACGCAAAGCTGCCGGGCAGATTGAGCGGAACGCGCCCGGCACCGATAGGGCGTACGGCCACCCCTTCGCCCGCCGAGTCGTCAAAGCTCAGGTCGAGCCCCCAATGCCTCAGAATCGGTGACAGCAACGCGACGTCCTGCGGGCGCCGGCGGTCCCCCACGGCATAGCGAGTCTCCCCGGTCATCAGCGGATCGGCAAACAGGAGCAGGTGCCCGCCGGCGCGCACCCAGGCATCGAGCGCCACGTTTTCCGCCCCGCTCAGCGCGCGCGGCTGGGCGAGCAGCAGGCGGTCGACTTCGGCAAGGCTTTGCGTGTCGAGCGAGTCGAGCGGCGCCAGCCGGTAATCGGCTTCGAGCTGCCCCCGGGCCCAGTGCTGCGCGCCGCCGCCGTTGAGCACTTCGCCCAGATCGCCCGCTTCGCCCCAGTACAGCGGTATCGTGCCCATCAGACCCAGCGCGGGCCGATCGTCGGGCGCTTCGGCCGCCGCATCGGGCGCAGGCGGCTCATCGGCGTGACAGGCGCCGGCGAAACCCAGCAGCAGCGCGCCGGCCGCGGCGCTAAGGCTGCAGCGCGCCGTTCGCATCGGCCGCGTCGGCGGCATCTTCGTCGGGCATGGCCGGAACCACGCCGGCATCGACCAGCGGATCGCTGCCTTCGTCGGCACCAGCCTCGGCCGCCACCGTCGAGGCAGCGTCGGGTACGACTTGCGCCTGGTTCTGCTGCGCGTTGGTGAGAATGATATTGGCGAGCCCAACCAGCAGCATCATGCTGCCCAGGCCCACCAGCCCGATCTGCAGCCGCTGCACCGATTGCGAGCGCGTCGGGGCGAGCGGCGCCGGCGGCGGCTCGGCAGGAGCGATCGGGTCGTGCGGATCGGTAGCCATGACCTGCGCTTTAGCGGGCGCGGATTAACCCAGCCAGTCGAAAACCGGCAGGCCTTTGCTCTCGAGCCAGGCGCGGTTGTAGAGCGTCGACAAGTAGCGGAAGCCGGTGTCGCACAGGATCGTCGCCACGCGCGCGTCCGTCCCCAGTTCTTTGCCCAGCGCCACCGCGCCCGCGACGTTGATCCCGCTCGACAGCCCCAGGCACAGCCCTTCTTCGCGCAGCAGCCGGGCGACCCATTCGAGCCCTTCGGCATCCGAGATGCGGAACTGGGTATCGATCGGCGCGCCTTCGAGATTGGCGGTGATCCGCCCTTGCCCGATCCCCTCGGCCACCGACGTCCCCTCGCTGGTCAGCTCGCCGCAGGCGTAATAGCTGTAGAGCGCCGCGCCGTGCGGATCGGTCAGCGCGATGCGCACGGTCTCGTCCCGCTCCTTGAGGCCGAGCGCGACGCCGGCCAGCGTCCCGCCGGTGCCGACCGAACAGGTGAACCCGTCGATCCGGCCGTCCATCTGCTCCCACAGCTCGGGCGCGGTCGATTCGATATGGGCCTTGCGGTTGGCGATGTTGTCAAACTGGTTGGCCCACACCGCTCCGGCCGTTTCCTCCGCCAGCCGGCGACTGGTGTGAACGAAGTGGCCGGGGTTGGAGAACTTGGTCGGCGGCACCAGCACCAGCTCGGCGCCGAGCGCGCGCAGCGTGTCCATTTTCTCCTGCGACTGGTTTTCCGGCATGACGATGACCGTCTGGTAACCGAGCGCATTGGCCACCAGCGCGAGGCCGATCCCGGTGTTGCCGGCGGTGCCTTCGACGATCGTACCGCCGGGCGTGAGCAGCCCTTTGGCCTCGGCATCGCGCACGATCCACAGCGCGGCGCGGTCCTTGACCGAGGCGCCGGGGTTCATGAATTCGCACTTGCCCCAGATCTCGCAGCCGGCCGCCTCGCTCGGCCCCTTGAGCAGCACCAGCGGCGTGTTGCCAATGAGAGCGAGCGGATCGGTGAGCGCGGGGCCGGTCATGCGCGCCGGGTTAATCCGCCGGCGGCCCGCCGCGCAATGCAGTTGCGCTTGTTACCGAAGAAATCAGTCTTGTTCCTCCCCGGAACGGCGAGGATCTAATCTTCCTCGGCGATCCGGACCCGCAGGCCGTCGAGCGCGTCGGTGAACGGTAGCTGGCAGGACAAGCGGCTGGTGGCATCGCGGTCGTCGCTTGAATCGAGCAGGTCGTCCTCGTCGGCGCTGAGCGGCGGCAGCAGGGCGGCGAATTCGGGATCGACGTGGACGTGACAAGTGGCGCACGAACAGCACCCGCCGCACAGCGCCAGCAGTTCGTCGAAGCCGTTGTCGCGGATCGCTTCCATCACGCTCAGCCCGGCCGCCGCCTCGACTTCGCGGGTTTCGCCCGAACGGGTGGTGACGATCAATCTGGGCATTGCAGGCAGGTTCCTTTCAGGCGCCGGGCTGCTACGGAACGCGACCCGGTTTGGCAAGCGGAGGCACGATGGGCCTGACGGCACAGCAGTTGCGCGAAGGGATCGACGCGGTGGCGGCGATCGAGCCGGGCATCGCGCGCGCGGTGGCGGTGGCCGGCTACCCCGAACCGCGGCTGCGCGAGCGCGGTTACCGCACGCTGCTGCGCACGATCGTCGGCCAACAAGTCAGCGTCGCCGCGGCGGCGAGCATGTGGCGCAAGATGGAGGCGTTCCTGGGCGAGGAGATGGCCGCGGAGGCCTTGCTATCCGCCCATTTCGACGAGCTGCGTGCCTGCGGGCTGTCGCGGCAGAAGCAGGGCTATGCCCGCTCGCTGTGCGAGCTGGTCGCGGGCGGCGCGCTCGATCTCGATGCGCTTCCGGCCGACGACGAAGCGGCGATCGAGCAATTGACCCGGATCAAGGGCATCGGCCGCTGGTCGGCCGAAATCTACCTGCTGTTCGCCGAAGGCCGGCCCGACATCTGGCCGGCCGGCGACCTCGCCGTCCAGGCGGGCCTCGGCCGTATTCTCGGGCTGGAGGAGCGGCCGAGCGAAAAGGCCGTGCGCGCGCTGGCCGAACCCTGGCGCCCGCACCGCGGCGCGATCGCGGTGCTGACCTGGCATTGCTACAACAACGCGGCGCTGTGATGCTTTCC